>JBNMLQ010000272.1:0-1043 GCA_050874925.1 Candidatus Enterosoma sp. | reverse complement strand
TATCAAATCCAAGCATGCATTTCACACCAAGGATTCTTCTTAAGGCATCCGTAAGACGTTCGTCCGTGATGATACCCTGACGATATCCATCCATCATGAAGGACATGTCTTCATCATAGTCGTTGTAGAAGAGAATCATATCGCATCCAGCCTGAATAAGCCTGGGAAGGAGGTCTTTTCTCTTCATGGCACAGGTCAATGCAACCATATGCGTGGCATCAGTGGTGACCAATCCATTGAATCCCAGTTTTCCCTTGAGAAGATCCGTGACCACTTCCTTGGAAAGGGTGGCCGGCATATATTCCTGAATATCAGGATTGAACTTCTTCTCATAGCTCGGTAGCGTGATATGACCGACCATGATCATCGGAAGACCGGCATCGATAAGGGAAGAATAGACCTTTCCAAAACTCTTGTCCCATTCTTCACAGGAGAGAGGATTGATGGAAGGAGCCAGATGCTGATCTCTTTCGTCATATCCGTCACCTGGGAAATGTTTGGCACAGGCAATCAAACCGACATCCTGAACACCTTTTAAAAACTGCAATGACATCTCGGAAACAATCTCAGGATTGTTTCCAAAGCACTTGTAGGAGATGACAGGATTATGAAAGTCGTGATGGATGTCGACAATCGGAGCAAACAAAGTATTCACACCGATCTGTTTGGCTTCCAAGGCAGAGATGTATCCCATCTGATAGGCAAGCTCAGGATTATGTGTGGAACCGATTTTGGTGCCATTTCCGACTTCCGTTCCACCACGGCATGCACCATTGCCTCCACTTTCCGTGTTGGCAGCAATCAGGCATGGAATCTTGGTGGTTTCCTGAATCGTCCTATTATGGGAGAGAATCTGCTCCGGGCTTCCCGGATTGTATCTGGCACCACCGAACTTGCACTCTGCAGTGACCTTCTTTAAATAATCTTCGTTGTTTTCCGCCGTAAGAATGAAGAACAGCTGTTGAATCTTCTCTTCAAGCGTCATCGAGGAAATCGTATCCTCAACCCATTGAATCTGGCTGTCGGAGAGATAATACGGTTTG
>JBNMLQ010000271.1:0-1047 GCA_050874925.1 Candidatus Enterosoma sp. | reverse complement strand
TTTATAATGTTGTCTAATTTAAATCATAATTCAACATCACTTTTCACGATTTCTTATCTCATTCTTTCATCATATATCATATTGATATGATTTAATTTCTTGAGTGCTTTCTTTTTGATAGCCTCCTCTTTTCTTTACTCTCTCTTTCCCAGGTCTTAAAATATAGGTGTCTTTTTATTGGAGGTAGAGAATGCTTGATTTATTGGATTTACATAAATACTTCATTTTGAAACATCTGAAGGAAGGAGATATCGCCATCGATTTTACGATGGGAAACGGACATGATACGGAGTTTCTTTCCAAGACAGTCGGAGAGAAGGGTCATGTCTATGCCTTTGATATCCAACAGCAGGCTATCGATTCTACATCGAAGCATTTGAAAGAAGCAGGATGTCCTATGAACTACACCCTCATCCATGATTCCCACCATAAGGTCAAGGAATATGTCCATGAGAAGTTCAAGGCCGGGATGTTCAACCTGGGTTGGCTTCCAGGAGGAGACAAGTCTATCTATACCTTGAGAAAGACTACTCTTCCTGCCATCGAAGCTGCCTTGGATCTGATGGACAAGGATGCCATAGTCAACATCGCCATCTATCCAGGACATGAGGAAGGGGATTTGGAAGGAAAGATGGTCGTCGACTATCTTTCCAGTCTCAGCCGCTTCAAATTTGCATGTACCAGAGTCAACATCCTCAATTCCCCAACCAGTCCGTATTTCATCGTCGTCGAAAGTCATGAATAAAAAGGAGATATACCATGAGAGTCGCATTGATCAATGAAAACAGCCAGGCCGACAAGAATTCCATCATCTTCAAGGAACTTGAAGAGGTCTCCAAGACCTATTCCTATGAAGCCGTCAACATCGGTATGTTCAACAAGGAAGACAAACCTCTTACCTATGTACAGAACGGTATCCTTGCTGCCATCTTACTCAACACGAAGGCAGTCGACTTCGTCATCACCGGATGTGGAACAGGCGAAGGAGCACTTCTTGCCATGAATTCATTCCCTGGTGTCCTATGCGGATATGTCACAGAACCATCC
>JBNMLQ010000270.1:0-1055 GCA_050874925.1 Candidatus Enterosoma sp. | reverse complement strand
TGCCAAGACCATCGTCAGCCAGTTCGAAAGCCTCGTCATGGAGCCTACCAGCCTTGAGGAAGCCTTTGTCCTGGAGACCAAGCTGAACTATCTTGCCCTCCATTCCTTCCCGGAGTTCTATCTCAACCCCCTCTCCTTGGATCCGAACTATGTCGGACAGGTATCCTCTATCGGTGACCTCATCGTCGAATATGAGAATACGCCATACTCCATCAATGAGCTCATCCGGGACCAGACCATCTCCATGGATAGGAAGAAGGAAATCATCTGGGACAAGACGGAACATTACAAGGCCGACATGGATGAGATCGTCAACGAATCCATCCGCATCATCAACAAGAGAGCCTTTGCCAAGGAATCCAACGGAAGGGAGCTCGTCCGTTCCATCTTCGACGGATGCATGTTCTTCCTATGGAACCTCTTCTTCCTCTTCACCCTCCTATATCCGCTCAATCCCTATTGGGAGTGCTTCTTCAATCCCCAATACAACAAGGTCATGACCTATGCCTCCTATCTCTTCCCCATCTTCCTCTTCCTGTTTGATTTCTTCTTCGTCCTCTTCCATACCTACAGGTCGAAGATATCCGAACCATACAACTACGCAAGAAGATTCCTGAGGAAGAACTCCGGAAGCGTCTATCAGGACATCCAGCAGCAACAGGAAAAGCTCTATGACTACATCTGCGGAGCCATCAACAACAAGATCATCCTAAAGAACGACATCCGTGACTTCTCGAAGCTTTCGACATCCTATGTCGACTTCAACGAAGTCCTCAACGTCAGGGAACTCAAGAAAAAGAAGACGTTCATCGTCTTGAATTCCTTGAACTACATCTTCGAGACCCTTGCCGGCATCACCTTCCTCATCACCTTCGTCTTCTTTGTGATCGGCATGTTCCTACACATATCATTCTAGGAGGAACCATGGAATACTCTTTTGACGGCATCACCTATTCCGACATCTTCTCCCTTGCCAAGGACTTCTATCGAAATGACCGGTTCTTGCAGGCCCTTCATTCAGACGAGCTCATCGATTTCATCGCCAAGGAAGATGC
>JBNMLQ010000269.1:0-1057 GCA_050874925.1 Candidatus Enterosoma sp. | reverse complement strand
GACCTTGTCTCCAGAGGTTCCGGTGCAAGAAAGAGAATCGCCGAAATCCTGGATAGCAAGCCAGACATCCAGGACAGTCAGAACGAATCTGTCTCTTCCTTGAAGGGAGAAGTCCGTTTCGAGCACCTCTCCTTCTCTTATCCGGATGGTGAAGAAGAAACCCTCCATGACATCTCCTTTGAAGCTAAGCCTGGCATGACTATCGGCATCATCGGTAGGACAGGAAGCGGAAAGTCCACCCTGGTCTCCCTTCTTCCAAAGCTATACAACCTTCCCAAAGGAATGCTCTATATCGATAACAAGGACATCATGGACTATCGGCACGAGGACTTGAGAGAACATATCGGATATGTCCTCCAGGAAGGTTTCCTCTTCTCTGGCACCATCAAGGAGAACATCGCCTTCTCGGAGAAGGATCCGGATAGAATCGATATAGACAAAGTCCGTGCAAGTGCAAAGTTTGCCAACGTCGATGATGATATCACCTCTTTCCTACAAGGATACGACACCATCGTCGGAGAGAAAGGGGCTACCCTTTCTGGCGGACAGCGACAGCGCGTCTCTATCGCCAGGGCTATCTACAAAAATCCGGACATGCTGATTCTTGATGATTCCTTAAGTGCCGTCGATGCCGATACGGAAAAGGCTATCCTTGCCCATATCCGTTCAAACGAGCATAAGCTGACGACTTTCATCATCGCGCACAGGATTTCAGCCATCGAGAATGCCGACCTCATCCTCGTCCTCGACCACGGAAGACTTGTCGGCAAGGGAACACATGAAGAGCTTTACAAGACTTGTTCCCTCTATCATGGCTTATGCGAACTCCAGACTTTGGAAAAGGAGGTGAAGTGACATGGATGAATCCATCGAAACAAGACAATACTCCCTGAAGGACACCAAGGTCCTGAAAGGTCTCCTCTTCTATATCAAGCCTTATCTGAAGTGGTTCATCGCCATCATCGTCTTGGATATCTTCGTCAATGCTGCCTTCAACCTCGATCCTTTGATCGTCAGGTTCATGATCGACTACCTGACGAAGGTCACCAACGGTGCT
>JBNMLQ010000268.1:0-1059 GCA_050874925.1 Candidatus Enterosoma sp. | reverse complement strand
GTTATACATAATGCCGCCTTCATATCCCGGGTCATAGACATCATCCACCTGATATTCAAAGACGGCCGTATCGCTTAACACGACAAAACCATGGGCAAAACCCTTAGGTATCATGAACATGTTATGCTTTTCAGAAGAAAGAACGACTCCGACATACTTTCCGTAGGTCACTGAGCCCTTCCTTAGGTCAACGGCCACATCATAAACCTCACCCTCAACAGCCCTGACAAGCTTTGCCTGCGGCTTTCTGGTCTGGAAATGAAGACCACGAAGAACGCCTTTATGTGACTTACTCTGATTGGCCTGAACAAAGTCATAGTCAAGACCTGCGGCCTTAAAAGTATCCTTCTGATAGGTTTCCATAAAGTAGCCTCTGTCATCACCGAAGCACTTCGGTTCTATGACATAGACTCCTTCTATCTCCGTTTTATGGAATGTGAATGGCATATATGACACCTCTAAATTGTTAATATTTGATTTTCCCTTCGGCAACATGTATCAGATGCTGTCCGTATTCGTTCTTCTTCATCGAGTCTCCGATTTCAAGAAGCTTCTCCTTTGTAATCCATCCGTTCTTATAGGCAATCTCCTCAGGACAGCATATCTTGAGTCCCTGATGTTCTTCCACCGTCTTGACGAATGTAGATGCATCAAGAAGGGATTCCATCGTTCCAGTATCAAGCCATGCATATCCTCTGCCGAGAAGAGATACATGCACCTGACCTTTGTCAAGATACATATTGTTCAGGGATGTGATCTCGAGTTCGCCTCTTGAGGAAGGCTTTACCTTTCTTGCAAGCTTGGACACGCCCTTCGGATAGAAGTAGAGACCGGTAACGGCATAATTCGATTTTGGATTCTTGGGTTTCTCTTCGATGGAGATGGCATTGTTATCCTTATCAAATTCAACTACACCGAATCTCTCCGGATCATTGACATAGTAACCAAATAAGGTTGAGATTCCCTTCTCAGCCCTATCTACGGAATTAAGAAGATGCTTTCCAAGGCCTGCACCATAGAAGATATTGTCGCCCAGAACCATGCAGCAACCGTCATCAC
>JBNMLQ010000267.1:0-1099 GCA_050874925.1 Candidatus Enterosoma sp. | reverse complement strand
TCGATGACCATCGTGATGATCATTCTTCTTTCGCCTTCCTGGACAGCCATAACGGCTTGGTTTCAAAGACATGTTTCTTCAAAGGAAGATAAGCAGGCAGTTCAAGATGATATTCATTCAAAAGCATCTTCTTGGAATCGTCATGTGCATACTTTTCATCACCGATCAAAGTATAGTGAAGGGCATGCAAGGCAAGACGGATCTGGTTCTGCCTTCCGGTCTCGATTTCAATATCCAAGGCCGTTCCGATATCCAGGTAATTGCTGCTTCGGATATAGGTGATGGCATCCAAACCTTTCTTTTTATCATCCGTGACGAAGACTCTTCCGCTTCTCTTGTCATAGAAAAGATATTGGACGACCTTCTTTTCGACGTCCAAGGGAAGATGTTCTCTGACGACAGCCTCATATCTGCGGATGACTTCACGGTTTTCAAACGTCTTCTGAATCTGTTCCTTGAGCTCATAGCTCTTGGCAAAGAGAACGATTCCCGAAGTATCCTTGTCAAGCCTGTGGACGATAAAGACCTTCTGACGATGAAGGTTGGCATATTCGCGTACGTAATGATACAGGTTATGGTCCGGATCCTTGGGTGTTCCGATGGTAAGCATGCCGGATTTTTTGCTGACGGCAATCACATCTCTATCCTGGTAGAGAATATCAAACAACTGTTGTTTTTTCATAGTATCCTTTCATTATTTTAATGAAAGTCTATCCAATAGTAAAATATTATCTTTTGAAACTGTTTTTTTGCGAAAAGCGGCAGGTTTCCCTGCCGCAAAGAATCATATCAAAAAAAGAACAAAGGTCATCGTCCAAGCTTATGTTCCGATGATACCTCAAAGAGACATCTTATAGATTTCAACGATGTCATCCGTAGAAAGAGGAACAAAGGAATTCAGAAGATATTCTCCCGGATTGGCATGCTCAGCCATCTCACGGAAATGTTCCTCACCGATACCAAGCTCATGAAGGCTGGAAGGAATACCGCAGTCCTTGAAGAACTTCTCAAGCTTCTCGATTCCTGCCAAGGCAAGCTTCATCTCATCATCCCCATCAAGATGCCAGACGTTTCTGGCAAAACGGACGAATCTCCATGC
>JBNMLQ010000266.1:0-1112 GCA_050874925.1 Candidatus Enterosoma sp. | reverse complement strand
TTTATCATTTCCTCATGTCTATAATCCAAACCGATGAAAGACTTTCCGAGGTAATGAAATATGCTCGATTTTACAAAAAAGAAAGACTATCTGATATGCATCGACTCCGATGGCACCGTCATGGATACCATGACCATCAAGCATGAGAAATGCTTCGGTCCTGCGCTTATCGAAGCGCTTGGAATCCATGAGCACCAGGATGCCATATTGAAGCGTTGGCTTGAAATCAACCTCTATGAGAAGACTAGAGGCATCAACCGATTCCAAGGTTTCTATGATATCTGCTGCTTCATGGAAGAAAACTATGGCATGCACTTTGATGGCATCCAGGATTTCAAAGACTGGGTTATGACAACAAAGGAATTTTCCGTAGCCTCCATCAGGAAATATATAGAAAAAGCAAAGGATACGTCTCTCTTTGAGAAAGCCATCGACTGGTCAAAGCTCGTCAACGAGAAAATATCTTCGCTTCCTCCGTCCAAACCTTTTGACGGTGTGAAGGACGTCCTGGAATATGCCATGATGTTTGCTGACCTCATCGGTGTATCCAGTGCCAACAAGGAAGCCGTCAGAGAAGAATGGACAAGGCTTGACCTGATGAAATGCTTCTCCTTCGTCGGATGTCAGGACATCGGAAACAAGGCTTCCATCATCTCCCAGGCACTGGAAAGCGGCTACGCCAAAGAGAACGTCATCATGCTCGGCGATGCCATCGGGGATTATGATGCAGCAAAGAAGAACGGAGTCTGGTTCTTCCCCATCATTCCTAAGCATGAAGTCGAATCCTGGGAATCCTTTGAAAAGGAAGGACTCATACATCTGCTCTCCGGCAAGTTCGACAACGCATATCAAAAGAAGCTGCTCGATACATTCTATTCCTCACTCAATTCCTAATGAAAATGACCTTCCCAGAAAACCGGGAAGGCCGTTTTTTATTTGGAGAGGTCTTTGTCTAACTGATATAGGGCAAGAGAATCATCCTTGCCAAAGAGATCGTATTTTCCAAGAAGTTCTTTGGCATTCTTCTCTTCTTCCATCTGTTCGCTGATGTACCAGCTAAGGAATTCCATCGTTTCAAGGTCGTCTTCTTCTCTTGCTTCGCGATACAGGGT
>JBNMLQ010000265.1:0-1120 GCA_050874925.1 Candidatus Enterosoma sp. | reverse complement strand
CTTCTCAAGAGAAAGAAGGATGACGTCTTAAATGATCTTCCGGGAAAGACCATCATCACCCAAAAGATTGCCATGAGCGACAACGAGATGTCACTCTATAAGGCCTTCTTCATCAAGGCAAGAAACACCTTGAATGTAAAAGACGCAAATGGCAAAGTCAATAAATTGGCTGTCCTTGCGGCATTGACAAGGCTTCGTCAAATCTGTGTCGATCCGAGTGTCTTCTTGGAATACAAGGACATCTCCTCCAAGCTGGAATATACCATCTACGTGATAAAGGAAGCGATTGGAAAAGGACACAAGGTTCTTCTTTTCTCTTCCTTCACTAGCGTTCTCGATCATATCAAGACACTCTTTGAGAAGGATGGCATCCATTTTGAAAGGATCGACGGAGACGTCTCCGCAAAAAAGAGATTGGAACTTGCCAACCGGTTCAACAAGAAGGATGACGACCTGAACGTCATGCTTGTCTCCTTGAAGGCCGGAGGTACCGGCCTCAACCTGATCGGTGCCGATATCGTCATCCATCTCGATCCGTGGTGGAATGTCGCTGCCGAAGACCAGGCAAGCGACAGAGCCTATCGTATCGGGCAGACAAGGAAGGTCACGGTCTACAAGATCGTCATGAAAGACACCATCGAGGAAAAGGTCCTTTCCCTTCAGGAAAAGAAAAAAGACCTGGCCGACATCTTCGACACTTCCCAGGGAAAGAGCAACCTCAACGAAGAAGACCTTCAATATCTGCTCAGCTAGGCAGCTTCGGCTGCCTTTTTCTTATTTGTTTTTCCTGTTTTATCAGCACCTTCGAAAACAAAAGATATCTTTTCTGAGAATCATTCAGGTTTCCCTTCCTTTCCCAGGCAAGAGGATTTCATCAAAAAAAGTTTTCTTTACATTCATTACCTTTTATCCTATGATTTCAATATTCATTTCAGTAACAAATAGAGGTTAAGACAATGGATAACAAAGACCAGACCAATAAAATCATCGTCGTAGAGAATCCTGCTACTGCAAAGACCAACCATCTCACCTGGAAAGGATATGGAAAAGGAATCAAGCACTTCAAGTATTGGATTCTCGGAATTTCCCTGGGATGCGCTATCTTAGGATACATCGGAGG
>JBNMLQ010000264.1:0-1136 GCA_050874925.1 Candidatus Enterosoma sp. | reverse complement strand
GTCCTTGCTCAGATAGGTATACTGTTCCTGGACCTTGAGGGCCATGGAGCAGATGCTCAGTGAGTGGAAGAGAAGACCTCCGAGATAGGCATGGTGGACAGTCACGGCAGCAGGATAGGTTATATATTTGTCAAGGTTGTCCTTCAGGATGGTAAAGGTAAGGTCATGTAGCTGGCTGTCCTTTATCATGGAAACATATTCCTGGAGCTTCTTCTTCATTTCGTCCGTCCTCATCGGAGCGACGGGAATGTAGCGGGAGAGGTCGACCTGGGAATCATCGACGGAATCAAGCTCGTTGATCTTCAGCTGCGGATGTCCCTGATAGACGCTGGACATGCCTTGGATCCTCACCAGGCTTCCTGCCTGACAGATGTCTAGGTCACCTGGCTCGATCGACCACTTCTTGGCGTTGATGGTGCCGGTAGAATCCTGCAAGGTCAGGGAAAGGTAATGATTGCCGTTGTTGCTGGTGGCTTCCGTGACCTGCTTGACCATGAAGATTTCGTTGATCAGCCCTTCGTTTCCTAAAATATCTTTAATCATGGAACTCATACTCCTTCATTTCGTTGATGATCTCATCGTAACGGAATCCCTTCAGAAGGAGTTTGCGGATGATCGTTTCTCTCTTCTTTCGTGGAACCGTGCCATTGGTTAGCAAAGCATTATAACATTTTAGGAACTCTCTTTTGATAAGAATGCGCCGATTTTCCTCTTCTTTTTGTTTTTCTTCCTCATCGAAGGATGAAAAATAGGCTTCCACGGCTTCTTTTGACTCACGGGAGGAAAAGCCTCTTCTCAGGAGTGCGCCTAGAAGGAGTTCTTTACGCTGTTCTATCGTCTTATCTTTTCTGGTCCTGTCCATCCTTGCTATCATCTCTTCCATGTCGAAGGCAGAATCGTCGAAGAGAGAAAGGATTTCCTCTTTTTCAAAGATGTCCTTGGAGATTCCTTTTTTCTTCAGCCTGTCAAGGATGTAGTTCTTTCCGTATCCCTGCTCCAACTTGGCTTCGATGTAGTCTCGGGCGTAGGAGGCATCGTCGATGATGCCGTTTGCAAGGTAAGGGGAAAGAAGATCCATGGCTTCTTTTGTGCTCAAGGCGTACTTTGTCTGCAACTTCATGACAAGCTCGTGACAG
>JBNMLQ010000263.1:0-1142 GCA_050874925.1 Candidatus Enterosoma sp. | reverse complement strand
TTCCTGTCCTGACAATCAAATCGATGGCATTGTTATGATCGCCTACATAGAGCCAGTCACGGACATTCTCTCCCTTTCCATAGATGGGAAGGGATTCGTTTCTGGATGCCTTCTGGATGATGAGAGGAATCAGCTTCTCGGGGAACTGATAAGGACCATAGTTATTGGAACACCTGGAAATCGTACAGGGAAGACCAAATGTCCTATGATAGGCCATGACAAGAAGATCAGCGCTTGCCTTGCTTGCAGAATATGGGGAAGAGGCATGGATCGGCGTATTCTCCGTAAAGAACAGATCCGTCCTATCAAGAGGAAGGTCTCCATATACCTCATCCGTGGATACCTGATGATATCTCCTGATACCATATTTCCTGCATGCATCCATCAAGGTCTGTGTTCCCAGGATGTTCGTCGTCAGGAATATTCCAGGATTCTCGATGCTTCTATCTACATGACTCTCTGCGGCAAAGTTGATGACATAGTCAAAGTGTTCCTCTTCAAAAAGTCTGAACACCAAGTCCCTGTCACAGATGTTCCCATGGACAAACCTGAAGTTCTTCCTGTCCATGATGGAAGAAAGAGTCTCCATGTTTCCTGCATAGGTAAGAGCATCAAGGCAGACATATCTATCACTGGGATATCTTTCTACCATGGTAAGGAGGAAGTTTCCTCCGATGAATCCGGCTCCGCCGGTAACTAGGAATGTAGCCATATCACTTTCCCTCCTTATTCAGTTCTTCGATATATCTTCTCACCGCATCCTTCCATGAAGGAAGCCTTGCAAAGCCTGCCTCATCAAGGGATGTCTTTGACATCCTGCTGTTGAGAGGCCTATCTGCCTGGTTGGGAACAAGCTTCCTATATTCCATGGTACTCACAGGATGGACGATGACATCCTTCCTGGCAACCTCGAATATATACCTGGCAAATTCAGCCCAGGAACAATATCCCTCATTGGTGGCATGGTAGATACCATACTTTTCCGTGACCATCATATCACACATCAGCTTTGATAAATCATACGTATAGGTCGGAGAACCTATCTGATCGTCGACGACACTGAGTTCCCTATGTGTATCCGACAATTTCAGCATCGTCTTGATGAAGTTATGTCCGTTGACTCCGAATACCCAGGAGATACG
>JBNMLQ010000262.1:0-1150 GCA_050874925.1 Candidatus Enterosoma sp. | reverse complement strand
GTAATATGCCTGAAGATATAACGTCTTGATTTCAGAAATCAAAGGATAACGCGGGTTGGCACCGGTGCACTGGTCGTTGAAGGCAGCTTCGCTCATCTCATCGAGAGTGGCAAGGAACTTAGTCTCGTCGACACCGGCTTCCTTGATGGTCATCGGAAGTTCGATATCCCTCTTGAGGTCGTCAATCTTCTGGAGAAGCTTCTTGAACTTGGTCTCATCGTCCTTTCCGGTGATGCCGAGCATCTCAGCGATTTCACAGTATCTTCTGAGCGTATGAGGATACTTGTACTGCGGGAAGGTACCCATTTTGGTAGGCTGTTCACCGGCGTTGAACTTCATGACTTCATCAAGCATCAAAGAGACGCAGACACCATGGGGAAGATGATGATAGGCGCCAAGCTTATGACCGCAGGAGTGGTCGATGCCCAGGAAGGCATTGGCAAAGGACATACCGGCCAAAGTGGCGGCATGGGCCATATGCTCTCTGGCTTCGGGATCGGTGGCACCATTGTGATAGGCTCTCGGAAGATATTTGAAGATTTCTTCGATACCTTCCTTGGCAAGAGCATCGCTGAAAGGAGTGGCATACATAGAAGCATAGGCTTCCATGCAGTGGGTCAGGGCATCGATACCGGATGCCCTGGTGAGTCCCTTAGGGATGTTGAGCATGAGGTCGGAATCGATGATGGCCATATTCGGCATCAATTCATAATCGGTGATAGGATACTTGGTTCCGTCTCTCTGATCGGTGATGATGGCAAACGGAGTAACTTCAGAACCGGTACCGGCAGTCGTCGGAACGCAGACACGCATCGCCTTGTCACCCATCTTCGGGAAGGAGATGACTCTCTTTCTGATATCCATGAAGTCCATGGCCATGTCTTCAAAGCTGACTTCCGGATGTTCATACATGACCCAGGCAATCTTGGCAGCATCCATCGGAGAACCACCGCCTAAGGCAATGATGGCATCAGGCTGATAATATTTGCAAAGATTGTTGATTTCTTCGGTGCAGGCAAGAGTCGGATCCGGTGCGACATTGGAATAGATTTCAGTCTGGATGCCAAGTCTCTGAAGCGGCTTGACAATCTTGTCAGCCATGCCGGAAGTGAAGAGGAACTTATCGGTGACGATGAGGACTCTCTTCTTG
>JBNMLQ010000261.1:0-1162 GCA_050874925.1 Candidatus Enterosoma sp. | reverse complement strand
TTTCTATCGCTTTCGAACAATTCAACAATTCAATGGAGCTTTTGCCGGCAGAATTCAATCCTGTCAAAAAGGCAATCGTCAAAGATCTTCACAATGCCGCAATTGTTTCCAAAAAGACTCTATTGCGTCTTCGAATCAACAACGTCCTTACCTTCCAAAATGCAAAAAAGTACAAATCATCTATAATAAAATATGATAATGTATACCCACGCATCATTGCTATGTGCCTTATTCCAAAATTCGTTCTAAATTTAATGCTGAAGGCACATCAATTCATTAAAAGAAATACAAGAAAGGAGTCCTAACATGAAAGTAGTCATTCTGGCAGGTGGACTGGGAACCCGTATCAGCGAGGAGTCCTATCTGAAGCCGAAACCCATGGTCGAAATTGGTGAGTTTCCGATTCTCGTCCACATCATGAAAATCTATGCATCTTTTGGATTCAAGGACTTCGTCATCTGTGCGGGTTATAAACAGCAGGTTATCAAGGAATACTTTGCTCATTACTATCTCTATACCAACGATGTTACCTTTCACATGGGAACCAACAAGAAGGAAGTCATCCACAAGGACTTCTTTGATGACTGGAACGTCACCGTTGCTGATACTGGTTTGAATACCGCTACCGGAGGAAGAATCAAGAGAATCCGCAAATACATAGGAGATGAGCCATTCATGGTTACCTATGGCGATGCCGTTGGAAACGTGGACATCAACGCACTGTTGGAAGAACATAAGCATTCCGGAAGGCTTGGGACCATCTCCGTCTGCAACTTCGGCCAGTCAAAGGGCGTTGTCGACATCAATAAGGATGGCACGGTCAATGCCTTCCGTGAGAAGTCGGACATGGACGGAGATCTCATCAACATTGGCTACATGGTTATGGAACCAGAGGTTTTTGATATGATTCCGGGGGATGATTCCTCCTTCGAAGAAACTGCAATCCAGACGCTGGTCAGAAACAGACAGCTCGGATATTATCTCCACAAGGGCTTCTGGCAGTGCATGGACACCATGAACGAAAAGAAGAAGCTGGAACAGCTGTGGAACAGTGGGAAGGCACTCTGGAAGACATGGAAGGACTAAGCGATGCTTGATTTATCTTTTTACAGGGGAAAAAGGGTACTTGTCACAGGCCACACCGGATTCAAGGGTTCATGGC
>JBNMLQ010000260.1:0-1170 GCA_050874925.1 Candidatus Enterosoma sp. | reverse complement strand
GTGGTCGATTCCAACGGAGTCCCATAGACAGAATAATCAATGTTCTCTTCTTTCTTCCATTGATTGCATTTGTCGTTGAGCATCTGCATGATGGCAAGTCCAAACTTTTCGCCTTCCTTCGATGTGTGGGAAACACCCTTCATGTAGTAGACAGCCTCGGCAAGGCCAGCATAACCCAAAGAAATCGTAGAGTAGCCATCAAAAAGTAATTTGTCTATGGTTTCTCCTGGCTTAAGTCTGGCTAATGCACCATCTTGCCAAAGAATCGGTGCGACATCGCTAGGAGTGCCCATCAAACGTTCGTGACGAATTCTAAGTGCTTTATGGCAAAGTTCAAGACGCTTGTCAAATATCTTCCAGAACTTTTCTTCGTCTTTTCCAGAAGAACAGGCTACATCAACAAGATTGATTGTCACCACACCTTGATTGAATCTACCATAGTATTTGTTCTTTCCAGGAACATAATCCAAAGCATTTGGAATGTTTCCTTTTCCGGCCTTGGTGAAACGATCAGGAGTGAGGAAGCTTCGGCAACCCATGCAGGGATAACAATCTCCTTTGAGCTCCAATGCTTTCTTTTCAGAAATATAATCTGGAACCATTCGTTTGGCTGTGCATTCAGCCGCAAGCTCTGTGAGATAATAATATTTGGAACCTGGCGTGATGTTGTCTTCCTGAAGGACATATATCAATTTCGGGAAGGCCGGGGTAATATAAGCACCGGTTCTATCCTTGACGCCAAGAATCCTCTGCTTGAACATGACTTCGATGATAAGGGCAAGGTCATCCCTAATCTGTCCTTCAGGAACTTCGTCGAGATAAAGGAAGACCGTGACAAAAGGTGCTTGGCCGTTAGTGGATTGCAATGTGATAAGCTGATATTGAATGGTTTGACAACCACTTTCAACTTCCTTTTGAACCTCTTTCTGGACGAGGGTATTGAATTTTTCTTCGGTTGTGGCAATGCCCGCGGAAAGGAATTCTTCGCGAAGGCGTTTTGCAATTTTTTGCCTTGAAATATCAACGAAAGGTGCCAGGTGAGACATGGTGATGGTCTGGCCTCCATACTGGGAAGAGGCGACTTGAGCTACAATTTGACTGGCAACTGTGCATGCTGTGATGAAAGAGTGCGGCTTGTCAATCTTTGTGCCGGAAATGCATGTGCCATTT
>JBNMLQ010000259.1:0-1194 GCA_050874925.1 Candidatus Enterosoma sp. | reverse complement strand
GGCAAGTTCCAATCTCTTTTTTGCGGAGACGTCTCCGTCGATCCTTTCAAAATGGATGCCATCCTTTTCAAAGAGAGTCTCGATATGATCGAGAACGCTTGTGAAGGAAGAGAAAAGAAGAACCTTGTGACCTTTCCCAATTGCTTCCTTTATCACGTAGATGGTATACTCCAGTTTGGAAGAGATATCCTTGTATTCCAAGAAGACGCTAGGATCGACACAGATTTGACGAAGCCTGGTCAATGCGGCAAGAACTGCCAATTTATTGACTTTGCCATTTGCGTCTTTTACATTCAAGGTGTTTCTTGCCTTGATGAAGAATGCCTTGTAGAGTGACATCTCGTTGTCGCTCATGGCAATCTTTTGGGTGATGATGGTCTTTCCCGGAAGATCATTTAAGACGTCATCCTTCTTTCTCTTGAGAAGGAAGGGAGAGACGACATGTTCGAGATGCTTCTTGTCATCCTCGTCCAGGTCAAGCTTTCCATATTTCTTCTTGAATTCACCAAAGGACTTGAGATATCCAGGCATGAGGAAGTCGAAGATGGACCACAGATCCATCAGGGAGTTCTGAATCGGTGTGCCGGTAAGGGCGAATTTATATTCGGCATGGATGCTCTTGACGGCCCGGGTCTTCTGGGCAAGGGCGTTTGCAATATACTGCCCTTCGTCCAGGATGAGGAACTGGAAAGACTTGTCCTTGAAAAGATCGAGGTCAAGCCTCAATGAATCATAGGAGATGATATAGTTGACATTCTTCTGATTGTCGATAGCAGCAATCTTTGCCTTTCTTGTGGCAGAATCAGCCGTCAGGACGACGACCTCGCTTTCCGGGTCGAACTTCTTGAATTCGTCTTCCCAGTTGAAGGTCAAGGATTTCGGGGTGACGATGAGGTTCGGACCTCCTTCCTTATATTGGCTGAGGAAGGCGATCATCTCAAGGGTCTTTCCCAATCCCATGTCATCGGCAAGGATGCCGGAAAGATGGTTTTCCTTGAGGGTGGTAAGCCATTTCACGCCGATGACCTGATAGGGACGCAAAGTCTTTCCCAAAGCCTCGGAGACATGGATTTCACTGCCCTCATATTTTTGAAGAGAGTCAAAGAGCGTCATGATTCTCTCGCCTAGATCGATATCCTTGCAATCCGCCAGCTTCAGGGACTAGTAAATCGGAATCCTCTTGCTTTTGAGATC
>JBNMLQ010000258.1:0-1203 GCA_050874925.1 Candidatus Enterosoma sp. | reverse complement strand
CTTTGAAGGCGGCAGTTTTGAAAAGGAAGTCTCCTACAATCATGCCAAAATCATGGTAGATGGAAACTGTGCATATTACAATAAGTTATTCGGAAAAGAAGAGACAATTAAGTTCCTGAAGTGGAACATTCACAATTTTAAGAAAAAGCAGTTTATTTCTTTATGCATCAAAAGAAATAAGCATGGATCTTTTAAGAATTTGGTAGACGCTTACCAGGATAAATTAAAGGAGGTTCTCAATGATCACTAAGGATTCCAGAATCCTTGTCACTGGTGCCAAAGGACAATTAGGATATGACTGTGTCAGGGAACTGAAGGAAAGAGGATATCATAATGCTCTAGGTATCGACAGGGAAGAACTTGATATTACCGATGAGAAGGCTGTCCATTCATTTATCAATGAATATAAGCCTGACGTCGTCATGCACAATGCTGCATGGACTGCCGTGGACAAGGCCGAAGAGATGCCGGATGCCGTCTATAAGGTTAATGCATTTGGTCCTAAGTATATCGCAGAGGCATGTAAGGAAGTAGGTGCCTTGATGTTCTATATCTCGACAGACTATGTCTTTGACGGAAAAGGGAAAAAGCCTTTCGAAGCCAATTCTCCGAAAGATGGACTGTCCGTCTATGGGAAGACAAAGAGCCAAGGAGAGGACTTTGTCACATCCGTTCTTAAGAAATACTTCATTATCCGTATTTCATGGGTATTCGGAATCAACGGGCATAACTTCATCAAGACCATGCTGAAGCTTGCCGATACGCATAGGGAACTGAATGTCGTAGATGATCAAATAGGGTCTCCTACATATACTTATGACCTATCCAAGCTGATGTGTGATATGATGGTCACGGAAAAGTACGGAATCTATCATGCAACGAATGAAGGCTTTTGCTCCTGGGCTGAATTCGCCAAGTATATATTCGAAGTCGCCAAGAAGGACGTCATCGTCCATCCGGTCACGACAGAGGAATATAAAAAGCTTGTTCCGAATCAGGCTGACAGGCCTTTGAACAGCAGGATGTCGAAGAAGTCGTTGGATGACAGTGGATTCAACAGGCTTCCTTCTTGGAAGGATGCCGTAAGAAGATATGTCGAAGAACTGAAGTCAGAGGAGAATAACTGATATGGCTACATTCCTAGTTACCGGCGGAGCCGGATTCATCGGAGGAAACTTCCTCCTTACCATGGTAGACAGATAT
>JBNMLQ010000257.1:0-1242 GCA_050874925.1 Candidatus Enterosoma sp. | reverse complement strand
ATGTATTTGACATCTTCGACGGTGATTTTGTGCTCGGGGATGAGTGACCATGGAAGGTCGTCATCCATCGGAGAATAGTCAGCGTTCTCTCCATCGAACCGGAAGGTCCTGGGATTGAAATATCTGAGCATGAACCATGCTCTTGGGGTGTTATAGGTATGGTCTGAATCATCCCTGGAACCGAAGGCAAGCCTTGGATTGAAGTTCCTCCAGTCTTCTTTCTGGCTGAGATTGAGATGATTCCTGATGACGAATTCCTTCAGGTCGGGAGAACAGATGTTTTCCTTCTGCTCACTCATGGCATCTTCGAAGTCGAAATGGTCCAGACCGAATTGGTTGGGCATGACGACATACTTTTCATCGGGAACCTTGACGGCGATATAATGATGGCCACCGATTGTTTCCAGCCACCAGATTTCATCCTTGTCACTGAAGGCGATGCCGTTAGGTTCATAAGTTCCGTATTTTTCAAGAAGTGAACCAAGACGGAGGACTCCTTCCCTTGCCGAATGGATGTAGGGAAGGACGAGGACGACGAGATCTTCTTCACCGATTCCGCCTGGAATTTCTTTCTGATTTCCTTTTCTAGGCACATATTCGACCATCGGATCGGCGCCGAGGACTCTCGGATTGGATGTGATGGTCTCGGTAGCTGACATGGAGACGTTCTCGCTGTTGATTCCGCTGGCACCCCAGATTCCTTCCTTGGGATCGACGTTGGGCATCAGGGTATATTGCAAAGGATTGTCAGGGAGTTCCACCTTGACGTGGGATAAGACGGAAACATAAGGATTCTTTTGTTTGGAAGGGGGTACGACGACCATTTTCTTGACATGGAACATACCGCTTGGAGAATCATCGTTCCGGGCAATCATCGTCGAACCGTCATAACTCGCTTTTTTACCGACTAATATTGTTGTACAAGCCATTTAGTTAAACCTCACTAACTTAAATATTGTACTTCTTTTCCTTTCTTCTTGGAACTAGCTGCGGTATTTTTCAAGAAGATATAGGATGAGAAGCCTTGCTGAATTGCTGAAGATGACGTTTTCATCGTTTAAAAGGGCCTGGACTTCTGTTACGGAATAAAGCCTTGCGGAAATGTCTTCGAATTCTTCCTTTTCATCCGCACCTCTATCGAGAATCCTTGCTGTGACGACGGCATTGCATTCATCGGAAAGACCTTCACTTGTCGGAGAAGGTGGAAGAAGGAGCTGCAGATCCGTGCAGGAATAGCCGGTT
>JBNMLQ010000256.1:0-1249 GCA_050874925.1 Candidatus Enterosoma sp. | reverse complement strand
AGAGAAATCACTTCTTCTCTTCTGGATATCGTCTTTCCGGCAATCAGGACCGGTTTTGTCTTTTCTTCCTTCTTCAGGATTTCAAGGATGTCGTTCAGGTTATGAAAGACTTCCGGAATCGGAAAATGAATCAGCTTCGATAAAAGATACAGGGTCTTCTGGTATGACCGGAAGGCAATGGTTTTGATTGGGTTCATGTTCGTCAGTCCTTGAAATGATATTCTTTGTTTAGATAGCCTAGGAGGAATTCCTTGGCTAAGGAATCCGGAGCAATCTGCTCGACTGCCTCCTTGAAGGGAAACCATCGATAGGAATCGATTTCCCAGTCCGGAGATACGTTCTTGTCCTTGGCGATGAGGGTGAAGTTCAGCATGAGGGTCTCGCTCTTTTTGAAATAGTGGGAATGGTTGAAGAAGAATCTTTCTGCCTGAAGGCCGGTCTCCTCCTTGAGTTCACGAAGCAAGGCATCCTCGACATCCTCTCCTTTGTTGACATATCCTGCGACAAGGATGTACCTATCCTGATGATATTGCTTGATGAGAAGGATTTCCTTTTCATCGGGAGAGAGAACCAGAAGGGATATGGCTATGGAAAAGATGGGGAAGTGAAATTCGTTGCATGCCTGGCAATACTTCACCTTCCCTTCCATGGGAAGTTCTTTTTCGGAAAGCCTCTTTCCGCATTTGGGGCAGAACTCAAGTTCGTTCATAGCTTTGAAAGCTGCTCGAAGACGGATTGCTGTTCTTCCAGGGACAGCTTGGTCTTCTCAAACCGGTATTCCTGATGGATGTCAGGGTATTTCTCCTTATCCACCTTGGACATGAACATATCAAGCGGTCTTACATACAGTCCAAAATCATCATAGAGAGCCTGGTAGACCATGACTTTCTCCTTTGTCTCGGAATGGGTTGCGATGCCGATGATCTTATAGAGATATTTCGTGGTATGCGGGTCGACCGTCTCTCTCTTGAAGTGTCTTACGATGTCGTTTGCTTCCAGTGTCCTGTCTTTCATGTTTCTTTGCTTCCTGTGTGGAAATATTATATCACCTTATCTTGTAGCTTCTATATCATGATTCCCATTGTTTCCGGCTGTCTTTCCTTCAGGTTTTTCCTGAAGGGAGGACAGCTTTTTGTCTACATCCTCTTCCTTTATTCCGAACTGGTTCAGTATCGTCTTCTGCCTGTTCGTGAGGACGTATCTGATGATCCTCTTTTCGGAGAATGCCGTCCTGCTCGCCTCGATCTTT
>JBNMLQ010000255.1:0-1253 GCA_050874925.1 Candidatus Enterosoma sp. | reverse complement strand
GCTCTTCCTGCCTTGTTAGGGGTGGGTATCGGACTAGTGGAAATCTTTTTATCCACCTTTGCCGTCAAAGGAAAGAAAATCTATTTCAAAATTGCTTTCTTTGTCTATCTCTTTGATTTTCTTTTCTCCTTTGCTTCCATCATCCTTTCCTTTACGTTGAAGAGCCAAATCGTCTTCCAGGTCTATGACATCATCCTGAATCTTGTCATACACATCATCTTCGTCCTGCTGTTTGTCTATGGCATATTTGTCATCAGAAGGCTTGATGCCTATGAAGAGAAGAAGGTTCAGGAACAGAATCAGATCCATATCGAGAGGTAATCCATGAAAACATATTCGAGAAGCGTCGAACGCGAAAAAACCATGCAGGCTTTCTATCAGGTCTTCCTGTTTCTGGAAGCCAAGGATGACTTTGATGCCACGGAAGTCATCAATGCCATCTATAACGTGAGTGACATCAATGAAGTCCCCAAGTTCTCCAAGGCCATCTATGCCTTCGGTCTTGAACATATCGAAGAGCTGGAAAAGGAGATCGAGAAGCACCTTGTCGGCTGGACCTTCAACAGGCTTGACGACGTCGCCAAGGCCATCCTCATCGCAGGATGTGCGGAAGGGCTCTACGTCCGTCTTGCCCCAAGGAAGGTCGTCATCAACGAGTGGGTCAACTTAGCCAAGAAGTATCTCAAGCTCAACGACCACAGGTTTGTCAATGCCGTGCTTGACAAGGTCATCACGGATTATGATTTCCAGGTGAAAAAGGACTGACATATGGCTTCCTTATCCGTCTCGGAACTCAGTGACATCCTCAAGGCATGCTTTGAGAATCCGGCTTTCCGTAGCCTCTCCGTCTATGGGGAGGTCTATTCCATCAAGATTGGAAAGTATACGTATATCGAAATCGGAGACCAGGGAAAGAAGCAGACGGATTCCCCGATCCTTCGCTGTGCCTTCTCTTCCTTCTACCAAAGAAGCGTCAGCTTTGAAGAAATCAAGGCCGGCGATGTCATCAGCATCACGGGATCCTTGTCTTATTATGCCCATGGAAGCTCTTTGACCTTCTGGGGAAGGGATGTCGAGATTCTCAAAAGCCAGGAAGGAAAGAACCTTCTCAAGAAAAAGAAGATTCTTGAAAAGCTCGATAAGCTAGGCTACCTGGATGAAAAGAGGAAAAGAAAACTGCCTAGCTATTGTAAGAAAATCGCCATATTGACGGCAGAGGACTCTGCTGCCTATCAGGATATTTTAAAGACCCT
>JBNMLQ010000254.1:0-1260 GCA_050874925.1 Candidatus Enterosoma sp. | reverse complement strand
ATTCATAGGTATGAAGAGGAGAACGATATTTCGATGACGGTCTCTTCCTTCACCGATTCCGGAGAGTTTCTTTTTGACTACAAACCTCTATATGACGTCATCTTCCTAGATGTGCAGATGCCGAAATATAACGGACTTCAGGTAGCTGATGAAATCCGTAAGAAGGACAAGAACGTCTTTCTTATCTTCCAGACGAGATTCGGGCAGTTTGCCTTGCAGGGTTACCAGTTTGACGCCCTAGATTACTTCGTCAAACCTGTTTCATACCAAGCCCTGAGGATGCGTCTTTCGATGATCAAGAAGAGGCTTTCCGAACAGAAAGGCATGCTGACTTTGTCTATCGATGGCGGGCATTTAAGAATCCTCAGCCTCAACGACATCTTATATGTAGAGGAAGTAGGTAGAAACCAGATATTCCATACCAGCAACAGAAACGAATATGCCAATTCCAAAAGGGAAGGCCTTCAGGCCCTTGAAGAACGTATCGGAAAATACGGCTTTGCAAGATGTAATTCAGGATTCCTATTGAACCTGAGCAAAATCACACAGATTGCGAAGAACAAAGTCTTCATCGAAGAGAACTCCTTCCAGCTGAGCCGTTCCTTCAGGAAGTCCTTCTTCAAGAGTCTTGAAGATACCATTTCAAAAGAGAAATAACATGTACGACTTCCAATGGTTCTGGATGAACTTTACCTTCATCATGCCTTTTCTTTTCGGCGTCCTGATGGTCCTTGCCAAAGTCAGGAAGAGGAAGCACTTCATTTTGAAGCTTTTTCTTGTTACCCTTGTCTTTTGGGCATGGATTTTCCTTTGGCAGTTTATCATCACGACGCTTCCCGATGTCATCTCAAACAACATCTTCTTCTCCCATCTCACCTTCTTCGTACATATCCTTCTCATGATTCTCTTCATCAAATCATCCTATGAATGCAATATCTGGACTGCCGCCTTTGCCACAACGGTTGCCTACTCCCTTCAGCACTTCTCACATCGCCTCTTCCTGATTGTCTGCTCGGCCATCGGCATCCTGCTGAAGACGGCAATATCCACAGAGACGATTTGGATGTCCTCCTATGGTGTCCTCATCTGGTTTTTTCTTACCACCCTGATCTACTTTCTGTGGTATTCACTTCTCTTCAAAAAGGCCAATCCTGATTCCTTCGCCAAACTTGTCAACAAGAAAATCCAAGTCATCATCTCGGCCATCGTCATCGTCGTCTCCATCTATATCAATTCCTATATCGCCTATCAGAATAGCGT
>JBNMLQ010000253.1:0-1270 GCA_050874925.1 Candidatus Enterosoma sp. | reverse complement strand
TCCTACTGGAGCGGTTTTATCGATTTCCGCTACATAGGTCGTGGAATTTCCTGCCTTGTCGTTGAGCACGAAGGTGTATTGGCCTTCCTCTTTGATGACTTCGTTCTTCTTGTAGGGGTTTCCGTTTACCTTGCAGGTCTCCTCTCCGTCCCAGGTGAAGTAGATGGATTTGTTTGTGATGACTCCGTTTTCCGCTTCATTTCCATCGACATAGATTCTTCCTGTCGGAGCAACGCTATCCAGGGTGATGACAAACTGGGAGGTATCTCCGACCGGATCCGTCAAGACGAAGGCATAGCGGCCATCTTCGGTGATTGTCTCGCCTTGATAGGCCTTTACCACTCCTCCATCCTTTGAGATGGTCGCCGCGGTTCCTTCCTTGCTCCAGGTAAACATAAAGGGCTTGTTGGTGTACCCTCCGTTTTCGATGATGGCACCATTAGATAGGAACTGGCCTTCTGCTGGCATCTTGTCGATGGTCAACGAGAATGAAGAGACGTTACCGGCGGCATCTGTAATCTCAATCTCATATTGCTTCGATTGGTTATCATCGACCTTCAAAAGGGTTTCTCTTTCACTGAGAAGATTGAAAGTCTTCTTCTCTTCGCTTTGGGTGATGATTGCCTTATTGGTGCCGCTGTTGATGACGGAATCGATATCCATCGAAATCTGCGCGTCCTGATTGATTCTGATCTTTGCTCCATTCTCATAAGAGACTCCGTTAACCTTCAAAGAGGGAGCGTTTCTCACGATCTTGAAACGGAAGGTGTCCGTCACTCCCAAGGCGCTGGTGATGGATTGGGAATAGGAATCGTTTGGATAGCTTGCTTGATTAAGAAGATATCTGCTTCCGATATTGAAATTGCCGGAAGTATAGACGTTGGAACTGGAATCGTAATCGAATTGGATGCTATCTCCGGCATTGAAGTAAAGCCCGGTATCGATGGTTTCGCTTTTGACGATTTCATGGGTGAAGACAGAGACTCCGTTTCTTAGAATCGTCACCACGGGTGCCTTCGTTTCCAAAAATATCTTCAAAGTGCTGGATCTGTTTCCGGCATTGTCGATGGAATAGAACTGATACCAACCATCTCCGCTGCTTGAGGGAATGATGGAACCGGAGGAATAAGGGACAAACGAATTGGAGTTTGGGGTCTTGTAATAGCAGTTCCTGATTCCGGAATCATTATCCGTGGCATGATAGCTGAAGCTTTTGTCTGTATAAGAACCGCTATCCACCGCTTTCCCATCCGCATAAATCTGGCCATTC
>JBNMLQ010000252.1:0-1271 GCA_050874925.1 Candidatus Enterosoma sp. | reverse complement strand
TTCTCCATCAAAGTCTTAGCCAGAGGATCCTTGGAATCCTCAGGAAGCTTCTTTCTTAAGGAACCGAAATAGGAGCCAGGGCGGAACTTCATGTCCGGCAGGCTGTCTTCCTTCACTTTGACCAGCTTATCTTCCAGAATTCCGGTAAGACCAAATTGTGAGACATAGAAGTCTCCTCCGTTCTTATCCTTGAGATAGGCGTCAAAGAGTCCCTGAAACGTCGCATTGATGACGGAAGTCGGCCCACCAGACTGGAAATAAAGAACATTTCCATCACAATTCATCTTCGTAGCTGTCATAGTTCATTTTATCCTTTCTGACTGCCATGTCTTTCAAATACGTCATGGAAGAAGTCTCGGCAAGCTTGCGGATGCGGTTTCTCTGCCCATAATAGGCTAAGGCAATCAGCGTGATGAAAAGGCCAAGAGCCGTGATCATGAATCCTTCCTTGAAATAAGGAGAAGAATAGACAAGCTGGTACTGATGCTTTCCTTGTTTTCCTTCAAAGGAGATGAATCCTCCCTGGGCAGTATAGGTCTTTACTTTTTCCTTCTTTCCATCCGTCACCTCATAAAGATTCCATCCGTTGGACACAGGATAGTTGAGGACGACGAACTTATCGGAAGTATAGTCGGTAGTGAAGGAAACCATGTCATCGACCCTGTAAGTGATGTCGACAGGATTCTCCCTAAGCTTATCAATGGCCTTCTGATAATCGGAGTTCTTCTGGACGCAAACATAGAGGTTGCTGCTGAGATTCACCGGTTCATCCTTGCTGCCGCTTTGAACAATGCCAAGGATCTTATAGACCGGCCTGTCAGCATAATATCCGTGTGCCTGCTTGTATTCGGCATAGGAATGCTTGGCAAAGCTGATGAGATGGTCATCCTTGTCATAAAGACGCCATTCGATATTCTTTTGGTTCCATAACGAGATATAACCACCTGTCTCCGGTTTGCTAGGATCGGCATCAGGAAGAATCGGAGAAGGCTTTCCATTTCTGTCGACCGGCTGGAGAAGGATTTTGGAATTGTAGAGAACATTCCTGTCATACGTGTTTCCGTAGATATCCTTCCTGGTGACATAGTCATAGACGTCATCGGCAGGGCGGATGCCGTTCTGATATTCCCAAGGATATTTCTTCTTATAGCTTTCCTCACCCGTCGTATCATAAGGATCGTCTTTGTTCCATTGGGCATATTCACCGCTGGGATTGCTTGCCGTTGCCGGCCAATTGGCGGAATAGATGGTTGCCTTGAGCCTGTTGGTGC
>JBNMLQ010000251.1:0-1282 GCA_050874925.1 Candidatus Enterosoma sp. | reverse complement strand
GATAACCCTTCCAGCAGTCAGCAGGAATTTACGCTCAACACGCTTTCTATCAGCAACAAGGCTGAACTTCAGGATTGGTTCTATGTCGGCGACTCTAACAGAAGCGTCAAGCTGAACCTCGATGAAGGAAAGAACATGTCTTCCCTGATCAGCTCCGGTGACATCAAAATCACTTCTTCGGATGCTACGGTTGCCATGGTTCTTGGCTCCTATGTCTCTCCTCTAAAGGCCGGAAGTGCAACCATCACCGTCACGGGTGGGGGTAAGAGTGATTCCGTTGAAATCTATGTCGGCAATCCTACTACCATCGTTCCTGAAGATACCGCTGTCGGTGTCGGAAAGACCATGAACCTTGCTGTCGATTCCGAAAAGAATTCCAAGACTCTTTCTGATTATGACTGGACTTCTTCCGATAGTACCGTTGCCACTGTTGCAAACGGTGTCGTCACCGGTGTCAAAGCCGGCTCTGTCACCATCACGGCCAAGCTGAAGAGCAACAGCAAGGAAGGCGCATCTCTGACCATCAGTGTTGCCGATGATGTCTCCACTCCTGTTGCCATCAACACGCTCAACGGCTCTGTCAAGATTGACAATGTCACCGTCTGGGGAAAGGTCGTTGCCATCAATTCCAATTCCTATCTCATCGATGATGGAACTGGTGCCATCATGGTCTATAAGTCCTGTTCCTTCTCCTTGGGTGATTCCGTCAAGGTCACCGGTCAGTATTCTCCTTATTATGCCCAGCCTGAAATTGCTTCTCCGACTTCCCAGGTCAAGGTAGGCAAGAAGTTTGACAACGTCGATGAGACAGCTGCTCCTTTGACTGCTGATATCCTTACAAAAATGGAAGCTGTCAAGATTGGTGATTTCTATACCTATGGAAAGAAATATTCCTGGAAAGCTACTGCTACTACTGATGCGAGCTCCGGATTTTTGACTTTGAATCTTGCAGGCTATAAAAAACTTATTGAACCCGTCAAGCTTGATGAGAAGAAGTTCCCATATAAGGAAGGTCATTATTATTCGGTCGAAGGATATTGGACTTCTTTCAACTCGAGTAAAAACTATCAAGGCTTTGTCATCACTAAGCTTACTGAAGCTACTCCTGAAACGACCTTGGTCTTCCTCTCTGATTCTACCCTGAAGGTCGATGCCAAGAATACCAGGAAGCTATCTGCTACCTATATCCTTTCTGATACTGACAAGAACGTCAAGACTGTAACCTGGTCTTCTTCAGATCCGACTATTGCCACCGTCGATTCAAATGGTGTTGTCACTGGTG
>JBNMLQ010000250.1:0-1300 GCA_050874925.1 Candidatus Enterosoma sp. | reverse complement strand
GCATGGAATCGAAATAGTCGTTGGCAGGCTGCTTGGAGTAATAGTAGTATCCTTCCTGCTTCATGTCTCCATATTGGTTTATTATGAAATTGTAGTTTCCGAGTCTTAAGAACAAGGTGGAGCGTAGAAGATAGAAGAGAGCCAGCACCAAAGTGATGCTGATAAAGTAGAAGAAGAAATAACTTGTAAAGCAGGACTTCCTGTTGTGCGAAGTCAGAAGTGAATGTAAGCGGAATTGATATGTTTCCAGTCCTTTCTGGCTGAAGAACGGGAAGAGAACCAGGAAGACCAAAGAGGCTAGGCTGATGGACAAGAGAATGATGGCAAGCTTGTCATCGGAATAAAGACGGTCCACATCTGCGATGGAGAAGGCATCGTCATATATGGTCTTTGATATCTGCTCCTTGCTCAGAATGTAGGTGAAGACTGCAGGACTTCTTTTGGATTCTTCTTTGCTATAGAAGTAGAAAAGGTATCGTTTGTATAAGTCGATGCCGATATATAGGGTGTCATTGGAATTGTCCTGTGTCGTCTCCATGCATAAGGTGGGATTGCCATTGAAATCCCTGTCGCCGATTATCTTTTCACCTTTGCCATGACCATGGACAGAGAGCCTCTTTGGATTCTCGATGTCTACGACGAAGTTGTCATTCTTGATCATCGCAATGCTGTTTCCGTTCACGCTGAAGGTTTTCAGGGTGGTTTCTACTTCTGGATGCATCGAAAAGGATATTGGGTTGGATAGGACAAGATTCAAAAAGCTCTTTGAACAGAGAATCAGGTTATCTTCTGTTTCCTTGCCGTCTTTGACAAGACGGTAATGGTAGGAATCCGGTAGCTTCTCTTTTATCTCATCGGTCAAAGGTGAAACGATGTTCACATCATAGGAAACGGAATTTATAAGGATGTTTTCTCCTTCTGACAGGAAACTCTTTGACTGAGAGACATAGATTGGCTTCTCTTCTTCCGGAAGACAGCTTAAAAAGGTGAATTGATATCTCAGATCGGAAGACTCGGCATAATATTGGATGATGCAGTCTTTTTCGATGTCGAAAAAGGAATCATCGATATCCTCTTTTGTCGTTCTCATCTGATAAAAGGCGAAGGGATAGCTGGAAATCATTGTTTCCTTTTTATCTTTCAAGGAAAGCAAGTCAAGGTTGGAAAGGCCGAAGAAGAAGGTGAAAAGGAAGGTGCAAAGCAAAAAGAGCTGGAAGATGAGATTGTCCTTTTCCTTGTGAAGAAGATAGGACAGGGAAAGGGCAAACGAATTTCTTTTTTCGTTGTGGAAATCAAATGG
>JBNMLQ010000249.1:0-1309 GCA_050874925.1 Candidatus Enterosoma sp. | reverse complement strand
CAATGACAATACCACAGATTGGGAAAAGGACGTCAAAGACGATTTCAAGGAATATCTCGACAACCACAGCGTCCCTTATGTCTATATCGGAACAAGCCATCCGACAGCCGTCTGGAATGCAAGCACCTTCCAGTTGAGCATCTATGGTGGAAAATGGAATTCAGCCATCGTCACGAAAGCCGAAGCTTCCTTCCAAGCCGCCGGTTATACCCTCAGCAAGAACAGTGATGGAAAGAACCTGACGACCACCATCGACGTCCAGGATGGATGCAAGATGCAGATCAGCATCTATGCCAGTGGGACAAGCCAGAGAGCTATCTACGACATCACCTTTACCCAGGCCTACAATCCTTCCATCGTCACTGACTGGGATACCGACACCAAGGATGAAATGGCAAGCTATCTCCATAAACACTATCCACCTGTCATCTACCTCGGACTGAAGGTCTGCACGACAAAATTTGTTTCCTCAACTGGCGTCCTTACCATCACCGGTGGTTCTTTCAATCCTTTGATGATTCAGGATTCCAAGGCTGCCTTCGAAGCCGATGACTGGACCATCACCAAGGAAGATGAAACCTGTGTATATGCCCAAAAAGATTTCAGCGACGGATGCCGTGTCCATGCCAATCTGAAGAACAAGAACGGAACTGCCATCCTGGAAACCCGCCTGGTCGAAAAATTCGTCGTCCCGTCTGCTCAGACCGATTGGGATGAAGAAGCCAAGAAATTCCTAGATAAGAATCTGGACGGCCATGCGATTCCCTTCTTCTACATGGGTGTCGATGAAGTCAGCACATCTTGGTCTGGTACATCCAGATATGGCGAATTGACTGGCGATATCTTCAACGAATACATGATCGACGAAGCCAAGAAAGCCTTTGATGCCGCCGGATGGACGACCACATTAGGTGAAAACAACTATGGTCTTACCTTCAATGCAACCATCACGGAGGAAGATGGCGATGTATTGACTGCCACCATGAATGCCGTCTCCACATCAACCAAAGTCAAATTGAGAGTCGAAATCGACGAAGCCTTTTCTCCCCTCACAGGCGATGATGCCAAGTGGGATGACGATACACAGAAATACATGAAGACCAACTTCCATGATTTCGTCCTTCCTTATGTCTATCTAGGAACTAAGAATGCTTATTCCAGCTATTCTTCTACCACCTCCACACTGACATTGACAGGCAACACATGGGATAATTCCATCTTCACTCTCTTCACCACTTCGTTGAATGATGATGCAACGACAAACAACCGTACATGGACTGTCGGTGATGAGACAGATACAACCTATGGT
>JBNMLQ010000248.1:0-1313 GCA_050874925.1 Candidatus Enterosoma sp. | reverse complement strand
GTCCACGCTTATGTTCCTTTGAAACCTCAAAGAGACATCTTATAGATTTCAACGATGTCATCCGTAGAAAGAGGAACAAAGGAATTCAGAAGATATTCTCCCGGATTGGCATGGACAGCCATCTCACGGAAATGTTCCTCGCCGATACCAAGTTCATGAAGGCTGGAAGGAATACCACAGTCCTTGAAGAACTTCTCAAGCTTCTCGATTCCTGCCAAGGCAAGCTTCATCTCATCATCCCCATCAAGATGCCAGACGTTTCTGGCAAAACGGACGAATCTCCATGCACATCCTGGATCCTTTTTCAAAATGAAGCGCATCACCCTGGGAGTGAGAATGGCGAGTCCGACACCATGCGTGATGTCATAGAAGGCAGAAAGCTCATGCTCCATCATATGGACAGGCCATCCGGTACCGACTTTTCCGTATTCAGGGATACCGGAACAGGCAACATCAGAAGCAGACATGAGATTGGCTCTGGCCGAATAATTGTCAGGTTCCTTCAAAGCGATTGGGAGATTATGAATGACCGTCCTAAGAATCGTTTCGGCGATGCCATCGGATAATTCGCTATCGTTCGTCTTGGAGAAATAGCCTTCGAAGATATGGCTCATGATATCCGCACTTCCGGCAGCGGTCTGATATCTGCTGACGCTGTAGGTATAAGTCGGATCCAACAAAGAAGCATAAGGATAGCAGAAGGAAGCACCAAGCTTCTCATGGGTCGTCATATTGGAGATGACACCACCGGAATCGAATTCCGAGCCCGTCGCTGAAATCGTCAATATATCGACAAGAGGAAGAGCCTTTGACTTGCTTCCGCCAGCCTTGACCATATCCCAGAGTTCTCCCTCATAATAGAATCCGGAACAGATGGCCTTGGAACAGTCGATGACAGACCCGCCACCGACAGCCAAGACGACGTCGACATGATTCTCCTTGCAGATGTCGACACCTTTTTTGACGGATTCAATCCTCGGATTCGGTTCTACACCAGGGCATTCAAAGACCTCAAATCCACCTTTGGATAAGATATCCATCACGGCATCATAGACACCGGTCTTCTTGATGGAACCTCCGCCATAGACAAGAAGGACCTTCTTGCCAAAATGATTCAGCGCTTCCTCAAGATAGGATATCGCTCCCTTTCCGAAATACAGCTTCGTCGGAATGTCATGAACAAAGTTTTCCATACACAATATACCTCTTGGCTACCATTGTATCCTGTCAAAAAAAGCAATGCAAGAATGGAAATCCCGGCAAAAAGAAAGTTTCGTTTCCTAAACTCACCTTTTGGGTTTATAATTGAATTC
>JBNMLQ010000247.1:0-1326 GCA_050874925.1 Candidatus Enterosoma sp. | reverse complement strand
GAAAGCAAAGGCGGTCTGGTCTCATGGAATTTGAATCGATCATAAAGAAACTGTATCATCATCGAAACAGCAACAGCATCAAGAATGATTTTGGAAAGACGCTCATCCTTGGAGGAAGCAGGAGATATCCTCTCAGCGTCGTGATTTCGGCTTCCTTCGCTACGCTTTCCGGAACGGGTTTTGTCTCTCTTGGTGTTCCTTCTTCCATCTATCCGCTCGTCGTATCCAAGGCTTATCCGACATGGATCTATGAGCCTGGTATGAAGGAAAGTGATTCCTTATCCTATTCCGAAGAAGAACTAAAGAAGATATCGGATTCCTATTCGTCCATCCTTTTTGGAAACGGAATTGCCGATACCAAGGAAAACGAAAGGGTATTGGCTTATCTTTTATCTCATCATAAAGGAAACCTGGTCGTCGATGCGACAGGACTCACCCTTCTGAAGAGGATGGATGTGACTTCCTTTTCCGGCAATGTCATCCTGACTCCGCATCTTGGAGAGGCTGGAAGGCTCTTTGACATGGATATCCATTCTCGCAATCCTGAAGACTATCTTGCTATGGCTAGAAGTTATGTTGAGTCTCATTCCTGCTACGTCCTTCTGAAGTCTAAAGATTCCATCCTTGTGACAAAGGACGGGGAATACCGTAACGGTTTTCTTCCGACTCCGTCTTTGGCCAAAGCCGGAAGCGGTGATGGCCTTGCTGGTTATCTTGCCGGCCTTCTTTCCTACGGTACGAAGGATTTCTCCATAACGGACTTGATTCTTTTTGCAGACCTCATGATCCATAAGGCTTCCTATCTTTCGGCTATCAAAGAGACAGACGGCCTTTCTGACATCCTGTCCTGTATCCCCATGATCAAGAAAATCATCCAGGAAGGAAAGTAAACTAAACTATATCGGTAAACAAAAATCCTCTCGCCTTTGGTGGCAAGAGGATCTTTTTATTTCAGAAGGATTTCGTTTTCCTTTCTGTTGAACATACAGTATCCGTCGTGGTTGTAGACATCCTTCCTGTTATAGACGAAAGGTCTCAGCTTGGAATCCAGAAAGATTCCGCCTGCCTCCCTGACGATGAGCTCAGGAGCGCAGACGTCCCATTCCTTGGTCTTGTCGGTAAAACGGACGGAGGCATCGACATCTCCTCTGGCAAGGCTGATACACTTGGTGGAAGCACCCATGAACCTGACCTCCCTGATGAGAGAGGCATGTCTTTTTAAGACGTCTTCCTCGCTAGGAAGATGATGTGTCTTGGATTGGACGAGGATGAGGTCTTTGGTCCTATCGGAGACATGAAGCCTTTCTTCCTTGCCATTATGGTGAT
>JBNMLQ010000246.1:0-1344 GCA_050874925.1 Candidatus Enterosoma sp. | reverse complement strand
ATCCAAGGTGTACGAGAATGGTGAGTGCTGCATCCGTGGAATCAACCTTTGTTAAATCGTTGTCGAAAAGTGATGGGTCGAACTTCACTTCCTTTCCTTCCATCAATGACATCATGTCCTTCTTTAGCAGACCATCGCCATAGTTCATGTAGGTCGTGAGAGCTTCTATGCTGCAGGTTGCATTCCAGTAGTCATCATATCTTCTATGTGTGATGGCATTTACTACCGACCAAGGATTGTAGATGCTTAGATTGCCGTAATGGTATCCATTGTACCAGTGTCTCATCTCTTCCTTGTCCATACCAAACCTGTCGCAAAGGGAGTCTACCTCTTCCTGAGTGAAGCCGAAATATTCTTCTAGATCATCCGGATTGAGCATGTTGTATTCCGTGAAGTTGTTCAAGGAAGACTGACTTACACCTTTTGGTATCGGAAGGATACCTGTCATATAGACCAGGTTGATGGCTTCTGTTACAAGAGAACTCTTGAATAAGGTACGAAGGAAAAAGAGATATTTATTTTGTAATGCGATGTCATCCTCACTTTCGCGAAAAACCACATCCCATTCATCAATGAGAAAAACGAAGGTTTCTCCTGTACCAGTTTTGATTTTTGCAATTGCATCTGCAATTCCATCTTTTTCATTGAAAGTGATTGTAGGGAAAGCCGATTTGAGTTCCTCGACGACGGCTTTTTCAAGTTCTGAAATGAACAGAGGACTATTGGGATATTTGCTGAATGCACCATTCATGTCGATGGAAATGACATTGTGCTTGTTGAGATGCTTTTCGAAGGACGGATCATTTTCAATCTTCAGTCCATGGAAAAACTCTCTGGAGTCACAACCCTTGGAATAGTAGGCTTGAAGCATTTCTAATGCCATGGTCTTTCCGGATCTTCTTAGTCTTGTGACACACCAGAAGGGGTCGTCATGATCGATGGCATGATTGGTCTTGCTTATCAGCATTGACTTGTCAACATAGATTCTTCTGCTGAGTTCTTTTTTGAATGCATCGTTTCCCTTGTTGAGATAGATTCCCATGTCGATTCTCCTCCTCTGTTCTTCTATCTTTATTATACTTCCTGGAGGTGTTTTTAAGAAGACTTTTTAGACACAGGAAAAGCCCTGGGGAGAGCTTCCCCAGGGCTTGGTCCTTAGAAGAGATGGATGAAGTCTTTGTAGTCGAAATCGTCCGTCAATACGCTATAGCCATCCTTGTCTGTGACTTCCTTGACGGTGACGTCGTCCTTGGAAGCAAAGTCAAGTCTGAAGTCGACGGCATAGGTGTCTTTGGCATCGGAGGTGAAGGTGGTACCCATGGTGGTGTATTTCATGCTGTAGGT
>JBNMLQ010000245.1:0-1353 GCA_050874925.1 Candidatus Enterosoma sp. | reverse complement strand
CCTCTTCCTATACCTCATTTCGATTTCCATCACAGGCATTTCTTTGGTCGTAGATCCGATTCTCACCGGACATCCAGATTGCGAAAAGCCATATTTTTTGATGCAATAAAGAGAATGGAAACCGCGCATGACCATAATCTCTACGATTTCCTTTCCTTCTCTTGTGATGATGGAGGTCTTGATGAGATTCGTCGGAAGAGGCTCTATCTGATTGGTGATGATATCGCTGATTTTCCTTTGTGCCTCATCAACGGAATTGACACCACATATCGTCTTATCGTTGTTCACACCGATATAGATTCTTCCTCCATGTGCATTGAGAAAAGCTACGATTTCTCTGGTGATTGTGTCATTATTGAACGATGACTTGAATTCGATTTCCTCCGATTCAGAAAATTCAAACATAAGACAGCCCTCCTTTTTGTGCCATATTTTGATTTTATTATGCCATAAATGGCATTTCAATTCAATTACTCATTACATTCAAAATACAGCTTATCAAAAAGCCTACCCTTTGCAGATACCATTATCAAGCATCCAAGAAGTCGTTCTTCAGCAAAAAGAAACTAAGCTGATATAAGATGGAAATGATCCAATACAACAAATACGACAGAAGCCAAAGGAAGAAGGATTCCGTTCATGATACCCGCAATCTGAAGGATGAGGAAGCCATCCTTCAGAAGAAGAACCCTCTTATAATCCTTGAAGCAATGCTTTATGGTTTTCTTTGATATGATGATGTAACTGATTAGAAGGAGAAAGCCAGTCAAAGCGAATATATTGATGTATCCAAATACTCCGACATTTATAGAAATACAGCGATCCAAAATCAGACTGTAGCAATAAGAGGAGACAAGAAGGAGAAAGATAGAGACAATGATGGATGGATAGGAGACAGCCTTCTTTCTTCCTGTGCGCATGCGATATATGGACAATCCGATAAGATAGAGACCGATGACACCAAGCAGGGCAAGAAGGATAGGTCCGGATAGCAAAGTGGCATCCAAAGGAAGCTGCAATACGGCAAAAAGAAGATAAGACGGAAAGAAGGATACGATGAAACATGTCGAAAAGGCCAAAGACAGATAGATGTTATTAGCCGGATTCTTCTGAAAAGTAGGATGGGAAGAAGACTCGATCCTGTTTCCATGCCTGTCATACTGATACTTCTTGACGAAAAAGGGAGTCAAAGGAATATATGTCATGAAAAGAAAAAGAACAGGGGCACCGATACTGGAAAAATAAGATTGGAAATAATGGTTTTGATTCAAAAGGTGAATGACACAATAGAAATTGACGCCTAACAAAAGAATAGAAAGAAGAAGGAAAAGAAAATCATAATTCTTCATCGTT
>JBNMLQ010000244.1:0-1372 GCA_050874925.1 Candidatus Enterosoma sp. | reverse complement strand
TTGTTCTTCATGGCAGAAGACATCGCCTGCCTTCTTGTCGCTCCTCTTTTTCTCGATTTCATGTAGGCTGATCCGCCAAGCAGCTTTCCAGCTCCTTTGTTCAAGGTGTTCTTCACGGCATGCCCGAAGGCAAAGGCGCTCCTTGCGTTGTAAATCATGGAAGCCATTTCGTTTCCTCCAGCACTGGCCCCGCATAGCCTTGCGATGATGTCGTTGGCTTTGGTGACGGCAAACGCCCCTCCGATCAGGAAGAGGATGTAGACGATTCCGTTCTGAAAGCCGTTATCGAAGAATTTGATCTGATAGACCTGCGGGATGATGAGAAAGAAGAGGTTCATGACCAGGATGATTCCATAGGCCGATAGGATTTTTCCTATCATCATGTCCTTCCAAAGCTTGAATCTGTTCCCGTCATCCAAAGGGATGGTCGATATCGAAACTGGGCTGATGAGATAAAGAAGGACGACATCGAAGATTCTCTGGACGAATGTCAGCGAGCTTAGAACGAACATGATGAGCATCACAAGTCCGCCTAGTAGCCCGATTAGGTAGTTCATGGATTGGATGTCGAAATAGCTTTTGACCAAACCGACATCCGTGTAGGAGTACTCTCCGGAAACGAACTTCGAGAACACCAAGTCTTTGTCTTCTCCCCGAAACGAGTTATATCCGATGGTAGTCAGAAATTCCCCTCCTATCGTCGAATTCCCGCTTCCTCCATAGGGAGTCATCGCGATATTGATGGATTTCATCACGGTGTTCGTAAGAAGAATCGCAGAGAGCACCACAAAAGGAATGACTAGCGATATGAGAAACGACTGCCCGCCTTTCTTGAGGATTTTAAAGACGTTGCTCTTCTCATCCTGGTTGCTTTTCACAATCGCAATGATGATGAATGTCGTAAGCAGGATGACACCGATCAGAAAGATAGTGAGAAATGACTTTTTAATCGTATCGGATTGAACCAAAGAGCTGAGCAAGTCTTTGCTTTCCCCATCGATTACAACCGGGTCGATTCCGCAGAGCATATAGAAGATGTCCTTTAGGAAATCGATGAGGTTGCAGATGAGAGCAAACGTCTGGTATAGGAAGGTGAAGAACATGTCCTTGAGTGCATCGATAAGATCACCAAGCAACATTTCTCATTCCTCCCTTACATCTGGCTTTGGACCCATTCCTCAAGGATGGGAACGGCAATCTTCAAAGCCAAAATTAGAACGAAGATGATGACGAAGCCTACGATGGCTCCAATCAAATCCTTTTTGGCCTTCTCCCTGGAATTCTGCTCATTCGCCTTGGAAATCTTCACACCCAAAGCGATGCAATAGATGGTTCCGACCGCCACGACGACCGCGATTGCCGGCCATAATAT
>JBNMLQ010000243.1:0-1389 GCA_050874925.1 Candidatus Enterosoma sp. | reverse complement strand
TGGATGGATAAAACCATCTGTGCCTCTTTTTGGTGGTGTGACGGGCATGTCATATATCTAAAGGGTGAAAGTCCCGAATAGGAACGTCGTTATAACTATATAGGGAAACTCAAGTCCAGTATCGTGAAGTATGGGATGAAAGAAGAGCGTAGCAAACAGACTGGGCAACGGAAAGAAACTTGATATAAGGCGATTGACCTGTGATGAGATAACCACACATATCAAAATCACGAACGACCGTAAAAGTCAGTCAGTAAATCAAGTGCTCAAGGCTGGAAAGATATGTGCCTTACCCCGTGAGGTCTTGGAGATTTGAAGAAATTCAAAGTCGGAAAAGGTTTACTCCAAGAAGTCAGCAGAAGCCATAGTACTCGAAAGAGGAAGGGCTGAATGAACAAACCTTTGTAAAGTACAAATGGGAGTGTCTATTTAATCCGTAAAGCGAGAAGTAGCAATCGTATATTGCGAAAGTATGCCGAAGACGACGATGATAGACAAACCAAAAGGAGGAAACACAAAACTATGAGATTGATTGAGGAAATTGTATCTAAAGACAACCTGAATCAAGCCTTTCTGCAGGTCACAGGAAACAAAGGTGCCTCGGGTATCGACAATATGACCTGTGATGAAGTGAAAGACTATCTGAAAGTCCATGGTCAAGACTTAATCAATCAAATCCTAAGTCGTGAGTATCAACCTCTTCCGGTAAGAAGAGTGGAGATACCGAAGCCGAACGGCGGAATGAGAAAACTCGGTATTCCGTCCGTTGTCGACAGGATTGTCCAACAGGCCATCGTTCAGAAACTGACACCGATATTCGAGCCTACGTTCAGTGAATACTCATATGGATTCAGGCCCGGAAGAAGATGTCAGGATGCGATAGACAGGACGCTTGAACTCATCAACCAAGGGTATGAATGGATAGTTGACCTAGACTTGGAGAAATTCTTCGACAATGTTCCCCAGGACAAGCTCATAAGAATCGTTGACAATGTGGCGAAGGACAGTGATGTCACCGCACTTGTCCATAAATTCCTGAGAGCAGGCGTCATGGTCGACGGACGTTTCGAAGAAACAAATCTGGGAACGCCACAGGGCGGAAACCTTTCGCCTTTGCTGAGCAACATCTACCTGAATGAACTCGACAGGGAGCTGGAAAGGAGACAACTGCATTTTGCAAGATATGCGGACGACTGCGTCATCTTCGTCAAAACCGAATTCTCGGCTGAAAGAGTGATGAAGAACATTGTCACATTCATTGAGACGAAGCTGAAATTGAAGGTCAATGCCTCGAAAACCCATATCACAAGACCGAACAACCTCAAATACTTAGGCTTTTCGTTTTGGAAATCGGTGGATGGCTGGAAAGCAAAGTCACATGATGAAAGC
>JBNMLQ010000242.1:0-1398 GCA_050874925.1 Candidatus Enterosoma sp. | reverse complement strand
GCCTTGAGAGGGCTGAGACTTAAGCCGCTTGTCGACGGGGCCATGGAACAAGCCTTACTATGATATCGATTTTTTCGGTTATAATCAAGGAAAAACGTGCAATAGGGATGAAAAAAGAATTCATAATGGACATTTTATGACCTTCGGAATATAGTAAAGATATCTTTGGAGGCGATTATGGACACTTTTTTGACATTCACGGGAAAGAATTTCGACCCTTATTATGTGACGGAAAAAGATATCTCATCTTTGGATATTGCCCATGCTTTGAGTCAAATTTGCCTTCAAAACGGACATCTTAGACTGTTTTATTCTCTCGCCCAGCATGCCATTGCTCTCGTCAACGAAGCAAAGGCACGAAATTTCAATGCCAGGGTCTGCCTTATCAGCCTTCTTGGAAATGCGTACCTGGCCTATCTTCCGGATCTTCCTTTATCCATGAAGTCAAGGCTTGAAAAATATGACCTTATGCAGAGACAGATTCAGGAGACCATCTATGATAAGTTCAACCTGACGGAAATATCTCCTGAAGAGAAGAAGGCCTATGAAGACCTTGACAAAGTGGTCATGGACAATGAGCTTCAGCTGCTCATGCCCGGAATGGAAAAGACGATGCCGGGAACTTTGTATGCCCAACTGGACATCAAAGAGGCCGATCATCGTCTTGTCGAGAGGGAATATGCGAAGCTTCTGATGAAGCTGTCCCAGATCATCCGTTAGTTGTCGGATCTCGAATAGCCGTTCTTCATGTGGCAGCTTGCCTCATAAAGGACATGGTTCAAAGCTTTGCCGGTTTCTTCCTTTGCCATATCAGCAAGGGCTTGGTTTGCTTTTTCAAGCTCTTCCTTTGTCGAAGAGGAATCATACTTGTTAAGAAGCTCGTGGCCTTTCTGAGCGACGGCATTCTGATATCTTTCGATATGGATGGAGCAAGTGTTGAAGTGACTGTCGGCAAGGGCGCCGAGAAGTCTGCTTGACCAGTAGAAACTATCGGTAGATACCTCCATCCTGGTGTTTGACAGATAGGCTGGAATCTTATCGACATTTGTATATAGTGGCAAGAAACTATTGAAGACATTGCTTCCGAAGCAAACCCATTCGACGGCTGCAACCTCTTTTGGAAGATAACCACGTATCTGTGCACAGGACATGAAGGAAGTCCTGCTGATACCGATGGGACGGAAGGCACCTTTCATGTCGGTGTTTCCTGTCTTCATGTAAGGATCGTATGGTGTTCCCTGATAGTGGCTTGAAAGGATGTATTTGACATCTTCGACGGTGATTTTGTGCTCGGGGATGAGTGACCATGGAAGGTCGTCATCCATCGGAGAATAGTCAGCGTTCTCTCCATCGAACCGGAAGGTCCTGGGATTGAAATATCTGAGCATGAACCATGCT
>JBNMLQ010000241.1:0-1410 GCA_050874925.1 Candidatus Enterosoma sp. | reverse complement strand
TTCCGCCAAAGGATATGAATGCATGATTCTTGCTCCGACCACCATCGTCAAGAGCACTGACAGGATGAAAAGGAAGAACGACTATCTCGATGCAAGGAACATAGGGCAGAACATGTGCCTCGGTTTATGTAAATACATCCACATCCTCACCGACCATGAAAGGGAGGTCCGAGATTATCTGAGGCTCTATGCCCATACGAAGAAACAGCTGAAGAGGGAGAAGCAGTATCTTCTTTCATCCCTTCTCAAGCTCGGGAAGAAATATCCGGAGGGAAGATACTGGACGGAAGCGCATTTCCAATGGATGCGGAAGCTTGAATTGTCGGGAATGGACAGGCTGATCGTCGATTCGCTGATTTCTACGATCAAGGACATCATGGAAAAGCTTGAAAACATGCAGAAATCCATAGAGGAACTGGCACTGGATCCCGAATTCCATGAAAAAGTGGACTGTCTCTGCTGCATCAAGGGAATCTCCACGCTTACCGCCATGACAATAATCACCGAAGTAGGTGACATGAACCGGTTTGCAAGGGCTGACCAGTTTTCGGCCTATCTCGGCCTGACTCCAGGAATGCTTTCCAGTGCCGACAAATGTGTCGGCCTCGGAATCACGAAGCAGGGAAACTCCAGAATCAGGACCCTGCTTGTGGAGGCGATACAGTCCTATTCGAGGACAAAAACCGGAAGCAGCTTCTACAAATCCAAGCGGCTGAAGCTGAAGCAGGCCGGACAGACGAAGAAGACCATCGATTATGCAGACAAGGCATCAAGGAGAATCACCAAGAGAAGGTATGATCTGAATGCTGCCGGACTTAACGACAGCAAGGCTGTCACTGCATGTGCAAGGGAGCTTGCAGGCTTTGTCTGGGGAATGCTGACAGGCCATATGAATTAGAAGAATTCGGAATCCTTTATATAAGATACGGGAAGAAGTCGGAGACGGAGCGGAGAGTCTTACCCCATGGTCGAGATCATCCACGAGTTTACTATGAATTAATATATCCGTTGTTTAGAGAGTGGGATCACCGGCAGGACCATTGACCTGGGCGGGCCTTGAAAAAAGCCTATGCCCGAATAACAGAGTGGCCAAAAAGCCGGCAATGCTGTATGATTCCCCGCCCTGTCTCCGATAAATCGAACAAATCCGACGAGAAATCAAAAAAAGACTTGACAAGAGGTCACATCATAACAGTAAAGAGAAGGGATGAGGAATTGCAGTGCATAGATGTCTGTCGTATAGAATAATGCCTGCATGATATCGAGCTTGAACGAGCATAGGGAGTAGAAAAAGACGCATGCTATGATGATGAGATAATATACGATTTCCGGACAGTTCGGAATGTAGCTGAATGCTCCGGACAGGAGGAGGAAGGCAGGCAAAATGAGATACCAGAATTTTCTTCTGTC
>JBNMLQ010000240.1:0-1412 GCA_050874925.1 Candidatus Enterosoma sp. | reverse complement strand
CAGCAAGGAGAAGCTGGCCCGCAAAGGACTGGTCGACCCCCTCGATTACTATCTCATGAAGACGTAGTCTGAATTAGGGTTGAACCGCCCATTGCCGAACGGCACGATGGGTGGTGTGAGAGGTGATGGAGACTGAGGGAAGCCTCAGTTTCCTACCCTACTCGATTAAAGAAATATCCTGAGGGTTTTCCCTCAGGATATATCATCATTTCTTTCTCTTCTTGGAAGCCTTCTTCATGGAAGTCTTCTTTTTCTTCTTTTCGGAACTGGCGACAAGAAGGACGATGACAAGGATGATGATGAGAAGTAAGACGACGGCAATGATGATGAGGATGACATAGCTCATCCTGGAGGAGAGACCGAAGATGGAGAAGTTTCCGTTCTCATCGATTTCGATGATGCTTTTCTTCTTGTTTACGGTGAGCTTGATTCGATATAGAGGAGTTCTTTCTGTTGTTCTATCTACTTCTTTCCTTGCCTGTTTTGTCGAAGATTCATCAAGGTAGAGGTTGATATAGCAGGTTCCTTCCTTCTTTGGTGTGACCAGACCGGTAATAGATATGCTTGCGATATTCTCATCGCTTGTCGCATAGCTTATCTTATCGTTTGAAAGCAGGTTCTTGAAGCTGGTGTTTAGCTGGAAGCTATCTCCTTCCGTCGCCGTGATGTTGTTATCCTTATCGATGGTGACTTTGCTGTTGTCGACCTGGACCTTGCTTAGAGATGGGGTAGATAGGATATCAAAGACGCAGGTATAGGACTTCGTCACGCCGTTGGTTGTTTCCTTGAAGGTCAGGCTTGTACTTCCTTCCTTCTTCAGGGTGACGACGTTCTTGTCTAGAGAGATATAGGAACTATCATATTCCGTAACATAGTCTGTCTTTCCTTCCAAATCCAGGTCAAGGGTGATGGTTGAACCGACTCGTCCCTGATAGGTCTTTCCATCGATGTTCTGGAAGATGCTATCGCTTATGGTATCCGGAGCAAAGACCAGTCTTGCCCATTCAGGATGGTCGACATAGGGGTTTCTGTTGTTCTGGACGTTCTTGTAGATCAGGTTGTTGCGGTGATACTCGTATTCGCTGACGGGATCCTTCTCGTTCCATTCAAGCAGGGTCGTCAGGTTATACTGCACCCCATGGAAGGTCACGTTGGAATCATCACTGTAGCTTCTGTCGTCGGTGAGCTTCAGATAAGGTTCGGCCTGGGTGTTCTGATCCTTCTTTACGCTGTAGCGGGTAGCCATGTAGAAGAGGCTTCTTGCGACATCCCCCTTCCACTCATCCGTCGGTTCGAAGGTTTCGCTTGAAGTATCGAGATATCCGCTCAGTTCCTTGCTCCCATCGGCAAGATAGGCGTAGATTTCGGTAGCCGAAGAACGGTCGACATCACCATAGAAGTAGTCGTTGTGT
>JBNMLQ010000239.1:0-1413 GCA_050874925.1 Candidatus Enterosoma sp. | reverse complement strand
GCTCTATATGCGCTGATTTATGGAAAACAATTTTCGTGGACAACAGGTTTCCAAACTAAGCTTGGTTCATTTCTTTTTTGTGACGATGGTTTTGAATTGAATGACAGTCAACTTGAGATAATAGCTGAAAAGGTCGAGGAATGGCAGGAAAACCATGATGGCGATGATGCTTTCGCATATTTGAGTTTATCAGCTGGTTGTCAAGGCCAAATGAATAAAATAAAAGAAAAAATAAAAATAATACAGGCAGATAAATATAGACTGAAAATTGAAAAAGCATTTAGCACAAACGATTTCGGTTTATTACAAAAATATGTCGACAAATTATATCCAGCTGAAAAGCAAGATTCTCTTGATTTGAATCGTATTTTTGGAGGTGACTTCTACTTGCCCGATTTGAAAGGTGACATGACTCCAGAGCAATACTCATATAGTGTACTATTATCTCAATTATTGGGGAAAGCCGGCTCAGATGACCTTAAGCAGAAATTCATCGACAAATTGAATGAATTGAAGAGACAATACCCGAATGATCAAACATTAAAGATGAGAGTAGATAACCTTATTGGGCAGATATAAATGCCACTCGTTAATCAATCCCACCCACAATAGGTTGCCAGAGGGAGGCCATGGGAGGACTAGTCGACAAAGCCTATGGTCTCCTGCCTATAGGAAGGATTTCTATATTCTTGATCCCGGATCTGTTTCTGGGATTTTTTTGTAAAGAAATATCCTGAGGGTTTTCCCTCAGGATATAACATCATTTCTTTCTTTTCTTGGAAGCCTTCTTCATGGAAGTCTTCTTTTTCTTCTTTTCGGAACTTGCGACAAGAAGGATGATGATGAGGATGATGACTAGAAGTAGGATGACTGCTATGACGATGAGGATGACATAGCTCATCCTGGAAGAGAGACCGAAGATGGAGAAGTTTACGTTCTCATCGATTTCGATGATGCTTTTCTTCTTGCTTACGGTGAGCTTGATTTGTTATAGAGGAGTTCTCTCTGGTGTCCTATCCACTTCTTTTCTTGCCTGCTTTGTCGAAGGTTGGTCAAGATAGAGGTTGATATAGCAGGTTCCTTCCTTCTTTGGTGTGACAAGACCGGTTGAAGATACGCTTGCGATATTCGTATCGCTTGTCTCATAGCGGATTGCTTCGTTTGGAAGCAGGTTCTTGAAGCTGGCAGTCAGCTGGAAGCTATCTCCTTCTGTAGCAGTGATGTTGTTATCCTTATCGATGGTGACATTGGTGTTATCGATTTGGACATTGTTTAGTGATGGGGTAGAAAGGATATCAAAGACGCAGGTATAGGACTTGGTCTTTCCGTTTACTGTCTCCTTGAAGGTCAGGCTTGTGCTTCCTTCCTTCTTCAGGGTGACGACGTTCTTGTCTATCGAGAGATAGGAGCTAT
>JBNMLQ010000238.1:0-1450 GCA_050874925.1 Candidatus Enterosoma sp. | reverse complement strand
CATCTGCAACCATGCTACGCCATCCTATTATGGAGAAGGACAGGAAGATATTCCGGAGAAGGTCTTTCTTACCTATATCCGTTCCAATGCGGCTTTGAAGGGGCTCTTCTATGATGGAGCCGATAACCAGGATTCGGCCTTGACCATGTTTTTTGACGACCTCAAGGCTGAAGACTATCATTGCATCCTTCATTTTGACCGCAAGAGAATCGACCCGATCCTCCTTCCCTATATCAATGTTTCAAGAAGGATGATCGCTTCCCTCATCGCTTCCTTCTTCCCGGATTCCTGCGGATATGACGAGTTCTATTTTGCCTTGGAGAGATTCCTTTCTCTTGGTGATGAGACCATCCGCAGGCTTCTCTTTGAATGTGACAAGAAGGATTATCCTCTGATTTATCAGAATCTGATGATCTTCACAAGGCTTGTCTATATCTATCGCAGACTCGAACTCGCCTATTCCCTTTATGTATCCCAGGACATCGTCAGTCCCGATGAGACCGGATTCAGCATGAATCTCGATTATAACGGAGCATTGAAGCATCCTTTTGTCCATCTAGGGCATTCCTATTGTGCCTATAGCGACAATCCATGCGATGGAAAATACTATCTCTGTTCTTGTGATAAGAAGAGTTTGACGGAGTTCGGAAACAAATATCTTGAACTATATGAGAAGAAGCATTTCTCCGAAGACTGCAAGACGGCTTTGATTTTAGGTCTGTTGGGACTTCCGTATCTTGTCGTCTTGAAATACTCCGGCTATTCTTTGGAAAACCATCATATCGAACCACTTCTGGATAAAATGGATTTTGAAAACGGAATCTGTCGCAAGGATGCTTCTGCTGCCATAGCAAGCTATCATCGTCCGTTTGAAAAGTCCTATCCTTTCCAGTCTGATCTCGATGCGGAATATGATTTTGCCATCAATGGCATGATGCATGATTCTTTCCTGATCCTGTCCAACCTTCCGTTGAAGAACATTCATTTTGATCCGGAATATGTCTATCCTCTCGACATGGACGGCGATGACCTCCTTCCGGTCATCGATTATCCTACCGAAAGGGTTCCGGAATCTATCTTCACCTACTTTGTGATGGGCAAGGATAAGCTTAGGGACTTCTTATATGACTTCTCTCTTCTCAACAAGGGAAGGGAAGAGGCGAATGCCTATGCCAGCGGCATCATCATGGATACCTATTTTGAAAACGACAGGGTGTTTCTGAACTTCTATTTCCCGGAAGAACCTGACGGAAGTCTCTTGGATAGAGTCCTTGCCTGCTTCCCACAGACAAAAAGAATCCGCAAGGAATTCATGGATGCCGTCATCCAGCAGATCCTCGGTTTCATGACGTATCTTTGCCAGAAGCTGATAGAACGATATGTGCTGATGGAAAAGCACATCGGGAGGTAATATGAACTATAATTCGGATTTCTTTGAGGAACAGGTCCT
>JBNMLQ010000237.1:0-1470 GCA_050874925.1 Candidatus Enterosoma sp. | reverse complement strand
CCCCTTGGGCGTCTGATAGCTCTTTTCAACACCCATGCCGGAGGTTGTTCCGTGGATGTCGATGTCAGCACTGCCTGTAAGGCTAGCCTTGACATCTTCCTTCTTATCGGAGGTGAGTCCCTTCATAGCTGCTTCGAAGGATAGATTCTTCAAGGAGGTATCTCCATCCGCCTTCAGGTTGATGGTATGTTCCTTTCCAAGAGGAAGGTTCTTTTCAATCTCATAGGAGGAATGATAGGATGCATTCTTCATGCTGAGGCTTAAGGCATCCTCGTTCTGCATGGATGTGGATGCCTCGTCCATCACTTCCTTGGCTTCTTGGACAGTGATGGCTCTTCCCTTCTTGACTTCTCCGCCATTATAGGTTGCGACATTGTCGCAGGATGCAAGGCTGAGAAGCATAACGGATAACATCATCGTACGGATATTGTTTTTTTTCATGTTTTTTATCTCCTTACCATATATACAAACCATCCTGGTCTTTTATTGGATTTTATTTATCGAATTGATATTGGATTTCTCCTTCTTCATTCAGGGTGAAGCTGAATTCCTCCTTGATGAGGGAGAAGGGGGTATACTGCATGTCGAAGTAGTCGACATCGTATTGTGTCTTTCCTTTCCTGGTGGTTGCCTTGAGGAGGTTTTTGGTTGTGCTGTGGATGATGTCGATTCTATCGACATCATCTCCTTCCTTTCCAAATAGTGTGGATATCTTATAGAACTCGCTAGGCTTATGTTCCTTGTCATCCTTGTCGCTGACCTGATAGAAGAGTCCGCTTCCGTCTTCATCCTCTCCCCTGAGGATTGTGATGGCTTTGTCTTCGTTTTCAAAGGTGGTGACAAGATTTAGGCTATCTTCTTCGTTCTTTACCAGGATGCTTCCCTGATAGATGTTGCCCATTAAGACATAGACTGCCTTAGACAGGCTAAGATCCTTTTCGATATCATCTTTGGTATAGATTTTGCTATCTCCTTCTATCAGGACATAATTATATTTTTCGTTCTTATAATAGTATTCCGTCTTTCCGTAGGTATAGCTGATATGGTCTTCTGTCTCAAAGAAGCTATTCTGGAGAGAGAAGAGAGAAGTATAGTTCTTCTTGATCCGTTCTTCTTTCTTTTCCTTTGCCTCCTCTATGACGGAATCGATGTCGGGAAGCTGTCTTTGCTTGAGACTTCGATTCCCATTATTTTCCAGCTGTGTCGAGAAGAAGAGCTGTACACCTGCCTGGGAGAGAAGGGTGTCATCTTCAAGGCTGACTTCCTTTTCAAGTATCGGTGTAACATTGACATCATTCTGCGGTGTGTCTGGCTTTGGCAGGTTGATGCATACAAGAGAGATGATGAGACCAGCCAAAGCCAGTCCTGAGACAGGAATCCAATAAGGGAATCGTTTCTTTTTCTTCTCCTGGTACATGGAGAGGATATCTTCTGAGGTGGTATGGATAGGATAGGTTTCTGCTTCTTCCT
>JBNMLQ010000236.1:0-1474 GCA_050874925.1 Candidatus Enterosoma sp. | reverse complement strand
GAAAAAGAATTATCCAAGCAGGTCAGCAGCAATCTTCTCAAGATCAAGGCAGTCTTCCTCAAGCCTCAGGACCCATTCAACTGGGCCAGCGGCATCAAGTCTCCCATCTATTGCGATAACAGACTCACCCTTTCCTATCCGGATGTCCGTGAAGTCGTCGAAGAAGGGCTTAAGGATACCATTTTAAGATACTATCCTGATGTCGAAGTCCTTGAAGGGACTTCCACGGCTGGAATCGCCCATGCTGCCATCGTTGCCGAGAAGATGAAACTTCCGATGGGTTATGTCAGAAGCGGTCACAAAGACCATGGCAGAGGAAATCAAATCGAAGGTATATCTCCGAAAGGCAAGAAGGTCGTTGTCGTCGAAGACCTCATCTCCACCGGCGGTTCCTCTTTGGAAGTCGTCGACATTCTCCGTGAAGAAGGAGCCGACGTCCTTGGCATCGTTTCCATCTTCACCTATAACCTTGAAAAAGGAAAAGAAAAATTAAAAGCCGACAATTGCGAGAACCATTCTCTTTCAGACTTTGAAACTTTGGTTTCCATTGCCGCCGAGGAAAACTATATTTCCAAAGAAGATATCAACAAGCTTCTGAAATTCCAGAAGAATCCCTCCGATCCTGGATGGATGAACTAAAGACTTGCCTTCCCAAAAGGGAAGGCATTTGTTTTTATCAAAATGAAGTTCGCCGGTTCTGCTACATCAGGTTCCTCACATCCCGAAGATTCATTTGCTTTGTTTCTTCAGATAATCGGAGAGTTCCTTAGGAATCCTCCTAGGTCCTCTTATGTTTGTCAATGACATGGTTTTCAGCTTGGCAAAGGGAAGGAAGGACTTGTCATATTTTTCAAGAAGAGTAAGTTCCATAGTCTCCTTTCCGTAATCCACATCAAATCCGCAGTCATCCTTGCTGACAATCGTCTTATAAAGAAGACAACCATCCGGAAGCCCTGAATAAAGATAGACGATGTCTCCTTTCTTCGTCGATTTATTCTTCTGCCACAGTATTTTTCCATACTTATCAAGTTCTTCCTCCAAAGGATAGGTTTTGGGATTGCTTGGATAGACCCATTCGCTAGAAGGTTGGACTTTCTTCGTGAGAATATAGGAGTCATCTACCAACGACATGATTTCATCATCCGAAAGTCGCTCGTCCAAAGATAAGGATATCCAATGAGACTTGTTCATGTGGTATGCAGGATAGATGCCATCCCTTTGCCAAAGAACAGGAATCTTGTCCTTTTCAGCCTTCAGGTTCATGATTTCCTTTTCTTTGGAAGAGGGATACAAGGTATCCTTGGATACCTCCATGATAAGAGAAAACCAAGTCCCGTCTTCATGGGTAAGGACGGGAAAGATCCTGTCTTTCCCTTTGAATGGAAAAGATGGAAGGATGCCATACCTGCGATGGATTTCATCCAAGATCCGACCAGCCTGAAGAGAAGAACAGTAGCAGGGTGAGAAGCAGGCG
>JBNMLQ010000235.1:0-1477 GCA_050874925.1 Candidatus Enterosoma sp. | reverse complement strand
TTGCACGGTGTTGTGGGAATCAAAGTCCATGACATGAATGATGAGATCGTAGTTCTTGGTCAGGGATGCAATCGGTGTCTTGAAATTATAGACATTTCCGACAAGATACATCGCCTGCTTCGGATCGGATTCCTTTGCCTTCTCCATAAGGGACTTGAATATTTCGACTTCGAACCCTTCCTGCTGAAGACGTGACTTGATGTAGTCATAGATGGTCGGAATACCCTTAGGCATCATGAAGGCAAACGGATTGTCATCATGCTGGGGGACGATGAGAATCTTCTTGATTTTGTTCTTGTCCAAGGGAAGAAGTCCTTCTTCCTGCTTGACGAGGGTGATGCCTTCCTTGGAGACTTCCTTGGCAACCTTCTGATGGGCTTCGCAGCCGATGATGGACAAGTCAACGTCACCAATGGTCTCATCACCATGCTTCTTATCAAATCCAAGCATGCATTTCACACCAAGGATTCTCCTCAAGGCATCCGTAAGACGTTCATCCGTGATGATACCCTGACGATATCCATCCATCATGAAGGACATATCTTCATCATAGTCATTGTAGAAAAGAATCATGTCACATCCAGCCTGGATGAGTCTAGGAAGAAGATTCTTTCTCTTCATGGCACAAGTCAATGCGACCATATGCGTGGCATCGGTAGTGACCAATCCATTGAATCCTAGTTTCCCCTTGAGTAGATCCGTGACGACCTCCTTGGACAGTGTAGCAGGCATGTATTCCTGAATATCAGGATTGAACTTCTTCTCATAGCTCGGAAGCGTGATATGTCCGACCATGATCATCGGAAGGCCGGCATCGATAAGGGAAGAATAGACCTTTCCGAAGCTCTTATCCCATTCTTCACAGGAAAGAGGATTGATGGAGGGAGCCAGATGCTGATCCCTTTCGTCATATCCATCACCCGGGAAATGTTTGGCGCAGGCAATCAAACCGACATCCTTGACACCCTTTAAAAACTGCAATGACATCTCGGAAACAATTTCAGGATTGTTTCCAAAGCACTTATAGGAAATGACCGGATTATGAAAGTCATGATGAATGTCGACAATCGGAGCAAACAAAGTATTCACACCAATCTGCCTGGCTTCCAGGGCAGAGATGTATCCCATCTGATAGGCAAGCTCAGGGTTGTGCGTAGAACCGATCTTAGTGCCGTTTCCGACTTCCGTTCCACCACGGCAGGCACCATTGCCTCCGCTTTCCGTGTTGGCAGCAATCAGGCATGGAATCTTCGTGGTTTCCTGAATCGTCCTGTTATGGGAGAGAATCTGATCCGGGCTTCCCGGATTGTATCTGGCACCACCGAACTTGCACTCGGCAGTGACCTTCTTTAAATAATCTTCGTTGTTTTCCGCCGTAAGAATGAAGAACAGCTGTTGAATCTTCTCTTCAAGCGTCATCGAGGAAATCGTATCCTCAACCCATTGAATCTGGCTGTCGGAGAGATAATACGGTTTG
>JBNMLQ010000234.1:0-1479 GCA_050874925.1 Candidatus Enterosoma sp. | reverse complement strand
CTTTTTCCTCTTGGATGAATACAAAATAAAAAACAGGGAATCCATGGGAAAACAACTTTTCTATTTCCTAAAAAAGCATACATCCATGGAAATGAAGCTAGATGAAAACCATAGCCTTTACCGATATAAGGGTTTCTTTTTTATCCACGAATCCTATTCCAACATCTCTTATTCATACACCTATGAGAAGGAAGGAATCTATGAGAATGAACATTTCAGAATCGATTTGACCAATCCAAGGAAATTCAATTTCTCTGCCTTCCCCATCACCATAAGAAGCTGTCATAAAGGAGATAGAATCGCAACAGACCTTCCCACCAAGGATGTTCAAAAGTCCCTTCAGAAACAGAGCGTTCCCTTCTACTATCATTCCTGCTATCCCGTCATACAAAAGAATGGTGACATCATCTGCCTTCCCTTTTACAAAGATATTCTTTCAAAGAAGGTTCCTCTCACCTTGAAATTCATGAAGGAACCCGTCATAATCCATTGATATGAAACACAAAGCACTTCTTCTGTCATCCCTCATCCTTCTTGCTTCCTGCAGCCAGAACAACATCAAGCCTTGCTATCAGTGCTATCTTGGAAGAATGTACCTTTCCGGTGGAACAAAAAAGGAAGAAGCCATCTCTTCCTCCCTCATCCTGGATAAGGTCACATCCAGAAAGAATGAACCCCATTATGGGGAAAGCCATATCCTGATAGACAAGGAAGAAAAGCAAAGCTTCTACGAAGAAAATCCAGGCTTCCCCGAAAAAGAGAAGAACAACAACATAGAATGCGATGACATCATCATCCAGTTCTTCGTCCAGATTCCCAAAGGCTATGTTGGATTCAAGAGAAACAACGTACAAGGCTACATCCATAAAGACAGTCAGATCATGCTGACAGACAATCTATACTACTATGAAAACCAGAACAAACTCTTCTTCTGTGACATCGACATCAAAAAGGAAGAGACCTCCATCTCTTCCAGCGTATTTTCATTCTACTTTGCCATTTCGTCCGACCTTGAAGATGTTGTAAGAGATGCTTCCATCAAACTGATATATCAGCTCAGCTGATATATCTCATCCAGATTTTCACAAAGGAAAAGAAGATCGGCAAGATAATCCTTGGTCTTCGTCAAGATGAACTCAAAGAGATGTTCTCCGTTGACACGAAGCCTGAGCTTCACGGCAAGCGGTTTTAGCCTGTCATCAAGCTGACGATAGATGGAAGCCTTCGAGCAGAACTGTCTGCTCATGGTGAACTGATAGCTTCCCAAAGCCTCGACAAAGTTGGCATAGAGAGGGGAATTGAGATAATTCTCTATCTTCTTTTTGACAAGGAGGTTTCCGACCTCATCCGGGTAGGGACCATAGACATCCCTGATCTTCTTGGAAAACTGCGCAAGTTCCTTATCAGTTCCACAATCGGAGAGTTCCTTGTACATCGTGATGCGCTGAGCCTCGGAACCATAGTCGCTCGGAATATGGG
>JBNMLQ010000233.1:0-1527 GCA_050874925.1 Candidatus Enterosoma sp. | reverse complement strand
TCGCAGAGGAAGTCCATATCCGTCACGTCATCAGCGATGTGCTTCCTCAGGGAAAGCTCTCTCTCATCAAGGAGCTCCAGAAATATGGAAAGGTCGCCATGGTCGGAGACGGCATCAACGATGCCCCGTCATTGACTCAGGCCGACATCGGCATCGCCATCGGTGCCGGAAGCGACATCGCCATCGACTCTGCCGACGTCATCTTAAGCAAGTCGACTTTGATGGATGCCTTCAAGGCAATACAGCTATCTAGACAGACACTGAAGAACATCAAGGAGAACCTCTTCTGGGCCTTCTTCTACAACATCGTCATGATTCCGATTGCAGCCGGTTGCTTCTCCGCTCTCGGACTGGCCAAGCTTCGCCCATGGATGGGTGCTGCCAGCATGGCCTTAAGTTCCCTTTGTGTCGTCTTGAATGCCTTGAGGCTGAACCTCTATTCCTTCAAAAGGACGGGAAGAAAGCATACCAAGGTATCCTTCCCGGAGAGTCTTTCTTCCGATAGCATCACAAAAGAAGACAAGCTTCAGGTCAAGACGATGGAAATCAGCGACATGATGTGTGAAAACTGTGTCAACCATGTCAAAAAAGCGTTAGAATCCATCAATGGTGTCACCAAAGCTGATGTCAGCCTGGACACCTTGAAGGCTAGGATAACCTTGAGTCAGGATGTCGATGACGAAGTCCTGCTAAAGGCCGTCAAGGAGGCCGGATATATGCCGAAAATGGTTCATGAAAAGGAGGAAAGATAAAATCATGGAACAGATTGCTCTTGTCAAAGGGATGAAGTGCACCCACTGTGAGATGCATGTCAAGGAGGTTCTCTCTCAGATTCCCTGTGTCAAGGAAGTCAAAGCCGATCACGTCAAAGGAGAGGTGAGTATCATAAGCGATGCTCCGATCAAGGAGGAAGCCATCAAAGACGCTCTATCCAAGACCAAGTATCACTTCGAAGGACTCAGGTAAGATGAAGGCCGACCACGACAGCATCAAGAAGAAGATCAACATCGCCAAAGGACAGCTTGAAGGCATCTCGAGGATGATCGACAACGACTGCTACTGCATCGATGTCTCCAACCAGCTTCTTGCCGTCATCAGCCTTCTCAAACATGCCAACAACGACATCATCAAGGCCCATCTGGAGCACTGCGTCCTCTCCAGCAAGGACAGTGAGGACTTAAAAGAGAAGATGAAGGAAATAGAAGGCATCCTATCAAGGATGTCTGACTGACGGCTACCCAGGGGTAGCCGTTTTCCTTTCTTCAACAATGCAATTTCACTATATAACTATTCAATTAAGAATTGTATGTGTTCATATTTACTTTATACAATCCATATAGAGGAAGCATGGCATCGCATGCGGCCGACGTCCAGCGATAGAGGGTATGTGTGTCGATCGGGAAGCCGGCATCAGAGAACCATGAGACGTACCTGTAGTGGGGGACTCCGAAGCCATACTTCATCATGAGGATGTCGGCAAGCAGGCCCGGGCCGGCGATGCAGTTGCGTGCAGGGGCATGGCTCGGT
>JBNMLQ010000232.1:0-1537 GCA_050874925.1 Candidatus Enterosoma sp. | reverse complement strand
TGATCTTCCCTTCGGCAACATGGATGAGATGCTGTCCGTATTCGTTCTTCTTCATGGACTCTCCGATTTCAAGAAGCTTCTCTTTTGAAATCCATCCGTTCTTATAGGCAACCTCTTCAGGACAGCATATCTTGAGCCCCTGATGTTCTTCTACCGTCTTCACAAACAAAGATGCATCCAGAAGGGATTCCATCGTTCCCGTATCCAGCCATGCATAGCCTCTTCCAAGAAGAGATACATGGACCTGTCCTTTTTCAAGATACATATTATTCAATGAAGTAATCTCAAGTTCTCCTCTAGCAGAAGGCTTCACTTGCTTTGCAAGCCTGGATACACCCTTAGGATAGAAATATAATCCAGTGACAGCATAGTTTGACTTTGGATCCTTAGGTTTCTCTTCGATAGAGATGGCATTGTTGTCCTTATCAAATTCAACGACACCGAATCTTTCGGGATCGTTGACATAGTATCCAAATAAGGTTGCAATACCTTTTTCTGCTCTATCCACAGAATTCAATAAATGTTTTCCCAGTCCTGCTCCATAGAAGATGTTGTCTCCCAAGACCATGCAGCAGCTATCATCTCCAATGAACTCTTCTCCCAAGATAAAAGCCTGGGCAAGTCCGTCCGGACTTGGCTGTACCTTATAGGATAGACGAATGCCAAAGGAAGAACCATCCTTCAACAGTTCTTCAAACCTCGGTAAATCCGTCGGAGTAGAAATAATCAGGATGTCTTTGATACCTGCAAGCATCAGAACACTCAACGGATAATAGATCATAGGCTTATCATAAATAGGCAATAACTGCTTTGATGTGACCAGTGTCAGTGGATAAAGCCTAGTTCCACTGCCACCTGCTAGAATGATACCTTTCATGGATTGTTTTTCCTTTCTGATAAGCCTTTTTGAAAACCATGCTTCTTTCCTTTAAGTCTGGCGAGCATATTTGGGACAAACGAAAAGAGTGCAGGAATGTTGAACTCGAGCAGTATTCTCAATATGACTTTGAATGCAAGCTTTAGTCCGGAATCTGTCGCGGAATAGGAATCGAATTCAGGGCACATTCCTAAGAATTCGCCGAAAAGGAAATAACGGTCTTCCGTCTGCTTCAAAGTGAATTTGTGAGAATGTATCACATAAGTTTCGGCAACGTAGGCAACCTCCATGTTGCTTGAGATGACTTTATATGCATAATACATGTCTTCGTTGGTAGGCAGCGATTTTCCATATCCTCCGATAGAGCGGAAAAAAGCTACATCTATGGCAGAACAGGCATCGCTTGCAAAAAAAGTGTTGAGTCCAAGTTCTTTGATGTCTTTCTTGGATTTGATTCGACTTTTCTTGGGGTAGTTGAACATCCTTGTGTATCGTTCCACCGACCGATTATTGTTGACCTGACGCAGATATGCGAATTTGACGTTTCCTTGTATGGCATCGGAAAGTTTTTGATAGATGTCGTTGTTGACCAATCGACAGTCCTGGGTGAGGAGAATGACGATATCAGCATTGCTTTCCAAAATATATTTTTCCCTTGTG
>JBNMLQ010000231.1:0-1543 GCA_050874925.1 Candidatus Enterosoma sp. | reverse complement strand
GTTCCATGACGGAAAGGACCTTGCCCTCTCTTTGGTACTGGAAGCAAGCGAACTATTGGAAGTCTATCAGTGGTCAGACAAGGATACGGAATGCCTCGATCAGAAGGATAAGATCAAGGAAGAACTTGCCGATGTCTTCCTCTATGCGATTCAACTATCCATGCATTATGACCTCGACATTCCTTCCATCATCAAAGAGAAGATGAAGAAGAATGCAGCAAAGTATCCTGTCGAGAAGGCAAAAGGCAGCAAGGAAAAATACGACATCCTGAAAAACAGGTGAAGAAAAGCTCCGGGTTTCCCCGGAGCAGATTTTCAATTGAGATGATTACTTGGTTTCGACTTTTTCAAGTTTCTTGTTGAACTTGGCAACACGGCCGGTATCAGCAGTGATGTTGATCTTGCCAGTGTAGAAAGAATGGCACTTGGAGCAAGTATCGACTCTGAGTTCCTTTTCGGTAGAACCAGTTTCGAAAGTGTTTCCGCAGGTCATGCAGGTAACCTTGGCACGATAATATTTCGGATGGATATCTTTTTTCATGATTATTTCCTCCTCACAATCCGGCTAGAATACGTTTCCAAACGTATCAAGCAAGTTAAACTATATCACAAGAGGGGGTTCCTTACAAGAAAAAACAGTTTCCTAATGAAGATTTCTGCCACATTTCTTGCAGAAGAGTTCTTTTTTCGGATTCATCGTATGACAATGCGGACATTCGACCTGTGCATATCTTTCTTCATCGCGGATCTTAAACCTACGATAGAGAATCTGATTGACGACAAATCCGATCAAAGAAAGGATGGATAAGACAAGACAAAGGATGGCATATCCATTCAGGTCAGATGCCAACGCCGTCTCCATGATGAAGAAACCGAGGCAGAGAAGGAAAGACGTCAGCGTGAAATAGACAAAGAAACGATAGAGTGATCTCTTCATTGCTGAATCTCCTTCTGAAGAAGCGCATCCGCTTCATTCTGGCTTCCTGCACTTCCGAAGTGGGAGAGAACAGGCGTATAGAGAAGCTTGTAATTGTTCTCCTCTTCCGAGAATGCGGCAAGGAAGCTGACTGACTGAATCTTCTCTCCGCTTGCATCCAGCTGGACATTGACACCGGTATAGAAGTCGTTTCCGCTGACGGTATCGTTCATGAACCATCGGCAGAAATCATCGAATCCACTCTTGTTATGAGTGTAGTAATATGGTTTGAGATTGGAGAAGACAAGACCAGGATAATCAGACAGAGCATTGAGATTATGGTTCTGATAATAGTCGGAAGATGAAAGATAGTTCGGAATGTTGTAATCCCTAGCCAAATCAAAGTTGCATTCAGACAGCTTCACATCCTTGGTGTTCTCGACCACAGGATAGATTTCAAGGCTGGTGGACTGATCCGGATGATAGATGAATTCATGGATGCCATCCTTCTTTTTCATGAATCCGACACCCATGACTTCGCTCTTCGTTCCCGTTGAACGATATAGGGCATCGACCATCGCCCTGGAGAAGTAAGCCATCATATAATCTTCCGTATAATAGACACGG
>JBNMLQ010000230.1:0-1553 GCA_050874925.1 Candidatus Enterosoma sp. | reverse complement strand
TTGATACCGGCCATGAGACCAAGGGCAGCTGCTTCTTCATATCCGGAAGTCGAGGCAATCTGTCCGCAGACATATAGACCAGGATATCCTCTGACCTGAAGGGTATGTTCAAGCTGACTTGGTTCGATGGCATCATATTCGATGGCATAGGCATACTTGAGGAACTTTGCATGTTCAAGTCCGATGATGGAATGGACAATCTCTTCCTGGACATAGGTCGGCATGGAGGTGGACAGTCCATCGACATAGGTGGATTTCATCTCCAAAGATTCCGGTTCCAGGAAGAGCTGGTGCCTGTTCTTCTCCTTGAAGCGGACCACCTTGTCTTCGATGCTGGGGCAGTATCTAGGGCCGACACCCTTGACGATTCCACCATACATGGCAGATTCAAGAAGGTGGTCACGGATGATCTGGTGTGTCTTCTCGTTGGTATAGGTAAGATAACAGACGACCATGTCTTCCTTCTTCATATAAGTTGTCGTGTCATAGGAGAAGGCAAGCTTTCCATCCTGTCCGTATTCCGGCTTGAGGATGGAAAAGTCGATGCTGTCAGGATCAAGACGAGGTGGTGTACCAGTCTTCAGACGTAGCATCTCAAGACCTAGATCGGCGATGGACTTGCTTAGACCATGGCTTGGTCTTTCTCCGTCTGGTCCCTCCTCACGGATATCATGTCCGCGCAGGATTCTGGACTCCATGTGGGTACCGGTGGCAAGGATGATGCTTCTTGAAGATATGAAGCCGTGCTTTTCCAAAGAGACGCCTTCGATCTTGTGGTCATGGATGACAAGAGACTTGACTTCGTCTTCGACGATGTCAAGGTTATCAAGGCCGAGGAGGAAGTTCTGCATGTTCCTAGGATAGACCTTCTTGTCTTCCTGGGCACGAAGACATCTGACTCCTGGACCTTTGGAGGTATTGAGTTCCTTGATTTGAAGAAGGGCGCCTTTGCTATCGGCAATCTTTGCCATGATGCCGCCTAAGGCATCGATTTCCCTTACGACGATGCCTTTGGCAGAACCTCCGATATGGGGGTTGCATGGCATGTTGGAGACCATCTTAAAGTTAAGGCAGACAAGGAGGGTCTTCAGACCCATTCTGCTTGTGGCATAGCAGGCTTCGCTTCCTGCATGTCCGCCACCGACGACGATGACATCATATGCGTTTGATATTGAATTGAGCATCAACCGATAGAACCAGTCATATCCATTTTGATGAGCTGGTTGAGTTCGACGGCATACTCCATAGGAAGTTCCTTTGCAAACGGCTCCAAGAAGCCCATGACGATCATCTGGGTGGCCTGAGCCTTGCTTAAGCCCCTGCTCATGAGATAGAAGAGCTGGTCTTCGTTGATCTTGGAGACACTGGCTTCATGTTCTAGATAGCTTGAGGCATTCTCGACGACATTGTTTGGTATCGTATCGGAATAGGAATGGCTGTCGATGATGAGCGTATCGCACTCCTCATGGGCCCTGGAGTTCAGAGCACCCTTGGCGGTATGGATCTGTCCGCGGAAGTTGGCCGTTCCTCCATCCTTGGAGATGGATTTGGAG
>JBNMLQ010000229.1:0-1557 GCA_050874925.1 Candidatus Enterosoma sp. | reverse complement strand
TATACCTATGATGTCGAATCGAACACATACACACTTCAGCAGCCTTCCCTTCATATCTTCCATGAAGATGGAGAGGATGTGACGGATTGCTATGAGAGTGTCAGTTTTTCGGATGGGCATCAAAACATCACCGATGTCAAAAAGAAGAAAATTGAAATCAATCTGAGTCTTCCAAAGAAGGAATACGAATATAAGGGTGCCCCGGTCTTTAAGGAAAATGACCTTCAGAAAGTCGTTACCGGAAATGATGAGGGACTGAATGTCGTATTGGTAAAAGATTCCTATTCCATTCCGACTGATTACCGGGAAGAAGCCTATCACATCGATCCAAAATTCTGTCTGATGAAGGGAAGCAAGGATGTGACGGATTATTATGATGTAGAAGTTCATCCTTTCGAGGTTAAGGTAAAACAGAAGGAGCTGTGGATTGATATTGATATTAAAGAGAATGGAGATTCGCTTTCAAAAACCTATGATGGAAATGAAATCGTTCCTGTTTTTAAAGTGACAGGATTGCTTTCCAATGACGTGGATGGTGTACATCATCATGCTCAGGTCAGCTTTAATGACCGGGAATATGGCTTTAAGGATAGACAAGCTGATGAAGGAACAAAGGATCAATTCTCTTTGAATCTCAATATCAAAGATGTCGGAAAATATGCCTTTAAAGACATGAATGATGAAGAAGTCGATGCCTATCTGAAGAGACTCCTTGAATGGCATATCTATGATTCCATCGGGACATCCGCCAAGGACGTCACATCCAATTACAATGTTCATTTCGGTTATGAAGATAAAACGATTTCCATTGAAAAGAAACATATCGAAATCAAATTCAAGAATATGATTCATTATTATGACAGGAAACCGTTCAGTGCCAAAGAACTGGCAGACAAAGACAATTATACGATTGTCGGTGTCAATACGCTTGCAGCCGGACATACTCTGAAAATTGATTTGGATAAGGATTACGAAGATATTGGAACATATTCGGATTTCCAGAACCATATTTCAAGGATTGATGTCTATGATGCCAAGGGTGCCATTGTCACAGACAACTATGACATTGATTATAGGTCCAATGTGTTCTCTTTGACGATTAAAAAGGTCAAAATCGTCTATACATTGAAAGGCACCAATTCAATCTATACAGATCCGGAAACACACATTCAGTCTGTTGCCTATGGCAGTGAAGCAGACAAAATGAATTACGGAAATGGAAGCATCGATTTTGCTTCTTCTTCTGATTTCGAATCAGATTATGGAAACAAAAATGAATTAGAGAAACATTATCATCTGGGCACGGGTTATAAGCTTAAGGCAAAGAACCCGGATGATAATACTTTGGATGGTGTCTATAAGCTGACGATGGAGGAATTCAACCTGACACCAGATGAGACATATCTTGGGTATGAATATGGGGCTATCGATGCTTCCATGATTGACTTTACCATGGATGGATTGGATGGAAATGAACTGAAGATCCATCGCAGACAGCTGAATCTGAAAGTGACCAAGACGGAATTGAAATTCCTCTATAACGGAGTAGAGGGAATC
>JBNMLQ010000228.1:0-1584 GCA_050874925.1 Candidatus Enterosoma sp. | reverse complement strand
TTTTGGACATCCTTGGTGGGAAGGTCTGTTGCGATTCTATCTCCTTTATGACAGCTTCTTATGGTGATGGGGAAAGTAGTGAAATTGAATTTCCTTGGATCGGTCAAATCGATTATGAAATGATCGTTCTCATAGATTCCTTCCTTCTTGTAGGTGTAGGAATAAGAGATGTTGGAATAGGATTCGTGGATAAAAAAGAAACCTTTATATCGGTAAAGGCTATGGTTTTCATCTAGCTTCATTTCCATGGATGTATGCTTTTTTAGGAAATAGAAAAGTTGTTTTCCCATGGATTCCCTGTTTTTTATTTTGTATTCATCCAAGAGGAAAAAGATATATCTTCGTTGGTATTCTTCGTTTTGGCTGTCATAGTCATCAAAATACATTCCGTTTTCATGGGCTTTGAATTCAACATCCATTGCCTGAAGGGCTTCATTTTCCTTTTGAATCTCTATCAGGTAGGAATCCAGTTCTTCTTCCTTCAGTTCCATACGGATTCTGTTTCTCTGCTTCTTTGGGTTGGTGTTGGTGATGTCGAAGTAGTATGGCTTGTTTTCTTTGTCAAGGATGTCGGTCAGTTCCTTCTTTGATATATCCAGGATCGGACGGATGATTCTGATGTGGGAATACGGACTGATTTGTCTTAGCCCATAGTAGGTTGGGTAGTTCTTTCTCTGCTTCTGAAGAAGATAGGTTTCGACGACATCGGTCTTCTGATGGGCAACAAGTAGACCGTCAAGGCCTTCTTTCAGGATGATGTCTTCAAATAAGGAATAACGATAGTTTCTTGCCCAGTCTTCGAAGTTTCCTTCTCCTGGGAAGGAGATGTCGTTCTTGATTGCATTCAGATGGAATAGGGAAATATAGTCATCAACGATGCCTTCTTCCTTGTCGACGAAGGCGGAATCATGGTAATTGATATAACAAAGGGTGATGTGTTCCTTCAGGGATTCTCCATAATAAAAAGACAGCATCCATAGGAGATAGACGCTGTCAGGACCTCCGCTTAAGGCGAGGAGATAATGTCCTTGATTCAGATTCAGGGAATCAAAGTGTCGCCTCATTTCCAAGGAGAGGTTCATGGATGATATTCCATGACGATGTCTTCGTTGGGAATATAGACGACGTTGTTGTCAAAGAAGATCTCTGCATAATCGGGATCCTTCTTGTTGTTGTGCTGGCTTGCTTCCGTGCGATATCTTTCGACGATGGCATCGGCTTCCTTCTTCAACTGGGCATTCTTGCACACACGGATGATGGTGAAGACAAGAAGCAATGTCAAAAGGCTCACACAGAAGGTGATCAGGGAGACATAGACGATGGTGAGAAATTTCTTGTTGACGGCCTTTTTCATATCAGTTCAATAATTCATACATCTCAGAGGCATCCTGGATGGTCGAAACCATCCTGACTTCCTTGATTCTGGCTCTGACGACTTTTCCAAGAGGAGAGGAAATCTCGATGGTGTCATCCACCTTGACTTCCGCAGAAGGTTTGGCTATCTTCCCGTTGAGCCTGACGAAGCCTTTGTCGATGAATTCCTTGGCAGCTTCTCTTCTTTTGATGAGGCGGCTGACCTTTAAA
>JBNMLQ010000227.1:0-1586 GCA_050874925.1 Candidatus Enterosoma sp. | reverse complement strand
GCGAAAAGGAAGGACTCAAGCAATACGAGGTCAAGGAACGGAAGAAGTCCGTCTACAGGCCAGGACACAATCCCATGCCCGTCAACGGAGCCGTCATCGGCTACATCTATGACGGGCGTTTCATAGAGCGGGCAGAGAGGCTGGAAGAGAAGACCGAAGTCAAATCATATGGAGGCTCGATGCTGGCCTATTCCCTGTCGAGGGACGTGTTTGAGGACCTTTGCAAGATCTATGACATCAAGGAGGCAGGACAGATCTATACGATTGCCCTTCTTCGTGTAATAAGGAAGGGAGTCACCGACAGAAGGCTTTCTTCGGCATACGAGTGTTCGTATCTCAGCGAACTGATGAAGGACGTTCCCCTTTCCGAGAACACCGTGTCGGACCTGATCAGGAGGCTAGGAGGAAACTACAGCCTCATAACCAGGTTCATGCAGCTCAAGGCCTCCGAGGTCGTCAAAGGCCATCATGTCGCCATAGACGGGATGCTGAAGCAGGACAGCTCCGACGTGAACGATCTTTCGAGCTTCTCGTTCAAGTCGAGAATCAGGGGAGTGAAGGACATAAGCGTCCTATACGCCTATGACATCGAGACGAGGGAGCCGGTCTGCTCGAAGATCTATCCGGGAAACATGATCGATGCCAGGGCCTATGCCGATTTCGTAAGGGAAAGCGGACTGAAGGAGGCACTTTTCGTCGACGACAAAGGCTTCCCTCCATCCGAAATCGATGGAATCGTCAAGGAAAATCCGGGCATCGGCTATCTTACGCCCCTGAAAAGGAGCACGAAGAAGGGAAGCGACGACATATATCTGTTCGATACGGCGATAAGGACTGCAAAAGGGACGATTCCGGCAAAAAAGAAGGAGTTGGAAAACGGAAGGTTCCTTTATTGCTATAGGAATACGGACGAGGCAGGAAACGAGGAGAAGGGTTATCTGAAGAGGAACGGGAAATCACTGGACTGCGACGACTATCAGAAGAAGCTGCTGAAGTTCGGGACGATCGTGCTGGAATCGAACAAGGACATGGACCTCCTGACGGCATACAATGCCTATTCCGACAGGTGGATGATCGAGCTCATGTTCAAGGCATACAAGTCTTCGCTGGACCTTGACCAGACGAGGGTACAGGAAAACAGCTCCGTCATAGGAAGCGAATTCATCAATTTCCTTTCATCGCTCGTCACTTCAAGGATCATGCGCGAGTTTGAGAAGGCAGGCCTGATTGATGACGACTCCTATGGAGACGTCATGGATGACCTGAACAGCGCACTGAAGATAAAGAAGGGAGACCAATGGGTGCTTTCGGACACCAACAGAGGGATCCTTGAGAAAATGTACAGGCTGAACATAGAGAAGGGACCCGAACCGAAAGAAAAGAAGAAGCGTGGCAGGCCTAAGAAAAAGCAGGATGCATCGAAGACGTCTCTATAGTTCTAATTTTTGGGAAGTTTTTATTTAATCTTCGTTTATTGTAATAAACCTTATCTTGTAGCTGATTTTATATCTATAGCCTGAGCGATGAGCGGAAACATCCGATAGTTTCGTATATTTCCGCTTTTTCTTTGCCTTCCTTTTTGGTAT
>JBNMLQ010000226.1:0-1599 GCA_050874925.1 Candidatus Enterosoma sp. | reverse complement strand
TCAGGATCGAAATAATCCTGTCCGGGGACGGTGGAGACGATGTATCCAGCCTTCCTCAAAGCCATCGGACCGACCTTGCAATCGCATCCGCATTCCGGCGTGAAGACGATCTTGGTGAGCCTGTCTCCGACAAAGACGTCCTTGTACAGGGAAGTGGAGACTTCCTTGTTGACATATTCTTCGTCATAGCTGTCATCGTCGTCAAGATAGGTGATGCTTTCAGCTGTCGGATTGGGCGTATAGGTGACAGAGAGTTCATCACTCAGGCTATCGATCTCCTTGATGAGCCCGTCGATGGTGTCATAGACGGCCTGGCATCCTTTTTCGTCATAGACTTTATAGCCGTTATATTCCTTGGGGTTGTGGGAGGCGGTGATCATGAGTCCGCCGACACAGTGGAGATGTCTCACACTGTAGGAGAGTTCCGGAGTCGGATGGGGGTCGTGGAAGGTGAACACCCTGAAGCCGAGCTCGCTTAGGACCTTGGCGGCAATGTCGCGGAATTCCTTGGAATAATGCCTGTTGTCAAAGGAGATGGCAAAGCCTCTTTCTTTGCAGGCATCCTTTCCGAAGGTCTTGAGAAGATAGTTGGCGACACCGATGGTCGCTCTTCTGACCGTGAGGACGTTGAGCCTTGCGCTTCCGGGGCCTAGGAGTGCTCTCATGCCAGCGGTTCCAAAATGAAGGTCGCTGGAGAACATCTCCTTCTTGGTATCTTCGTCGGCATTGCGGATATAATCTTTGTCTTCCTGGCTGACCATGTCGCTGTTCAGCCATTCTTCCATTTTCTGTAAGTAATCCATATTTCCTCCTATTGGATGCTTTTATTATATGCTAAGCGCTTACTTTTCGGGTAGATTATCTTCGAGAAGTTTCCGCTTTCTTTTCTCAAGGAAGTCATCCAGATGTTGCTTGGATTCATCAAGCTCCTTGCATAGGTGCAGATAGGAGTCGACAAGGCCTCCTTCCGAAGAATATTTTCCGTATGCCTTGAGAAGTGGCGAGAAGGAGAGGTAGGATCCCAAGGCATTGAGGTCCTTCTCCTTCTTGACCAGGAAGTAGGTGAGATTGTAGATGTCCTTGTATTCGACATGGTCATAGATGATGCTCTTTGATTTGGACAGGTAGTAACCCATCAAGTAGTAGGCATAGGTCATGTCGTTTCTTGAGATATGTTCGATCTCCTTGACTTCCTCATATTCTTCCTTGTGGCTGCCCTTGTACCTGGTGATGCTCATGTATTCGGTGATGAGCTCATATCGTAACAGGCTCAAAAAGGCGGCATCAGGGCTGGGGGAGAAGGAGAGCATGTATCTTCCAAGGTCAGGGAAAGATTCAAACCTTTGATGATGGAAGGAAAATGGAAGAAAAGGATTGAGAATCAGTGCGGCACGGAAAAGCATGACGTCGTCTGGGACAGACTGCAGACGCAGCTTTTCTATCCTTTCTGCCTTCTGGGCATCTTCCTTGGCGATGAAATCGATGAGCTCGTCTGAATGAAGGGCCTGCAAGAACCGGTCATTTCGATAGAAGTCCTTGGCAAGGGAGAAGATGTCGGAATAGGTGATGCCGTCAAAAGAGTATTCCATGGTTCCTCCT
>JBNMLQ010000225.1:0-1650 GCA_050874925.1 Candidatus Enterosoma sp. | reverse complement strand
GTGGTGTTGCTAAGTCATAAAAACGGCTGAAAAAGGCCGAAAATGATGTGTACCCCTAATATTGGACCTGCTGTAACAATATGATATCGAAGAGTAGCGGAAGTGGAAAGCGCCTGAATAGGTGATTTCCACTGTAGATACTCTTTGATGCGCTCCTGGTTGTACCAGAGTATGTATTCCTCTAGTGCCTTCCTGAAGTCTTCGTAGTTCCTGAACGTCTTCTCCTCGCCGTAGAACATCTCGACCTTGAGTCTTCCGAAGAAGTTTTCCATGACCGCGTTGTCATGGCAGTTTCCCTTCCTTGACATCGACTGCGTCAGTCCCAGGCCCGAAAGCATCTCCTGGAACTCCTTCATCTGATACTGCCATCCCTGGTCGCTGTGGAAAAGGGCTCCGTCTGCAATCTTTCTTCCTTCGAATGCGGAAGACATCATGTTCTTTATCTGATCGAAATTGGGCCTTCTGGATATGTCGTATCCGATGATCTGTCTGTTGCAGAGGTCCATGACAGGGGACAGGTAGACCTTTCCCCAGTCGAAGGCAAATTCGGTGACGTCGGTCACAAATGCCGTGTTCGGTGTCTGGACATCGAATTTCCTGTCAAGAATATTATCTGCGACTTTCCCGACGGCTCCCATGTAGGAGCTGTATTTTCTTCTTTTCTTTGCCGTCTTTCCCTTCAGTCCCAGCTTCTTCATGATCCTCTGGACCACTTTGTGATTGACCAGATGGCCTTTGCCACGCAGTGATGCCGCTATCCTTCTTACGCCGTATCTTCCCTTGTTTTCGGCAAATTCGGCCTTTATAAGCCTTTCCAGCTTCGTTTCCGGCTCTTCTTCTGCCAAAATCAGCTTTCTGTGGAACATATAAGTAGATTTAGCAAGATCCGTCACCTTAAGAAGGCATTTCAGTGTGAATCCGCCTTGAGGGTCATTCAGCAGATCGAAGACTATCTTCGATTTCTCTGCTGCCTTGCCTTCATAACCTTCAAGGCTATCGATTTTTTTAATACGGCTATCTCCGCCCTGAGCTGCTCGTTCTCGGCTTCCAGGCGCATGGCTTTCTGTTCTGCCGTCTCAGCAGAGTCCGGTTTTTTCTTTTCAGGCATGTCAGTGTCCTCTTTCGTATTACACTTTACCTGATTTTCGTTCGCATTGGAATACTTACTGCACCAGTTTGCGATGGCACCAGAGGAAATTCCTGTTTCCTTGGCTATGTCGACGTTCCTCTCACCGTTCTGAATTCTTCTTACGATGGCTTTCTTTTCCTCTTCGGTGCAGGTCTTGTTTTTTCTCCTCCTGAGTCCGGCCTCTCCTTCTTCGTTGTATCTTTTCGCCCATTTGCGGAGAGAACTCATGAAGGAATGTCTGCACTTGGCACCGTCCGGAGTCTTTATGACGTCTCCCCTGTTGTACTGCAATACATATTCTATCTTCTCTTTCAGACTGAATTTCATTGTACCCTTTCCTTTCCGGCCGATGGCCAAGCTAGCTTGGCCATCCATCCTTCTTGACTAGCGGTCCAAGAATTGGGTACACATCAATTCATATTCTTTTTTTGCAATATCCCAAGCCTTATGATATAATACCTATATAGGTATAGAACATGAGAACTAGAAAAGCATATCCGGACTGGGTCGAGAAGCATCGT
>JBNMLQ010000224.1:0-1679 GCA_050874925.1 Candidatus Enterosoma sp. | reverse complement strand
CTTCTTCGTCTACGTATCAATGAGGCTGATGAACCTGCTTACAAACTTAAAGATGATCCCCGTATCACGAAGTTCGGAAGATTCTTAAGAAAAACTTCCTTGGATGAACTTCCTCAGATTTGGGATATCTTCATCGGCAAGATGTCTATCGTCGGTCCTCGTCCTCCGATTCCTGATGAGGTGAAGAACTATAATAGCCGTCAGAAACATCGATTGGATGTCAAAGGTGGCCTACTTTGTCTATGGCAGATTCATCATAACAGAAATGAACTGACGTTTGATGAATGGATTGATCTTGATTTGGAATATGTCCAGAAGAGATCTGCTCTTCTTGATCTGAAGATCATCTTCAAGGGTGCATGGTTTGTATTGACAGACCATAGCGGGGAGTGAAGGAATGAATATCATTTTATTATCCGGAGGATCCGGAAAAAGACTTTGGCCTCTAAGCAACGACATCAGGTCAAAGCAGTTCATCAAGATCTTCAAGAACAGGGACGGAGAATATGAGTCCATGGTACAGAGGATGTATCGTTCCATCAGAAGGATCGATAAGGATGCCAATGTCGTGATTGCGACATCCAAGTCGCAGGCTTCCGAACTGAAAAACCAGTTGGGAGACGACATCCATATTTCGGTTGAGCCGGAAAGGAGGGACACCTTCCCTGCCATCGCTCTTGCCGTATCCTATCTCCATGACGTGATGGGTGTAAAGGACGATGAGAGCATCATCATCTGCCCTGTCGATCCCTATGTCGAGGATGACTATTTTGAAGCACTCAAGCAAATCGATTTCCTTTCAAGGAACGGAAAAGCCCATCTCACATTGATGGGCATGGAACCTACCTATCCAAGCGAGAAGTACGGATATATCATACCCGTGGATGACAAACCTGTCAGCATGGTTTCCTGCTTCAAGGAGAAGCCGGATGAAAAGACTGCCAAGGCATATATCTCCAAAGGTGCCCTATGGAATGCAGGAATCTTTGCCTTCCGTCTGGGATGGCTTCTAAAAAAGGCTCATGAGCTTCTTTCCTTCAAAGACTACAAAGACCTGTTCGTCCATTTCTCCGAAGCAAGGAAGATAAGCTTTGACTATGCCGTAGTGGAACACGAAGAGGACATCCAGGTCCTTCGCTTTTGCGGTATGTGGAAGGATCTCGGTACTTGGAATACGTTGGTGGAATCCATGAATGACGACACCTATGGAAACGTCATCCTTTCGGGAGACTGCAAAAACGTCCATGTCGTCAACTCCATGAGCCTTCCTGTCGTTGTCGTCAATCAGAAGGATTTGATTGTCGCTACTTCAAGGGAAGGTATCCTGATAACGGACGAAGAAGGTTCCACCCATATCAAGTCGATTGTGGAATCCCTTGACTCCAGGGTCATGTTTGCCGAGAAGTCCTGGGGTGAGTTCGAAGTCATCGACGAAGATAAGGATTCTTTGACACTAAACTATCTATCAAGAAAGACCATTCCATGTCGTATCACTGCCATCAGAAGAGAGAAGAGGTATGGACAATTCTCTCCGGTCATGGTATTGTTACTTTGGATGGCAAGTCTTTTGAGATTAAAGCGGGTGATGTTATTAAGATTGAACCTGAGATGATGCATAAGATTGAAGCTGTCTCTGACTTGAGTCTGATTGAGGTTCAGTTAGGGGATGAGATTGATTT
>JBNMLQ010000223.1:0-1680 GCA_050874925.1 Candidatus Enterosoma sp. | reverse complement strand
TGGAATAATAGGAAGAGTTGTTAGGCTTCTTATAGTAGATTCTTCCAGGGTGGGTGTCATTGACGCTGACAGTGACGGCTCCATCGGAGTATCCTCCATTAGAAATCGATGTACCATCGGATTTTTTAACGGCGATGGTCGGCTTCGTATAGTCGATGGCAAGCGGGACTTCGCTTGTGGCCGTCGTCTTCATCAGACACATATTCGGTATGCCTGCAGTCAAAGCATCCTCCATGTAAATCCATGAGTAGCTATAGGTGAGCTTGATGGTGTAGTCTCCGCTATAGAGGGTGCTTGCTATCTTTCCGAGTTTGGAGAAGTCGACCGCATCGCCTTGCTGGATGTCCTTGTTGCAATTGGCATCGGTGAACTTGGTCGTGTTTTTGTCGTAAGTGACGCTCTCGATATTGCTTTTGGAGTCATAGTTCACCTTGGCTCCGGCATGGAAATAGGTAAAGCCGTTCTTCACGATTTCGATTTTGAACTCATCCAGAAATTTCGCCCTGGTAGTTGAATCCGAACCGTTTTTGTTTTGATAGGATTGTGGCATCATCCAATCCGCTTCCGTGAAATCAATATAGGGATTGGCCGCATTGATCCTCACATAGGAGGAGGATCCGATGTTCGTTTTGGTTCCGGAAGCATAGATTTTGACTCCACAGTCGTGATATCCGCGATAGTCGGACGGAACGCTATTGATGGTTCCGATGACAATGTCGCCTTTCGTACATTTATGGGTCTCATATCCATAAACGGATGGATATCCAGTGGATTGGTAGTTTGAAGAACTGGAGCCTCCCTCATTCAAGAGAGTCATATCCTTTCCAATTCCCGTATTCAAATTCCTGACGAGCGGGTTTACTTGCTTTGCTCCTTCTATTGAAGGAGAAACCATTCCACTGCACCCGCTCAGCACGAATGGAATCATCAGCATGCTTATCGTTTTTGTTTTCTTCATTCATTTCCTCCTTGTATCTTCTTGGCGTCTTCCATGGCGAAATCCTTGATTCTTTTCATCGCCTCTTTGATTTGACTGACTTCCTCTTCCTCTCCTTTCGAATAGGCTTTTTCTTCCGCCTTCTTCAAAAGAGCCAACGACGTCTCCGTATCCATGCGTTTGATGGCTTTGTTGAGAGACTGTATTTCTTCCTTTGAGAGGATTCCGTCCGTCCCTTCTGCAGCGATATAGGCAATCTGAAGCAGAATCATCTGGTTTCTCGTCGACTCCCTTCTTGCGCCTTGCATATCTATGTTGGCCTTTTGAAAGACGTTTCCGTTTCTGATTCTCAAATCATAGAAAGCCTTCTTCTCATCGAAATACCGACCCGTTTTTTCATTCACGCTACTTCTTTCCATGTCGTATTGAGAACACTGAAAGCATGGCGTAAAAATAGAGCGAATCGGCTGATAGCCGAATATCGTCACGATGGCGTGGCCCATATCGCCAGGCTTATTGAGCATCATAAGCTCGCTAGGATAGATGAGAGGTCTTTCCTTGATGGATTGGTTGGCGTTGACGTCATCCCCTTTGACGGAGTTATAGCCAACGCTTCTTTGGACGATGGAGTAATTCCCACATCGCTTGGAAAAGTCCTCGATGGTCTTCAAATCGGTCGTTCCGATGAATACCTGTGTATTGCAGTTGCTTTTGATGATATCGGCCGTCTTCTCGTCATAGAC
>JBNMLQ010000222.1:0-1682 GCA_050874925.1 Candidatus Enterosoma sp. | reverse complement strand
CCGGTAAGGACAAGGGTAGCCAAAGCAGGGAGAATAACGAACTTAGACTTCTTGAAATTTTTCTTCATTTCTTGTTTTTTTCCTTTCAGTTAGATCAAAACAAGCAAAACCTTTGAGATACGTAAAAAAAGAACGAATCCCAAAACATGGATATGCCTGGGACAATAGGTGTCAATGACTCTGTATGGAGGTGGACTGGACATCCATATAGAAAATCCTTGACTTATGTATAAGTTTAATAAAAAAAAAAAAAACAAGTGTTGCTGTACAACTTGTCAATAAATATAAAATTGTTTTATATGATTTATCTATCCATAAAATTCATTCATGAATCATGGATAGACTATTTATCATTTCTATTTTTATGGTTGAAAAGCCATGTCCGCTTTAGACATGGCTTTTCGACTTTTTAAAAGAATGCCTTATCGATACCATCCAGGATCTTATAGGGAGGAAGATAGCTTCTCTCGATAAGAACTCCTTTCTCCTTGAAGAATTCATATTTGAATCCTCGATGGCTGTTCTCCTTGTTGGCATCCAGGATGATCTTGGCTGGCATCAGATAGACTTCTCCGATCCTTTTAAAGGATACCAGGAAGAAGCCGATGCCTCCTAATCTAAGGACATCATCAAGATGTCTGTACTGCTGTTGTCTGATCATAGCATGAGGAATCTCTTCATGGATGGTCTCCTTGCATTCGAAGTCGATATACTTTCCTTTATAGATACCGACATAGTCGGTAGTCGACTTCTCCTGGAAATAGGCTTCCTCGATCATGCCTGGATGAGTCTTGCTCATCTTGACGACCTTAATCGGAGTCGGTCTCTTATAGATGGCACAGAGTCCCTTTTCCCTATAGAAGTCGCAGCTCTTGGTGACATCACTTTCAAACTGCATGCCCATGTTGCTCTTGATCATGGATTCCTTGATCTTCTGGGCTTCCGTCTTGTTCTCGCTTTTTCGATGGTCGAGCTTATCTTCCTTCTTCTCTGGAAGGACGAGCTTTCTTCCGTCTGGATAATTGATGACCTTCATAGATGCTTCCTAAGAAGAGAAAGAAGCTCTTCTTCCTTTACTGTCTTGTTTCGTATCAGAAGTTCAGTCACCTGTCTGAAGACATCCTTTGCTTCCCTGTTATGGATGAGGTTCTGATAGAAGAAGGAGACATCATCCTCGACTCTGTTTACATAGGCATCATAGATCATGGATAGATTCTTAGCATCACAAAGAGGATCATGGTCAGGGCCTGCCTTAGGAAGCTTATAGAGAGCCATCAGCTTGGATATGGAAAGAGACTGACCGTTTTCATCACAGATACGTCTGCTGACATAATGATGGAAATCAAGATAGTTCTTCATGACATAGCGGAAGAAATTCTCCTCTGTGACATCCGTCCTATCCAAGGTTCTCTTCATCATCAGAATATCGGATGTCCCATAGGAGATGAAGATAGGATGATATGGTCTTAGAAGCTTATCGACTTCAAGGATTACTTTTCGGATATCCTTGCCTTCTTTGGCAAGGATGTCCTTGGAGATGCCTGTCATCTCCTTGACGACAGGTCCGATATCATCCTTTGTCCTGACATAGCTGTGGTAAGAAAAGGAACCATCCCTGTCAAAAGAGATTCCATCCTTCTTTTTGGGATAACAGACCATGCCAAAAGCGATCATCTTATGGG
>JBNMLQ010000221.1:0-1694 GCA_050874925.1 Candidatus Enterosoma sp. | reverse complement strand
TCAAGCACATCGACCGGGTCAAGGTTCTTTGCCTTTATTCTTCGCTCGTTCTCAAAGATTTTATCAATGAGTCTCAGAGCCTCGTAGGCTACAGAATCCTTCTTCTCTTTGTCGTCAAGAGTCTTGACGATGTCAGCGAATTTTCTGCGGAGATGGCAGAGACATCTCTGCTTGCTGATTCCTTCCGGCATTTTGTCATAGCCACTATATCCATCGACGACGATGGTGCCCTTATAGTTCTTCAGCAGCTTCTTGATGTAGTCGGAATCCCTTGAACCGGTATATCTGAAGAATCGGATCTTATGTCCATCGGGTTCACCATGGATGACATACACGTAGCAGTGCTCCCTGTCATCACCGATAGCTTCAATCACCTTCAGATAGGTCTCATCAATGCCATAATACGGAGATTTCCCGTTTCCTATGAGATTCTCAATCACTGCATAGATACCCTCAAGCAGCTCAGCGGCTTTCATGATATAGCCATACAGGGTTCTAAGCGAGAATTCGAAACCACATCCGTTGATCCATTTGTGGTAACGAAAAACAGGCATGCCAAACTGGAACTTGGCAGTGCAGAGATCGGCAAGAAGACTCGGGCCGACGTTGCTATGTGAGATTGGCGAGACTGATTCATTCTGATAGATGACGCCTCTCTGTTCCTTGCTTATGTATTTTGGTGTACTGACAAGATGAACGACAATATGTGCCTTGACCCTCTCAAGGACAAAGGTCTCGTCCTCACCGATTTTCTCAAAATGCCAGTCTGGATGCTGGGCCATCAGTTCCGGAAGAATATCATTGGTATAGATTTCATTACCCTTGGCAAGCTCACGGAGCTCCTCCGTTGAATAAATTCGCTGGGCCTTCTTTCTCTTTGGTGCATCAGGATCGTTGGTCGGAGGAATCTTCTTTCGGGAATAGACCCTGCGCTCCTCTACGGTCCTGAAGGCATTGTCCGACTGTGTCACAAAGCGCTCGAGATTTCCCTTTTTCTCCTTGGCAAGCTCGTATTCATATTTTGCTTTCCAGCGTTTGACCTGTTCTTCCAGGACCTTCTTCTCAGAAGCAAGTCTCTCGTTTTCATGTATGAGTTCCTCAACCTTTCTGAGATGAGCCTCTTCCTGGTCTTTCATCAATGAAATTAGTTCCTCTTTTGATAATTCTGAATAGTTAATTTTAACGTTCATAAGGCGATTTTTCTATACAACTATTTTACCATATTTTAGATAAAATGGATATAAAATAATGATAAAAAAGGCCGATTTTATCGAGAAAAATCGGCTTAGTAGGTATGAAGGATCTTGTCTCCCTTCAGTTCCACTCTGTTGATGATGTCGATGCTGTCAATCAGCAGTTTCAAGGAACCTAGATCCAGACTTGCTACATCCTTTCCGTCGGGCCAGTTCAGTTTTCCTTTAAGCACCTTCTTCGTGTGAAGCCATGCATAGATTCCATGGAATTCCAGTATCTTCACGGTTGTCCTATTCTTTCCGCAGAATGCGTATACGCCACCGATCTCAGGCTTTCCGACAAGCCTTATCAGGCCATAGATGCCAAGTCTCATATCTGTCCATCCGGAATACAGATAGACCTTTCTGCTATTTTCTTCCAACATTCTTCACTTCCTCCAGAAAGACACCGAGCTGATTCAGACCTATCTCGAACTCGAATGAGTTCATCCGGAATAAAGG
>JBNMLQ010000220.1:0-1697 GCA_050874925.1 Candidatus Enterosoma sp. | reverse complement strand
CATCCAACCATGACAAAACTCATGATTGTTGCAAGAGCAACGACACTGAACTTCCTTTTCTTTGTTTCCATAATCAAATACCTCTTTTTGATTTATGCATATTATATATATAAAATCCATTATTAGCTATAAACAAAAATGAAATAAATAAAAAACAACCCCTCAAAATCTTGGAATTCTCTATATTTTCATGATATATTTTCCGATGATTCTAAGAAGTTGTTTTTATTATATATCTAAATAAAATAGGTTATATTGCAAACTCAGTCAGATAGCAGTCAAAGCCATCTTTCTCAAAAATATTCTTTGCCCGCTCCAAAATTTTCTTATCTTTGTGCAAAGCGAAGCAAGCACTGCCAGTTCCTGACATACCATTCATCGTAAGACCCATCAAAGTCATCTTATCAAGCAGTTCCTGAATCAAAGGGAGAGCCTTGGTGGCAGGGACGGAGAGAACATTGACAAGGTTTGTCCTGATACCTTCTTCGTCATCTTCCTTGAGAGCCTCGATCAGGGCAGGAATATCGGGATGCTTGATTTCATCATGGACAAGATCATAGGCCTCATAGACAGACTTGGTCGAAAGTCCGACATTCGGTTTGACAATCAAGACATGGTATGGATACTTCACTTCGATTGGAACAAGGATTTCGCCTCTTCCCTGGACTCTTGAAGGTTTGTCATAAAGACAGAAAGGAACATCGCTTCCGATTCCCATAGCCAAATCATGTTCGATGCGATCCTTGTCTTCCGGGGAATCGTGCATGAAGTTGTCAAGAGCCTTGATGACGGCCGCTGCATCCGCACTTCCTCCGCCCAAACCCGCTTCAACCGGGATTCTCTTGTTGATCGTCATACGGAAATTTCCGTTGACACGGAAGCTGTCCCTCATGGCATTCAAAGCCTTATAGGCCAGATTGGATTCATCACAGACGATGGTCGGATCCGTGCAATAGAGATAGGTTTCCATATTGACGTGCTGGGGAAACGGCGTGATCTCAACCGAATCATGAAGTTTAAGAGGTATTGTGACCATATCGATTTCATGATAGCCATCCTCTCTCTTGGATAAGACATCAATGGCTAAATTGATTTTGGCAAGGGCTTTGACAACAATGGTGTTCATATGTTTTTCTCTCTTTCCCATAGATATAGGTTAACGATATTATACAAGTTTTGAAAAAACTTGAAAGAACATTTTGATGAAACGATTTTATATCGTCACAAAAAAAGGTAAACTATTTTCACCATGGAAAAGAAACTTACCAGGGACGAACTGCTCCTTTCCCTTCTGAAGAAAGCAAGAAACCCATTCACCACCATCGAACAGAAGAACGATATCAAGCGCATCCTCATGGAAAGCAATACCATGAAAGGCATGAATCATCTTTTTCTTGCCCAATGCCATTTCGATGACAATCCACTCTTCCAGGTAGATGAAGAAGAAGCTACAAGGCAGGCTCTTTTGGCATACAAGGAAAACAATACCGGATGTTTCTATTATCTCTACCTGCTCAACAAGAATAGAAATGAAGCAAAGGCAAGAAACTATCTTCGCCTATCCTGCACATATGGAAATCCGAGAGCCTATCTTGAAATGGCAGAATTGTTACATAAAGGCATTCTCTTTCCAAAAGACAAAGTTTCTTCCTTCAGCAATTATAAGATAGCTGCCCGATGCGGCCTCGAAGAAGGCT
>JBNMLQ010000219.1:0-1726 GCA_050874925.1 Candidatus Enterosoma sp. | reverse complement strand
AGAAGTGGTGGCTCATCTATATCGCTACATTCTTCATCTGCGGAGCCTTGTGGGTTGGTATCTCCATGGCTTCTCAGATTTCCGACAAGCCTTATAGCTATTACATCATGACAAGCTTCATCTTCCTAGGCGAGGCTCTTGTCATCGGTGCCATCTTCTATCTTGCCTTTGCGATGATCGTCATGAATACCTGCTTCATTGTCGTCAACTTCAAGAACATCAACAAGCCCTTCCGCTTCTTTGACAACACCGAGATGGATGAGAAGGAAAAGAAGGAGAAGGAAGAAGAGGAGAAGAAGGCTATCGAACAGGGTAAGCTTGCCCAGAGCTTCGGAGAGAACGGGCCAGCCGGTGAATCCATGGTCTCAGGCTTAGCCAACAATGCCAAGGCATCCCTGAAGAATGATGACGATGCCTCTCCATTGAAGGACAAGGAAAGAGTCTTCCCTGGCCTTTGCTCCATCGACTATGCCAACATGACTCCTGTCAACGACATGTTCGAGGATAACCTGTCTCTGGATGAACTCTGTGTGCGGTTCAGGAACTATCTTGCCGATAAGCAGGGACTCTACTTCTCCTTGAAAGTCATCCAGGAATTCATCTCCGGTATGGCAGCAAGCCACTTCATCATTCTGGAAGGACTCTCTGGTACCGGTAAGTCCTCCCTTGCCCGTTATTTCTCTGAATTCATCAGCGAGAAGTCCTTCTTTGAAGCTGTCCAGGCTACCTGGAGAGACAGGACCAACCTCATCGGTTACTACAATGACTTCTCCAAGACCTATGATGAGACGGAATTCCTGAAGCGTCTCTATGAAGCTGGATACCATAAGAATCATATCAACGTCATGGTCTTGGATGAAATGAACATCTCCAGAGTCGAATACTACTTTGCCGACTTCCTCTCCATCATGGAATATCCTTTGGAGGACTGGAAGATCAAGATCATGCAGTTTCCCTATGACTTTGAAGCACCGGAACACCTTCCCGATGGTGTATTGATGATTCCAGCCAACACCTACTTCATCGGTACGGCCAACAAGGATGAATCCACCTTCACCATCACCGACAAGGTCTATGACAGAGCCATCACCATCGACTTTGATGAAAGGAACGAACCCTTTGAAGTCGAAGGAGAAAGCGAAAAGATTACCTTGTCCTTTGAAAGGATGCAGAATCTCTATCGTGATGCCGTCAACAAGGAAGAGAACAGACTCACCAACAGCGAATACAAGAAGTTCAAGACACTGACCGACTTCACCTATGAGATGTTCGACCTCACCTTCGGAAACAGAATCCTTCGTCAGATTCAGCTCTTCGTCCCTGTCTTTGTCGCCTGTGGCGGAAAGAAGGAGGATGCCTTGGACTTCATGTTCTCTAGAAAGGTCATCGCCAAGCTCGAAGGTCGCTTTGAAGACTATATCAAGCAGGGACTGCTTGACTTGCAGTCTCTCATTTATAAGACCTATGGCGAAAACAGCTTTGCTGAAACAAACCACCTCATCAACCGATTCGTCCGTAAACTTTAAATTATGCCTGAAAGTACTGATTTCCTTACCAACTTCACCGATGATCTCAAATCCAGGATCCATGATTCTAAGGAACATCTTTTTGATGGACTGACGTTCCATGCTGAGATATCACCGGAAGAGGAAATCAGCCATCTCAATCAGCTTAAGACACTCCTAGATAAGATTCTCTCCATCTTCTATCGTCCACATATCAAGGT
>JBNMLQ010000218.1:0-1758 GCA_050874925.1 Candidatus Enterosoma sp. | reverse complement strand
CCCTATACAGAGGGTGGAATCGAAAAGAGCAGCAAAGTCCTCGTCGGTTTTGGAAAGACGAAGCTTCTCCAGCCAAAAGAAAAGGAGAAGGTGAGCATCGAAGTCGATCCCTATTACTTTGCCTCCTATGATGCCGTAGACAAAAACAACAATGGCTTCAAAGGATACGAGCTGGAAAAAGGAGACTATAGACTCTTCATCGGTACATCAGCCCACGACGATACCAACGTCATCCCGATGAACGTCGTCTCTGACATCGCCTATGACAAGGACCCTGTCACAGGAACCAAAGTCAGCAACCACTTTGAGGATGTCGGAGAACATCTGCAGAAGGATGACATGATTACCAGAGAGAAGACGAAATGGAAGGACGACCTCTCCTCTCTTACACCTACAGAAGAGGATAGGACCATCACCGATAAACTTCTTGACAAGCTCAAAGACAACAACTACATCGACCCGGCAAACCCGATTCTCAACAATGAGAGCGTCGAAAAGCCGACCTTTGACAACAAAGGAGAGATGAAGCTTCAGGACATGATCGGCAAAGACTATGATGACAAGGACTGGGAAAAGCTTCTTGACCAGGCATCCTTAGACGAAGCCCTTGACATGTTCAACGATGGAGGTTTCAAGACCAGGGATATGTTCTCTGTAACCAAACCTAAGACAACAGACTGCGACGGACCTGTGGGGCTTACCAACTTCATGGGGGATCCGACCGTCTATGACACTGTCAAGTTCGGCTGCGAAGTCATCACGGCTTCCACATGGAACCTCGAGCTTGCCCAGAAGATGGGAGAAGCTATCGGAGATGAAGGCATCATGGGCAATGTCCAGGGTGATTCCCTTCCCTATACCGGATGGTATGCTCCTGGGTTGAATTTACACCGCAATCCATTCGGAGGAAGATGCTGTGAATACTATTCCGAGGACCCGTTCCTCTCCGGAAAGATGGGTGCAGCCGTCGTCAAGGGTGCCAACAGCAAAGGCATGATCACCTATATGAAGCACTTCATTGCCAATGAAGGAGAAACTCATAGAGATACCAACGGTGATGCCTCCTATATGACTGAACAAGCTCTTCGTGAACTCTATCTGAGACCCTTTGAAATCGCCGTCAAGGAAGGCAAGGCCAAGGGCATGATGACTTCCTTCAACAGGCTCGGAAACTACTGGACGGGAAGTAACTATTCTCTCTGCACCACTGTCCTTAGAGAAGAATGGGGATTCCATGGAGCTATCGTCACGGATTTCAACACCCACTTTGGAAAAGGTGGATATATGAGACTTAGACCGATGCTCTATGCCGGTGGTAACCTGAATCTGACTTCCACGCCAGGAAGCATCTCTGATTTCTTCGATAAGAATGACAATAGAGATCTTGTGATGCTTAGAAAGTCAACCCATGAAGTCTTATATGCCGTAGCTAATTCCAATGCCATGGCAAATGAGATAGACCACTATGAGATGGCCTATTGGAAGATCATCCTTCTTTGTGTGGATGCTATCATCCTTGTAGGTCTTACCATCTGGGGTGTACTTGTATTGATTCCTGTCTTTAAGAAGAAGGAACAACAATAAAACCTTCTAAGAATTCAAATCAGGCTGTCCGGTTACAGAGTCTTCTCTGAAGACCGGATGGCCTTTTTTATGGCTTTATAAAAAACGCAAAGTATTTCTTGCCGAATTTTCCCGAAAAACGCAGAGTCTTGGTTGCAATAACATGCTAGTTTCCGAATCGAGCCTGCTCATCCT
>JBNMLQ010000217.1:0-1779 GCA_050874925.1 Candidatus Enterosoma sp. | reverse complement strand
TGGCGGAGCAGAAGAGATGGATGGTGTTCTCCTTTGGGCTTCCTGCCAGGACGAACAGGCCCTGGATGCCATACCTCATGTCCGTCGTTCCCGGATAGAGATATATCTCGTCGGCCTTTTCAATCGTCAGCATGGGACATCGCTCCTATGACGGCAGCCAGGGAGCCTGCCTCTCCTTCGATGGATACTCCGCCGATCGATATCCTGCAGGACCTGCCCTTCTTTGCGGACCTCAGGTTCTGTCCAATGGTCATTCTTTCTGGTGTGACGGATTGATGTCCGCTTCCGTATTTCTTCAGCCAGCCGAACAGGGTGTTGTCAGGGATGCCCTTTTCACGTGCGTATGCACTTGCCGATGCGTATTCCCCGATTCTTGCCTCATAGTCTTCCACAACGGACTTCTTGAAGTCTTCCCTATACGTTCTTGGCTTGTGGCATCTTGTTGATTTGTTTTCTTCTTCCATGTTGTCAGTCCTCCTGGAATGGCAATAGGATAAACAAAATGGGACGGTTTCAAAAGGCGTGATTGAAATTCAGCATACTGCCTGGTTCGAGCTTTCCGTCACCAAGAGGACTGCCACAAAGGAGGCCGGAAGGAAGAGAAGGAAATGGACGGAGACGGAGGCCGACCTTGAGAAGGACGACGGCAACGAAGCCGGAAAGGACGTCCAGTATGTCGTGACATATGAAAAAAAGGGCGGCGGACCGGACAGAAGGCCTGAGGGGAAGAACAGGTTCTATTCCAGGCTCCTGGTCTCGTTTTCATTGAAATACTGGCTTCTCCAGACGGCAGAGCTGAAGCAGAAGAGGAAAAGGATAGAGGCCCTTGCAAGGAGCAGGGCGAGGCTGGACGGCATTCCGAAGGAACTTCGCGGATATGCAAAGGTCGACAAGACGACGAAGGACGGCGAGGTCGCGGAGGTCCAGGTCGTCTCCGTCGACGAAAAGGCCTTCGGCGAGGCGGAGAGGTTTGCCGGATACTACGTCCAGGCGACGAATCTCGGCAATCCGGCCAAGGAGCTCTATGAGACGTCGAGGATGAGATGGCAGATAGAATACTGCTTCAGGACGATGAAGACGAACATCGACGCAAGGCCGGTATACCTGACGAAGACGGAACACATAAAGGGACACTTCACCGTCGTGTTCCTTGCCCTGCAGACGCTGAGGTACATGATGTACAAGCTCTATGAGGCGGAGGGGAACAAGGACAAGGTCCTCGGAAGGGCCGACGGATCGGTCGTGACGGCCGATGCCGTGATGGAGGAGCTCAGAAGCATGGAGGGAAGGATCCTCCCGACCCAGGACGGAAGGAAGGTCGTCCTCGGGGCAAGGAAGGACGAGCTCAACATGCTCATGGCCAGGGCATTCGGGCTGTCGCTGACGAAGCAGTTCCTGAAGATGGATGCACTGGAGGAGTATTCGGGGCTGAAGATGGAATAGAAGAAGAAGAAGCAGTCAAAAAAACGCCGGCTTCCGGGGGAGAATTACTACAAAATCCTGTAGTGGTTTCCCGAAAGTCGGCTTTTTATCGGCAAATCTCAAAATCGACTGTAAAACTTATGATAATTATGTTATTAGTTTATCAATCTGACCAATATTTCTCAAGGAAAATGACCAACATTTTTTAGTTTAACTGACCGATATTTTGAAACTAAACTGACCAACATTTCTAAATTTGAAAGCAATAAAAAATCTCTGACTCGACATCAGAGACATTTTATATGATGATGTCTCTTCAAAAAACAGTAAACGATAATTCCCGGAACAATTCTATCT
>JBNMLQ010000216.1:0-1785 GCA_050874925.1 Candidatus Enterosoma sp. | reverse complement strand
GCTTGATGAGAGAGACCGTCGGTCCTGAAATGGGCGTCAAGGCCAGTGGCGGCGTCAAGACCAAGGAAGAACTTCTTGACATGGTCAAGGCCGGTGCCAACCGTATCGGAACCAGCCATGGCATCGATTTGGTGAAATAGAAATCATCGAATTCAAAAATCCCTGCTTCGTCATTGAGGCAGGGATTTCAATTGGTCATCAGCTCAGTTTTTCGAGGGAATCGATGTCGAGGAGCTGGCAGAAGACCATCGGCTCCTTGTTGGTCTGGTGGAGGACGAACTTGCTGACCTTGTCAGCAATCTTCTTCTGCATATCATTCTGATTCAGCTTGTTCTGGAGGTTGTTGAGATAATTGTTGAGGTTGCTGGTCAGAATCTGGGTGATCTGGTTGACGATCGGTTCAGAATCGGTGAGGTAGAGGAAACCTCTCATCTGGATATCCGGAGAAGAGACGATCTTCCTGAGCTTGGAAGAATAGGTGATGCCCATGATGAGGACACCGCCGTCAGCCATCTTGGTTCTCTCGTCGATGGCAGCTTCCTTGACTTCACCGACGGAATTTCCGTCGACCATGACGTCACCGTTCCTGATGAGGATGTTCTTTTTGACGTTTCTTCCGTTCTCATCGAAGGCAAGAGCCATGCCGTTGTCATAGACGAAGGTGTTGAAGTGGTTGAGACCGACACCCAAATCGACGGCAAGGAGAGCGTTAGCCATCAGAAGGCGGTAGTCACCCTTGACAGGCATGTAGTATTTAGGATGGAAGAGAGAAATCATCATCTTGAGATCTTCCTGCTGGGCATGCATGGAGGCCATCTCCTTTCTGGAGAGGGTCAGGACATGGCAGTCCGTACGGAAGATGGTATCACTGGCCTCGGTGGCGATGGCTTCGGTACCGGGGACGCTCGGTGCAGCATTGATCCAGGTGTCGGAAGGCTCGACCTTGAGCGGGGAGACGGAATTGTAGCAGATGTCCTTGCAAAGGTTGAAGAGGTTTTCTCCGGATCCGGTGACAAGGACGATCAGGTCCTTGTTTGAGGTGATCTTGGTGTCGGCAAGACTCACCTGCATATCGGCAGGGATGACCAGATTGCCGATGGATGACATCTTTTGGAAGAACGAAAGCTGATTCTTGTTGGCGATGCAGATTTTCTTATGGAAGTGCTTGGCAAGGTTGATGACCTCCTGGATGTTATAGAAGTTCTGGCTGTAGATGGAGATGAAAATCTTGCCGGTCTGGTTTTCGAAGACATCCTTGATCTTGTCGGTAATCTTGTGGTTCGGCGAAGCGATGCCGGGCTTGTCGGCAGCCTCGCTTTCGGCCATGAGGAGGAAGGTCTTTTCGTTTTCGGAAAGACGTGCCACCTTCGGAAGGTCGAACTGGAAACCTTTCAGGGGGGAGTAATCGGAGATGAAATCAGAGGTATAGACGATGTTTCCGAACCTTGTCTTCAAGGCAAAGCCGAAGGATTCGCTGACGGAATGCGTGGTCTGGAAAAGCTCGAAGGTGTGACCGGAAATGGTGACTGTGTCACTCGGATTGACGATTCTGAAATCATAGGTGTTGACCTTCCTGAAACGCTTCTCATACTCGCTTTCGATGATATTGACGGTCGTCTCCGTCGCATAGATCGGAGCCTTGCAGACATTCAGAAGGTAGGGGAGAGCCCCGTACTGGTCATCATGGCCATGCGTCAGGATGATACCTTTGACACGATGGCTGATGGAACGGATATATTCGAAGTCAGGAATGATGACGTCGACTCCGGGGATGGCATTGTTGGG
>JBNMLQ010000215.1:0-1797 GCA_050874925.1 Candidatus Enterosoma sp. | reverse complement strand
TATGATTTCCAATCGGTCTGGATACAGGTTGCATTCGATTTGGCTTCCCTGCAGGAAATAGTTACGATGTCCGATGGCGTTGGCAATCCCTTCCATGACGGAACGCCTTGGAAAAGAAAAGTAATTTTGTCTTCCGGTTTCCGTCTTGATAAAGCCATTGGCAGAATGACTCCATAGGAAGCTCAAACTCTTTTCATAGCAGGATAAGATGTTTCCATGAATTTGTTCGTTTGCCCTGAATACGTTGTTTCCTTTTTCCGGACCGGAAAACTGGCAGCATTCTATGTAGGTGTTGCTTGAGTCATAGTCATCTTTGAAAAGAAGTGCTCCTTTTTTGAGTCTCATGTCTTGACTCATGAAGCCGATGTTGAGAAGGTCTTTCTCAGTAAGGTCTTTCCCTTCGTTTGCCTTCTTATACCAGGATGAGAGTGTCTTGAAATCATCCCAATTGAAAAAACAGTCGCTTGGAAGAGTGTCATAGCTTGCCTGGTCGCTGTTGAGAATCATGTATCGGATTTCCTCGTTTGTTGCGATGGCTGTCTCTCCAAAATGACGGACATAGATGGATCCGACTTTGTTGAATCGAAGGGTGACAGGCGGATAGAGAGATTTATCTACTTTGATAGAAAGGATATATCTGGTAGGAAAGGTATCCGGAACAGGAATCGCCTTGATGACGTAATGGAGGAAAGGCTCGACATGCTCCTTGATCAGTCTATGAATCATTCTCGTCAAGGAATCGATGGTCACATGGTCGATTGAAAGAACCTTGTGGCTTGTTGCATGGACACCTACGTAAAGCGTTCCTCCGTCGGTGTTGGCAAAGGCACAGAGTTCCTTCAGCCACCCGATTTCTTTCCTGCTCCCGTCTTTCTCTGAACCCTCTTCGATGATTCCTTTGAATTCGTTGTTGTAGTCTTCAAGATTCAAACCTGGTATGAGTTCTTCAATCAACATGTCATGCCCTCCGTTGTTTTGTTATATTTTACCAAGAAAGAAGTGAAGCGTGAAGTAAAACTTCACAGTCACTTCACACTAAACTTCATGGAGTGTGAAGTAGATTCAAAAGAACGTTGCGAATTCTACCCCTCGTCTGCATCCGGTATTCGGGGGAATCCCCCGGCTGAGGCACCTAATCCGGGGAATTTTATGCCTTCCCCCATGAGATGGCCGGAAATCCGGCTCTTTTATCCGGATTCCCCCGGCTGGAGCCGGTAACCCTCAGTCTTCTGGATGCAGTGGGATTATATGTGAAAACTGTATATAAGGATAAAAATCAGGAATGTCACGAAATATGTTTGGTGTATGCTCTACTTTGGTGGTATCATGGAGTTACTAGCGAAAATACCTTGCTCTCTCTCGCATCTTTTTCAAAACCTGCGGGGGGGGGGTAATGTCATAGTTATATCCATATGTATTATAGGATCTGGGTGATTGAACCTAGGTCCTTTTTTGGATAGAAACCAGAGGTGGTAAGAGCAATGATAAAACATAAGAGAGGTGTCAGAGATAGTGATTCAACCTGTAGAAACAGGGATGGGTTGTTATGCTCTTTTTTATTTGTTTTAAATTAAGAAGAAATATCAAATGTCAGAGGAATAAAGGAGAAACCAAAATGGCAAAGAAGAAACTGATCAGTCTTATTACGATGTCGATGCTGTTGCTTACTGGATGTGGAGAGGATTCATCCTCTGTTCCTGATTCCGTGGATGACAGGGATACCCGTATCATAGAAGTCTATGATGCCTATAAGGCTAATGGCGGAACTTTGGACTATGATACCTGGCTATCTTCCAT
>JBNMLQ010000214.1:0-1801 GCA_050874925.1 Candidatus Enterosoma sp. | reverse complement strand
TGGATGCCATCCTTCTTTTTCAAAAATCCGACACCCATGACTTCACTCTTCGTCCCTGTGGAACGATATAGGGCATCGACCATCGCCTTGGAGAAGTAAGCCATCATATAATCTTCCGTGTAATAGACACGGAAGGTGGCATGATAAGGGTTGTACTTATCATTCGGATTGGACCAATAGAGTTCCCTTGAGAAGAGATAGTCATCATCCTCAATCCCTTCAGCAAGAAGCTTCAGCGGAGCATTGAGAGGAGGAAAGCTTGCTGTTTCAAGTTTCAGAAAGGAAGCCAATCCAGGATAGTCTTCATCCTTCGTCGATCGGATGTTCTCAAGATGAAGCCTGTAGTCATAATTTTCGGATTCACCATTGATATAGATGCCGTCGTGATATTTCAAAGCGACCGTGATGTCGTTGGAAGATTCAGCCTTGATTTCAACATCAATCAAGGAAGAGAGAACGCTGATATCCGTGATATCCGGATTTCTTTCCAGATAGGAATATCTTCCCAAGGGGTCGACAAGACCCCAAATGAGGTATTCGACATAGCAGGACTGAGGGTCTTTGATGTCCCCTTCAATCGGATAGACATTATCAATGGCCTTGGCCTTGGCCAGCCATGAAGAATTGATGGCCTGAAGGCCATAGAAGATACCCACGTCATTGACGGTCTGACTGTCTTCACCAAAGCCATGGAAATTCTCCCTGTTGAGGAATCCGCGTTCCGTCTTGACAATCTTTCCATCCGACAAGAATCTTCCGTTGAGATCCGTATGAAGTTCGAAGGCGTTGTCATTCCTGTCAACAGCCGAACCTAAGATATATTCCTTCTCATCAGAGGAGCAGAAAAGAGGAGTCAGTTCACCGGACTGAAGATATTTCTCATAAAGAACCACGTTCTCGGTGATGCTGATTTTGGTATTCCTGACATAGGAAGAGGGTTCGCTTTTCAAGGCGCGTTCATTTTCGATGGTATAGTTATCCATCTCATTGATGTTCTGCCATACCTTGTTCAAGGCAGGAATTCTCTTGATGACTTCAATCTCTGCTTTTGCTATGACATCCTGTCTATCCAAGGACGTAGCTATCAATGTCGCTTTTCCTTCTTCCTTTCCAAGGATGGAGACACTTCCATCCGTATTCAGGTATTCTCCCTGAAGTTCAAGAACGTTTCCATCCTGAACGACGGAGAAGGAAACTCTTTTCTGGATATCATCCCTATTGGAAGAAACATCCACCTTCAACGTGAGATACCGACCTCTTTCGATAGTATAGGAGGAAGATTGAAAAGAAAGGTCCAATGTATCTCCTTCCTTCCACGACAAAAGCTGTCCTGAAAAAGAGGTTCCTCCATTGCAGGAAACAAGGCTGAATGCGGTAAGAAGAAAAGGAATTGCTTTGATTTTCATATGGAAATGAATAAAAGGGAAGTCGTCACGGCTTCCCTTTTATTATATACAAATTCGTATCGAATCTTAGAAGCCTTTTTGTTTAGGCAGCAGCCTTGGCAGTGATGGCAGCTTCAACGGCATTGATCAGATCAGGATTATGGTTCTTGCAGTTGAAGGTGAAATCACTTCCGAAGCAACGGCCGGACTGACCATTGACGGTGATGGAACCGACAAGAAGCTGGAAGCCGGCATAGACAACCGTGTTGTTGCCATCTTCATCCTGCTGGAGACTCTTGCTAGGAGAGATTTCGATGATGTGGTCATCGATGGTATAGCTGTACTGATTGCAAATCTGATCGAAGGTAGCACCACCGAAGTAGAAGTAGGAAACAAGTTGGTTGACAGCTTCACTC
>JBNMLQ010000213.1:0-1805 GCA_050874925.1 Candidatus Enterosoma sp. | reverse complement strand
GTATGGTTGAAGACCATATCCAGGATGACCTTCCCGTTTCTGGAATGGATGCCTTTGGTGAGTTCTTCCAGATCTTCAAAGGTTCCTGTTTCCTCATCGATGCCTCGATAATCCATGATGCTGTAGGGAGAACCCTTGCTTCCCTTTCTGTTCTTTCTTCCGATAGGGGATATCGGCATGAGATAGAGGATATCCGCTCCGTTGTCGAAGATTTCACTTAGAGAATCTGTTACCGCTTTCAGTGTTCCGTTTTTGGAATAGTTGCGGACAAATACCTGATAGATCACTTTGTTCAGAAATTCATGTTTCATCATGCTTTCCTTCCTTTCAGGCTGATTATAGCAAAAACAAAATATATATAAAAAACATATTCCCAGGATTGGAAGGAATATGTACATTTTGAAAAAACAATCAAAAAAACCGGATGAAAACCTTACTTTGAAGTATAATTGCCAGGTTTTCTGGTGATTTTCTGGTTCTGGCGTTCTTTGATCTGACTCGCCTTGATGAAATCGGGTGCCAGCGAAGAAGGAATCGGATCGGTCTTCATTTTTATCTTGCTCAATCTTTTTTTATCATTCATGGTGAAAAGCCTCTAAGGAACATTATGCCCATCGGAAAGACAAAATCAACACTTTTCTCTTTGGAGAGTTGCCGTCAACCTCAGGATTATTCTAGAATATATCATATGATTAAGGAGGACCAGCAATGAAAGTACTCGTGGTAGAAGACAAGGTTCAGCTTGCCGACGCCATCAAGGAATACCTGAAGATGAGGAAGGTCGACTGTACCGTAAGGTATGACGGCTTGGAAGGCTTCAGGGAGGCAAGAAAGAACTGCTATGATGTGATGGTCCTCGATCTGATGCTTCCTTACAAGGATGGACTTTCCATCATCCGCGATTTGAGGAAGGAGAAGAATCAGACTCCTATCATCGTCCTGACGGCAAAGAGTTCCACGGAAGACAAGGTCGAATGTCTTCTTGCAGGCGCCGATGATTACCTGACCAAGCCTTTTGTCTTGGAAGAGCTTCTTGCAAGACTTTTCGTTCTGACAAGAAGAAAGGGGACCATCGTCCCAGATGATGTCTCCTATGGTGATATCAAGCTTGACAAGCTCAATCATATGATGATCAAGAATGACAGCTCCATCGCACTGTCCTTGAAGGAGTTCCAGATCATGGAACTCTTCATGAACAATTCAAAGAAGATCATCGAAAAGTCCTTGATCATGGAAAAAGTCTGGGGGATGGACAACCCTGACAACAACTACAATTCCGTCGAAGTGTACATCTCATTTTTGAGGAAGAAGCTGGAATTCATCAAGTCGGACACCTATATCAAATCCGTCCGCAACGTCGGCTACAAGCTTGTCACCAGTCAAGATGAAGAACAGGGCTAAAAGCAGCGGTACGGACGCTCGAAGGCTCATCTTCCGGGAACGTATCTTCATCACCGTCCTCGTCATGTCCGTCATGGCTGTCTTTGAAATCCTGGTCGGTTTTCTTGTGCCTGCTTTCCAGAAGAGGAACATCAGGGTCAACGCCTATTCCCAGTTAAACCAGGTCATCGTCAATTCCATCAATGCAACCTACGGTTATTCCAGCGAGGATGACATCCTCCTTGACAGGAATTCCCAGATTTTTGTCTACATCATCGATTCCGATGGTTCTACCTTTTTACCCAAGGACAACGACAATGATGTCAATCGTGGCTATGTCGACTATTGCCTGAAGAATTATCCGACCGTGGATGCAAGAAGTGATTTTCTTTATGAAAATTACTACTTTTCCGTCATGGATTCCG
>JBNMLQ010000212.1:0-1832 GCA_050874925.1 Candidatus Enterosoma sp. | reverse complement strand
TTTCTGTGAACCGGAAGCATCATCATTCACTTCCTGTTTGGCAGTTTCTATTTCAGGCTCATCAGCAGGTTGAACATTCACATCTTCTGGTGCAGTAGTATCTTCGACAATCGTCTTCTGAACGGCAGGTTCGACAGGCTTGCTTTCCTCAGAAGCTGAAGTTTCCGATACAAGAGGATGGACCTCTTCCTCAGGGACATTCACCTTCTTATCACGGAGATTGAAGTTCTTCAAAACCTCCTCTGTCATCGGAAGAGAATACTCGGATTCGAAATTGTCAGAAAGATAGGACTGAAGTCCGTCTTCCTGGAAAACCTGTTCTTTCTTTAAAAGAGAAAGGATTCCCGGAAGCAAATCATTGGCAAGAATCTCATCGACCAAAGTATCTTCCATGACGTTCATCGACATATCAAAGGCAATATGGTCTTCGATGCCATTGATGATATCGTTTCCGATTCGATATGGCTTGATATGATTGACAAAGGCTTCCAAGCCATCGATCTTACGCCATATCTTTTCAGACAGGACATTCTTCGGCTTGACGAGCTGAAGGACATGCTGGTAATCAGAAATCTGGACCTCATGTCTTTCATAAATCGGAAAATCACCAGTATAGATGTTGCATTTCATTCTGAGAAGAGGAGCATAGGAAAGAATCGAATTTCCGGAAGAAAGCCCGTCATCATCGATAAGAATGATGAAATACAGGTTCGGAGACATCTCATACTGTTTTCCCGTCGCCTGAGTCCTGACCTTATGCCTGTTGTTCTTATCAAAGATAGAGAACAGGAAATCACTGAACATGCTTGCAAGGTGACTGGAAGAAACATGGTCAAAGAGCATGAAGACAAACTTATCGTCATCGTTTTTGGCTACTTCAAACGGGCTTGCAAACATGCTTAAAGATGTCAGCTGCTCTTCCGTCTCAACATTGCGGCAGTCATAGAAGAAGGAAGATCCGACAAAGGCGGACTGAAGGAGATTGGAAAAATTCAAACGAATCATACCATCCATCTTCGCAAGCAGGCATCTGGAATAAAAGAGATGGGAGAGGAAATTCTTCGCATCGCTCTTATCGATGTCGATACCCTGTCTCTTTGCTTCACCAAGGAACTGTTTCAAGATCAGGTCGCTGGTGAGAGTGAAGAATTCATAGTTGCGCACAATCGTCTTTTCAGTAGCCGCACTCAATGCTTCTTCCTCATCCTCCAAGTCGGCAAGAGGAGAGATGAACTTCTTTTCCTGGACCCTTGGTGTAAGAACAGTCGCCGATTTGATGTAGACGACATTCCCATCATTGTGCTTTTCCAATTCGCTGGCGTATTCCATCTCACCGGCAGGAACGACATAGAGATCATTTTTTCTTCTTCTCTTTTTGGCAATGACGGCAAAAATAGAAATCAACAATCCCAATGCCATCGAAAGTCCTGCAATCAAAAGCATGTTGTACCTGTCAGGGCTTTCCTTGAAGGCCGTGAAAGCAAGAATCATGAACACAAAGGCAAACAATTCGACCATGATACCAGAAACAGAAGCAAAGGTACATAGGACATTGCCCCGTCTTGTCATGACCTTCTGATGTTCCTTGCGATAGCCGGCAAGCGTCTTTACATCTTCGATTTCAGCAGTAAGATTGTTATTCTTACCATCGTTATAATCAGTAACGTTCATACTTGCCTCCTATCAATATTTGTTGATTTCCGTCCATTCCGGAAAGGCATTCTTAGAGAAGGATAAATTTTTGGAAACATAGACCATTTCAAGTCTCTTGCAACCATCAAAAGCATAATCCTGCACCACGCCGGACATCTTATCCGTAAAAGATATATAGC
>JBNMLQ010000211.1:0-1832 GCA_050874925.1 Candidatus Enterosoma sp. | reverse complement strand
TTTCTGTGAACCGGAAGCATCATCATTCACTTCCTGTTTGGCAGTTTCTATTTCAGGCTCATCAGCAGGTTGAACATTCACATCTTCTGGTGCAGTAGTATCTTCGACAATCGTCTTCTGAACGGCAGGTTCGACAGGCTTACTTTCCTCAGAAGCTGAAGTTTCCGATACAAGAGGATGGACCTCTTCCTCAGGGACACTCACCTTCTTATCACGGAGATTGAAGTTCTTCAAAACCTCCTCTGTCATCGGAAGGGAATACTCGGATTCGAAATTGTCAGAAAGATAGGACTGAAGTCCGTCTTCCTGGAAAACCTGTTCTTTCTTTAAAAGAGAAAGGATTCCCGGAAGCAGATCATTGGCAAGAATCTCATCGACCAAAGTATCTTCCATGACATTCATGGACAAATCAAAAGCAATATGATTTTCGATGCCGTTGATGACATCGTTCTCGATTCGATAAGGCTTGATGTGATTGACAAAGGCTTCCAAGCCATCGATTTTCCTCCACACCTTCTCAGACAGGGTATTCGTAGGCTTGACCAGCTGAAGGACATGCTGGTAATCGGAAATCTGGATTTCATGTCTGTCATAAACATGGTAATCCCCGGTATAGATGCTGCATCTCATGTTAAGAACCGGAGCATAGGAAAGGATTGAACTACCGGAAGAAAGCCCGTCATCATCGACAAAGAGAATGAAGTAAAGGTTCGGAGACATCTCATACTGCTTTCCTGTCGACTGGGTCCTCACCTTATGCCTGTTATTCTTATCAAAGATAGAGAACAGGAAATCGCTGAACATGCTTGCAAGATGGTTGGAAGAAACATGATTGAAAATCATGAAGACAAACTTATCATCATCGTTCTTGGCCACTTCAAACGGACTTCCGAACATGCTTAAGGATGTCAGCTGGTCTTCCGTCTCGACATTGCTGCAGTCATAGAAGAAGGAAGAACCGACAAAGGCAGACTGAAGGAGATTGGAAAAATTCAGATGGACCATGCCATCCATCTTCACAAGCAGGAATCTGGAATAGAAAAGATGGGAGAGGAAATTCTTCGCATCGCTCTTGTCGATGTCGATGCCCTGTCTCTTAGCCTCGCCAAGGAATTGCTTCAGGACCAGGTCACTGGTGAGCGTGAAGAATTCATAATTGCGGACAATGGTCTTTTCACTCGATGCACTCAAAGCTTCTTCCTCATCCTCGAGATCCGCGAGAGGAGAAACGAACTTCTTTTCCTGAACCCTGGGCGTAAGGATGGTTGCTGACTTGATATGAATGATGTTTCCGTCATTGTGTTTTTCCAGTTCGCTGGCATATTCCATCTCACCGGCAGGAACGACATATAAATTGTTTTTCTTTCTTCTCTTTTTGGCAACGACGGCAAAAAGAGAAATCAACAATCCCAATGCCATCGAAAGTCCTGCAATCAAAAGCATGTTGTACTTATCAGGGCTTTCCTTGAAGGCAGTGAAGGCAAGAATCATGAACACAAAGGCAAACAATTCGACCATGATACCAGAAACAGAAGCAAAGGTACATAGGACATTGCCCCGTCTTGTCATGACTTTCTGATGTTCCTTGCGATAGCCGGCAAGTGTCTTTACATCTTCGATTTCAGCAGTAAGATTATCATTCTTGCCATCGTTATAATCATTAACGTTCATACCTGCCTCCTATCAATAGCTGTTGATTTCCGTCCATTCCGGAAAGGCATTCTTAGAGAAGGATAAATTTTTGGAAACATAGACCATTTCAAGTCTCTTGCAACCATCAAAAGCATAATCCTGCACCACGCCGGACATCTTATCCGTAAAAGATATATAGC
>JBNMLQ010000210.1:0-1838 GCA_050874925.1 Candidatus Enterosoma sp. | reverse complement strand
TCTGCTTCCTTGAGAACGCCTTTGGCATTATAAAGATTGTCAAGGCCAATCGGGGCATTGGCATCATAAAGAAAGGAAGCCTGATCGATGGTCCTGAACAAGTCCGTATGGAAAGACCCGAGCTTGTGTCCGGGAACATCAAACGGAATCGGCTGGGAATCGGCATATTCTCTCAAAGCAGTGAGATATGGGGTTACTTCCTGCTCTTTTGTCATGTCTTTCATTTTTGGAAGCAGAGTTTTCTAAGCTTTTCAACCTTATCAAGCTTCTCAAACGGCAAATCGAGATCCGGTCTTCCAAAATGTCCGTAGCTGGCAAGGTCCTGGTAACGGAACGTCGGTTTTCTCAAAGAGAAGGCAGAGATGATACCCGCCGGAGTGAAGTCAAAGACATCGCCATCGACGAGTGCAGAAAGGATTTTGTCCTTGGCAACCTTCTCAGTACCATAGGTTTCCAAGGAAATGGAGACAGGTTCAGAGACACCGATGGCATAACTCAACTGAATCAGACATTTCCTGGCAAGACCGGCAGCGACGATGTTCTTGGCTGCATATCTTGCTGCATAGGCTGCCGAACGGTCGACTTTGGTCGGGTCCTTCCCAGAGAAGGCTCCTCCGCCATGCGGAGCAGATCCACCATAGGTATCGACGATAATTTTTCTTCCTGTGAGGCCGGTATCGCCAAGAGGACCTCCGATGACGAATCTTCCGGTAGGATTGATATAGAACTGGCAATCCTCATCAAGCGGGAAGCCAAAAGACTCTACGACAGGAAGGATGACCTTGTCCTTGACTTCCTTGCGCAGCTCTTCGATTTCAATATCAGGATTGTGCTGTATGGACATGACGATGGCATTGATCTTGGGATGGTCATTTTCCGTATAGTCGACAGTGACCTGGCTCTTCATATCCGGTCTTGCAAAATCAAGCTTTCCTTCTTTTCTCAAACGGGTGGCATAGCGGACAAGCTTATGAGCCATGACGAGAGGAAGAGGCATATAGTTTTCCGTTTCATCGGTAGCATAGCCGAACATGATTCCCTGATCGCCAGCGCCGATGGAATGGTCGTCAAAGGAATCATCGACACCCTGGGCGATATCCGGAGACTGCGTACGGACATAGACTTCGACATCCATGCTGTCAGCTCCGATACCAAGCTCAGGGGAAGTATATCCGATTTCCCTGGTCACTTTCCTTGCGATGGCTTCATAATCGACCTTGGCCTTGGTCGTAACTTCTCCGGAGATGATGATCTTGTCTCTCGTTGCCAAAGTCTCGACTGCCGTCCTTGAAAAAGGATCCTGGGCCAGACAGGCATCCAGAATGGCATCCGAAATATTGTCGCAAAGCTTGTCCGGATGTCCTTCCGAAACAGATTCAGACGTAAAAAGATTCTTGATTTCGCTCATAACTGTTCTCCTCTTTCAAGATAATAAGCCTTGATTGCCTTGGAAAGTTGGTCTGGGCAGGAAGTAGGCTTGCTTCTGCATGTCGTACCAGATAATTTTTCGGCTACATCCTTGGCATTCATGCCGATGATGAGTCTGCGGATACCGGAAAGATTCCCGGGGCATCCTCCGACAACCTCGAAGTCTTCGATGATATCGGTGTCATGATTGATTTTGAGAACCATCCTGGTAGAGCAGGTTCCCTTAGGCTGGAATGTGAAAGTGTCTGTCATTTCTATAAATACCTCTCTGATAAAAAACAAAGAAAAAAGGGTTCGACAATGAACCCCCAAGAAAACTTTTCGGTTCATTGATCTAGGCTTTAGCACGTTACGATAGTACGTTGCTGCCGGTTTATAGGGCCTAGTCCCTAGCCGGTCTCTTGATGAAC
>JBNMLQ010000209.1:0-1865 GCA_050874925.1 Candidatus Enterosoma sp. | reverse complement strand
CTCTATCGGAGAATCGGAAACCGGATTCTAAAACATATCAGGGACGCAAGGACTCAGGAGTCTTCTTTCTTATATGAAATCCACCTTGAAAAGAAGAAACGATACGATGAAAAGAAACGGATGGCTTTCCTTTTAGGGAAAGTCGCTTCCTTAAGCAAGGCTATCTATAAAGACAGGAACGACATCTTTGATGAATTCGAAAGGCTTTTGCAAGAAGCCGAATACGAGAAGGAAAGAAAGGAGATGGAAGCAGAATGAAGAAGAAAGAAAAGATAATCCTCTTCCTTGTGATTGGTTTCTGGGTTTCCTATCTTCTAGGATTCTCACTTACCTGTCTAATCAGGAGAAGGTTTGATATCCGATATCTGTTCTCTTTAGAGACGATAGGCTTCTTCTTGCTGTTCATCTTGGCAGCAGTTGCAATCGTCCTTTGGTACTACTGGAAGCATTTCTGGGTCTTCCGTTCCAAAAAGATGCTCAAAGGAGACAAAGATGATCTGCATCTATCTGCCAATCTGGAGGATGCGAGGTTTCAAAGAGAGGAGGAGTTAAGAGAAAACTATGACACCTATCCGTTTTCAAAGCTCCATGATGTCGAGATAACTGGTACGCCAATCAAAGCCGTATCGGATAAGGACGGGTTGGAAGTGACATTCGCAAAGCCATCTCACGTCCTTGTGATAGGAACGACGGGCTCAGGGAAGACGACCACCTATGTTTCGCCGATGATTCAGATTCTAAGCGAAACCAAGACCAGACCGAGCTTATTCATCTCCGACCCGAAAGGGGAACTTCTTCTAAGCCATAAAAAGGCATTGGAGAAGAAAGGGTATGAAATCAAAGTCATAGATCTTAGGAATCCTTATAACTCCGCTAGATGGAACCCGATGGAAAGACCTTACTTGATGTATCAGAAGTCTCTCCACTTGGAAGATGAAGTCAAAGAAGACGAAGAAAGAGGATGCTACGTCTTTGAAGGAAAGGATTACTGGAAAGCGGAGGAAAAAGACTGTGCTCTCCAAGTGAAAAGACAACAGCTTCTCGATGAAGTATATGAGGATCTGAACGATATCTGTGCATCCATATGCCCGGTCACCAACAAGAATGAGCCCATGTGGGAAAGCGGGGCAAAGAATCTGATTTTGGCAATCGCTTTGGCGATGCTAGAAGACTCAGCCAATCCCATGAATGGGATGAGCAAAGAAAAATACAACTTTTACAGCCTCATGAAAGTGGCGACATCCACCGATGACGACTGCAAGGAGCTCATCAACTATTTCAAAGGCAGAAGCCCTTTGTCCAGAGCAGTATCCCTGTCAAAGCAGGTGATGGATGCTTCGGACAAAACCAGGGGAAGCTATCTCTCAAGCTGTTTTGACAAGCTTTCGATGTTCTCCGATATGAGCCTATGCGCATTGACAAGCGAGAATGAGGTGGAATTCGGATCGATGGGAGAAAAGCCGATTGCTTTGTTCCTTCAGATTCCAGACGAAAAGGAAACAAGGCATACGCTTGCTTCCCTTCTCGTCCTTCAGGCTTATAAGGAATTGGTGAGGAAAGCGAATTCCAATCCTGATTTGACTTTAAAAAGACCCGTCTACTTCATCCTCGATGAATTCGGAAACCTTCCTCAGATTCATAAGCTGGAGCAAATGATCACCGTCGGAAGAAGCAGGAATATCTGGATGAACCTCATCGTCCAATCCTATAGCCAGCTTGCCAAGGTCTATGACGAGAAGACGGCCGATATCATCAAAAGCAACTGCAATACACAGGTATTCATCGGAACGACCGATTTGAAGACCATCGAGGACTTTTCCAAGCGATGTGGGAATTACTCCATCGTCCAAAGAAGCGTTGGCTAT
>JBNMLQ010000208.1:0-1882 GCA_050874925.1 Candidatus Enterosoma sp. | reverse complement strand
TCCCAGCCTGACTATGGCGAACAGGCCATGGAGATCGTCGACATGCTTGCCAAGAGCAACGCCATCGACCTCATCATCGTCGATTCCGTCGCAGCCTTGATTCCCAAGGCCGAACTTGAAGGAACCTTCGAGGATTCCAGCGTCGGTCTTCAGGCCAGGCTCATGTCCAAATCCCTAAGAAAGCTTGCCGGTGTCCTTTCCAAGTCCAATTGTACCGTCATCTTCATCAACCAGCTCCGTGAGAAGGTCGGTGTGATGTACGGAAATCCCGAGACTACGACAGGCGGACGTGCCTTGAAGTTCTATTCCACCATCCGCATCGAAATCCGCAGAGCCGAAACCATCAAGCAGGGAGACAAGTCCTTAGGCAACCTCGTCAACGTCAAGGTCGTCAAAAACAAGGTCGCTGCACCATACAAGAGCTGCAAGGTCGAACTCATCTTCGGAGAAGGTATCTCCAAGGAACATGAGATCGCCCAGCTTGCCGTCGACTATTCCATCCTGGAGAAGTCCGGTTCCTGGTTCTCCTATCAGGGAGAAAGAATCGGGCAGGGCATCACCAGCGTCTATGACTGGATGAAGGCCAATCCTGACATCCAGCAGAAGATCGAAGAGGAAGTCAGGCTCAGACTGACAAACAAACCTCTCAAGGAAGAAGACGAGGAAGAAACAAAAGAAGCCGAACAACAGTAAGGCAACCAAAAAGACAGGCACCATCCTATATCTGAATAGGACTTCAGCCTGTCTTTTTATCATCATAGATTCTATCTTCTATACTTCATCTCCGTATACAAAGGTAGGAGACCACAGGCTTTGTCGACCAGTCCTCCCATGGTCTCCCTCATTGACAACCTATTGTAAGTCGGGATTGATTATCAAAAATAATAATAGAGACGCATGGCTAAGGACCACACGTCTCTTTTTTCAAAGGTTTGGAAATCTAGATTCGTTTCTTGCCTAAACCATCAGGCCTGAGGGGTGGCAGTGGTGACATTAACAGCGATGTTGGTCTGAGCCTCTTCATCCTTAGTACTAGTGTTCAAGTCACCAAGTCTGAATCCAAGGTCGAAAGACCAGTCACTGGAAGCAGTCTTGAACAGATCGTTGGTGCAGCTCTTGTCCTCTCCTTCAAGCCAGAGCCTTGCGACACCCTTGTAATAGTGGGTTCCGGTAGCAACGGAAGCGTAGGCTGTTTTCTGAGAAAGATAGGTGACAACTCCTAAGTCATCGGTAGAACCAGCGCTTGCACCGGTAGAGGCCTGCTTTACAGCCTTGGTTGTCTGCTGGTTTGCAGCTCCACTGGGTGTGTAGATGAACTGCAATCCTTTGGTAACAGTAGTTGTATCAGAAGTGAACTCACTTCCGGAAGTTTCTCCTGCACTTTCGATGAAGAAGGCACATCGGAATGCCTTGGCTGCACTTTCAAGCTGAGTTTTGTCATCTGAACTAGTAGCATTCGCATAGGAAATCTCAATCTTGTCGATGTAGAGAGACTGATTACTGGTTTCCGTATTGATTGCCTTCAGCTGGAATACATAGTCGACGTAATACTTCTTTCCGTTTTCTTTAGAAGCATTTTCTGCTTTCAGGTATTTTCCACCGGTTTCAATGGAACCATCGGCCTTGGCACTTTCGGTATAGAAGAAGTTCTTGCCATCGACAGTGGAGGCAGGAGCCAACTCAGTAACATTGACAGTCTGAGTAAGAGAACTGGAGAAATCACTATCTTCTTTTTGTTTCGGATTCGTCAAATTATCACCGGCAATCAACAGGTTCGAGCCTGCCTTAGCCTTCAACTTCATACCATTGACGGTGACTGCCCTATTAGCGGTAAACCACGCCACGGTACCCGTGACACTGGCAACCCCGGTAAGGACAAGGG
>JBNMLQ010000207.1:0-1935 GCA_050874925.1 Candidatus Enterosoma sp. | reverse complement strand
TGACAATGTAGAATCGGTACACGAAAACTGCACATTTGGTCACACTTTGTTCTAAGCGCTTACATTCCATATAGAATGATTTTGCTTTTTCAAAGGAGGACCTTTATGCACAAGAAAAAAGCGATTCGCAGTCTAGTTCTTCTAGGATTGATGTCGTTCATGTCGTCGGGACTGACCCATCAAAACGGCATCCGTTTCGATGCCATGGCCAAGAAGGCCATCATCCAGAGTGGAAAGGCCTATTCCGACTATGCCAGTGAAGAAGATGTCATCAAGGCAGGCAACTCTCTCAACGAGACCATCGCCGAAGAAGGCATCGTTCTTCTCAAGAATCAGAACAACGACCTTCCCTATCTCGGAGTCAAGAGAGTCTCCGTGTTCGGAAAAGGTTCCAGCAAACTGATCTACGGCGGAACCGGATCTGGTGGTGGAAATTCAGCCAATGCTGCAACCATCTTCGATTCCTTGGAAGCTGTAGGGCTCGAATACAACCCTACCTTAAGAAACTTTTATGACAACGACAACCTCTCCGGTACCGGCGCCATCGGAGGAGACATTTTCGGTTCCTATGGTTCCACCATCGGCGAGACACCGATTGAAAACTTCGACCGGTCTCTTGATGAGTCGACAAGACTCTACAACGATGCCGCCATCATCGTCATCTCCAGAGGCGGTGGCGAAGGCTTCGATCTTGACAGAGTCAATGCCGTCGACTACAGAGGCGACGAGAAGAAGGAAGGATATGTCCAGTCCCATTATCTTGAACTCTCCAAGAACGAGAAGGACATGATCGAATACGTCAAAGCCAGATTCAATAAGATCACCGTCGTCGTCAACTGCGCCGAAGCCATGGAACTAGGTACACTTCAGGATGATGATAGAATCACTTCCATGCTCTGGCTTTCCACACCCGGCAATTCCGGCGTCATGGCTTTGGGAAGAATCCTCAAAGGCGAAGTCAACCCTTCCGGAAGACTTGTCGATACCTATGCAAGAGACTTCACCAAGGATCCGACCTGGGAGAACTTCGGTTCCAACAACCAGACCTCCAAGCCTGACAAGGATGGAAACTACCCCATCAACTATTATGCCTATGACAAGGACGGAAAACTTGTTCCCGGCTTCAAGGTCGCCGGTATCTTCGGTTCCTTCGTCCAGTCTTCAGCCGTTCCCTATGTCCAGTATGAAGAGGGCATCTACTACGGCTATAACTATTATGAGACAAGAGGCGAGAGTGATGGTGAAACATGGTATAACGACAATGTCGTCTATCCTTTCGGATATGGTCTTAGCTATACTGACTTCGATCAGAAAATCATCTCTAGTTCCCTGGCAGATGGTTCTGCTCTGGTTAAGGATGGCACCCTTGAGTTTACCGTCAACGTCAAAAACACCGGTTCCGTTCCAGGCAAGGATGTCGTCCAGCTTTATTACACCGCACCCTATGACAAGTCCTCCGCTCCGATTGAAAAGGCCCATGTCAAATTGGGAGCCTTCTCTAAGACCAAGCTCTTAAGACCGGGTGAATCTCAGGACATCAAACTCACCATCCATGTCCAGGACATGGCTAGCTATGACTATCTTGACATGAATAAAAACGGACATACCGGATATGAGCTTGACAAGGGTGAATACACCATCAAGCTTCTCAACAATGCCCATGACAAGACGGATGAACAAACAGCCAGCAAGATGTTTGACAGCGTCAATTATCATCTTGACAAGACGATCGACTATGACACGGACAGAATCACCGGTGGCAAGGTCGAAAACCGCTTCACCGGAGAAGACTCCATCTATAAGTCAACTCCTTATGCTGCCGACATGAAGCAAACCGAATTATCCACACGCGACTGGAATGCTACCTGGCCAAGCCATCCGGATATGACTTCTTCCGATGACAGGACCAAGGAAGGAAGCAAGCTGGCCGAGAGG
>JBNMLQ010000206.1:0-1944 GCA_050874925.1 Candidatus Enterosoma sp. | reverse complement strand
CTTCTATGTCGAATATGAGTTCCATGTCAATCCGACTCCGTTCACAGTCACCTTCGATGGAAACTATGATGGTTCTTCCAAGACGACAGAGAAAGTCCTTGACGGAGAGAAGGTCTCCCGTCCAAAAGACCTTCATAGGGATGACTACATCTTCACCGGTTGGTACACGGACAAGGCATGCACCAAGGTTGCTGACTTCAACGAAGAAATCAAGAATGACACCACCTTCTATGCCGGTTGGGTCAAGATTGAAGGAAAGACGGATACGACAGACCTTGAAAACAGAATCAAGGCTCTTGAAGAAGCCTTGGCAAGGAAGGATGAGAAGTCTTCCGGATGCTCTGGAAGTATCGTCGTCCTCTCTTCCAGCATTGCTGCGACAAGTCTTCTTGGCCTAGGTCTGGTATTGAAGAAGAAAAAAGAGGAGAAGTGATGCTATTTGCAACTGGGAGTCCTCTCCTAGTTGCCTTTCTATAAAAAAGGAGAACAATGATGAAAAACAAAGTGTTTCTAAGCCTATTGGCTCTCTTAGCCCTATGGATTCCATCCTGTAGCAAAGAAGGAACATCTTCCAGCGTAAAGACAGATACGGATACTTCTTCCAAGGCAATAGAGAAGGTAAACATCACCTTCGATCTCAACTATGAGGGAAGTACTTCTTCTCTCGTTGAGGTAGAAAAAGGAAAGGCTGTATCAAAGCCTGAAGATCCTCTAAGAGAAGGCTATCAGTTCCAAGGTTGGTTCCTTGACAAGAACATGAATGATGCCTATGACTTCTCCAGTCTTGTAGAAGCAGATTTCACACTCTTTGCAGGATGGCTTGATTCTAGCAAGACCTACTTTACCGTCACCTTCGATCTCAACTACGAAGGGAGCAAGAACATGACCATGAAGGTCGAAAAGGATGACTATCTCATCTTACCGGATGCTCCAGTTAGAGATGGCTATGAATTTGTCAACTGGTTCCTAGACAAAACCTGCAATGACAAGTTCAAGGTCGTCACACCAATCACATCCGATTTGACTCTCTATGCCGGATGGATCCATCAATATGTCTTTGAGGCAGAATACATTCCTTCCATCGAGGACATGTCCGGTGCCGGCTATTCAGGTACAGCAACAGGTCTTGAGATGATCAAAAGCGATGATGGCAAGGCCAAGGCCAGCAACAGCTACTACGTGACATACCTCTATGCCAACACCATCACCCTGACCTATGATATCGAGTCGGAAGAAGATGTCAAAGATGCCAAACTCATCCTTCGCCTTTCAGCTGAGGTCATGGATATCAGCTTCACCTATAGCGAATATAACGTCAAGGTCAACGGTTCTTTGATCGCCTATCCTGAAATCAGCATCACGAGCGTTCCAAAGCAGGGAAGCGGACTCATCAAGGAGTTTGCTGACTTCACCATCACCAAGAACCTGAATCTGAAGAAGGGAAGCAATAAGATTGAGCTTGTCACCAATAACAACAAGGCGATGTTCGGAACCATGACTGCAACAGCACCGATGGTCGACTGCATGAAGATCACGACGGATGCCGCTCTCTCCTGGGAGCCGAAGCTAGATAACATCGACTAGGAGCAATCCCCATGGAAGAGAACAAGAATATCCTGAAGAAGGTCTTCAAGAACAAGAAGAGCAGAATCTGGGCTATCACCAGCATTGCCTCTCTCAGCTTCCTTGCCGTCTGCTCCATCATCTGCATGACTTCCTTATCCACCTTGATCAGCATGGTCCTAGGTGGAGATAGGGCCGTCACCAAAGACGGAACAACAGCCACTTCCTATACACTGAGCGAAGGACTCACCAAAGGAGACAAGAAGTCGTCGATGAAGCAGTCTGAAGATGTCAACCTCGACATCTGCAAAGAAGGCATCGTCCTTCTCAAGAACAAGGATGAAGCCTTGCCTCTTAAGACCGATACGAGCAAGAAGAAGG
>JBNMLQ010000205.1:0-1974 GCA_050874925.1 Candidatus Enterosoma sp. | reverse complement strand
CAGTTCCGGATCAGCCTCGATGGTGACGCCAAGTCCATGACAGTCCGGACAGCAGCCCAATGGATTGTTGAAGGAAAAGAGCCTCGGTTCCAGAGGCGGCACGGAAAAGCCGCAGACCGGGCAGGACTGATGTTCGCTATAAAGGGTCTCCTTGCCATCGACATCGACGCTGACATAACCCTTGGCATAGTCAAGAGCCGTCCTCAAAGAATCAAAAAGCCTGTCCTTGTTCTCCTTAGAAAGAAGAAGCCTGTCGATGGCAAAGGAGATGGTATGCTTCAGGTTCTTGTCAAGGGAAGGAACCTGGTCATATCTTTTCAGAGGTTCACCATCGATCCTCGCCCTTGTGAAACCTGCGGCAAAGAACTTCTCCATGATCTGAAGATGGGTACCCTTCTCATTCTGGACGACCGGAGCATAGACGGTGATCTTGCTATTGTCAGGATTGTCCTTGATGGCATTGTATATCTGCTGAAGGGAACTAGCCTGAATCGGTATGTGATGGTGTGGGCAATAGGCTACACCGATTCTCGAATAGAGCAATCTCAGATAGTCATAGATTTCCGTGACCGTTCCCACGGTCGAACGTGGGTTATGGGAGGTCGTCTTCTGATCGATGGATATGGCAGGGGCAAGACCATCGATGGAATCTACGTCAGGCTTGGAAAAATCGCCAAGGAACATCCTTGCATAGGAAGAAAGAGATTCAACATAGCGCCTCTGTCCTTCGGCAAAGATCGTGTCGAAGGCCAGGGTTGATTTTCCGCTTCCGGAGACACCCGAAAAGACAACCAGGGAATCCTTTGGAATGGTGACGTCGATATTCTTCAGATTATTTTCCCTGGCTCCTTTGACTACGATATAATTCTTATAATCTTCTTTCATGATTCATTCTCCTCTTACCGGCCTAGACAGCAATAAGGGCTATATCAAATCTTCAGCAGACCATTTTCATCAAGAGCAATGGCATTGCCCTTGATGAGAGGCAGGACATAGTCGATATAGGAAGGAGTGATGTTGTCTCCAGCCTTGTTGATGTATTTCTTAGGCAAGGTGACGACTTTGTCGCTGACTTCCTCCAAAGGTACCTCATAATAATCCGGCACATAAGCCAATGTCTTCTTTCTTCCCAAAGCCATCATGATGCCGGTATGTCCCTTCTTGGCGGCCTGATAGGCATGCCTTGAAACAGCCATCGCCTCTTTGATGTCCGTCAAGGAAGGAAGGAACCCGCTTGCCCTGTTCAGGACGGAGAGTTCGATTCCTCGGTTCTTGATTCCCTGTTCAGAGAGGATGGCAGAGAGGTACTTGGCAACACCGCCGACCTGGGTATGATTGAAGGAATCCTTGCTCGAAGCATCACTTGCAATCAGGTTGCCTTTCTTGTCACGGATACCTTCCGAAACGACGACAAGGCAGCGATGTTTCTTTTCAAAGATCGCCTTTACCTTGGATAGGAATTCTTGCATGCTGAAAGGCACTTCAGGAACAAAGATGTAATCCGGTGCTTCTCCCTTCAGAGATGCCAATACGGCACTGGCAGCCAAGAAGCCGGAATCTCTTCCCATCGTCTCGATGACATTGACTCTTCCATGGGCATAGGTCTTATCATCGACGGATGTCGCAATCGTGCAGTTTGCCACATACTTGGCGGCAGATCCGAATCCGGGAGTATGGTCGCATCCATATAGGTCGTTATCGATGGTCTTGGGGATTCCGATGACAGAGAGTTCCATATCATAATCCTTGGCATACCGACTGATGCGATAGGCCGTATTCATGGAGTCATTGCCACCATTGACAAAGACAAAACGGATGTTGTTCTTTTTGAGATTCTCCATCAAAGTCTTAGCCAGAGGATCCTTGGAATCCTCAGGAAGCTTCTTTCTTAAGGAACCGAAATAGGAGCCAGGGCGGAACTTCATGTCCGGCAGGCTGTCTTCCTTCACTTTGACCAGCTTATCTTCCAGAATT
>JBNMLQ010000204.1:0-1978 GCA_050874925.1 Candidatus Enterosoma sp. | reverse complement strand
TATATAAGGAAGTAAAACGCCTTTCCATGAACGAGGACGGAACCTTCCATGTGGAATATGGAAGAGGACTCAGCCATGATTTCTTTTATGTCATCCTTGCAAACGGCCTTCTTGAAAAACCATTTGTGATTCCCGGCCAGGAAAAATTCCATTCACGGGGAATATCCCGCTGTGCCATCTGTGATGGCCCATTATATAAGAATAAGGATGTTGCCGTTATCGGCGCAGGAAATGCCGCCTTTGAAGAGGCTTTGTATCTTGCCGGTATCTGCCACCATGTCTTCCTGATTGCAAGAAGGAATGAATATCGGGCACAGGAGAGGACTGTCAGACAGTTTGCCTCCCTTCCCAATGCGGAGATTCTTTCTCCGTATGAGGCCGTGTCGGCCGACGGTGTGGATTCGATTTCTTCCCTGACTGTCAGAAACAAGCAAGACGGGAAGGAGAGAACCTTGTCTGTTCAGGGACTCTTCCTTTATGTCGGAGAGATTCCCAATACTTCTTTTTTGGATATCCAGGGGTTAGGTGATGACCGTGGATACATTGAGGTAGATGAAAGGAAGATGACGAAGGTGAAGAACCTCTTTGGAGTGGGAGACTGCACGGATACGTTGCTTAGACAGGTCGTCACCGCTACCAGTGACGGTGCCATCGCAGCGACTTCCATATATCAGGATTATCAAAGAAATCTACATGAATGAACAACGACTTTCCTTTGCCAGGCAGATCAAGGAAGAACTGGCAAGAGGTACCTACAGCGATGAGGAAAAGAAATATATCCTCTCCGGTTTTGCAAGAAACGGGGGTGTCTTTTCCTTTGGAAAGCCGGCAAGCCTGGAGCTTCATAGCGAAGATGCCCTGGTGGCAAAGATGATCTATGCCTGTTTCAAGGACTGCTATGGTCTTTCTCCAGAAATCCGGTATGAAAAGGTGGCCAGATTCGGAAGAGGCTTGGTCTATGTCATTCATGTCTCTGACCAGAGGCTGGAATCCATCATGGAAGATCTGGAAATCCTTCAGGACGGATTCATCCGTATTCCTCCGAAGGAAGGGCTTCATCGAAAGAACCTTCGTTTTCTTCTGATTGGCTGTTTTCTTGCCAATGGGTCTGTCAACAACCCCAATTCGGCCAAGACTTCCTATTTTGCCGAAATGGCTTTTTCCGACAAGAACGATGCCCTTGCCATCAAGCATAAGATCGATGGCTTCAAGGATGAGAAGACCATGAGTTTCCGCTATATCCTTCGAAGGGAAAAACATGTTCTCTATCTGAAGAGATCTGATCAGATTGCCGTCTTTCTCTCTTATCTCGGTGCGACGGAATCCATGTTTGAATTTGAAAATGCAAGATTGGTCAAGGATGATATCAATACGATGAACAGGCTCAACATCTGCGACACGGCAAATTTCCAGAAATCAGTCGAGACCGGAAAGAAGGATATGCATGCCATCGAACTTTATCTCATCAGGAAACCGATGGATATCCTTGATGATAAGACCAAGGCGGTCATCGAAGCAAGGAGAAAACTGCCGGAATCCAATTATCGCGAACTTGCGGAATATATCTGCTCGGAGACGGATATCCAGATTACGAAATCCGGAGTCGTCCATATTCTCAGGAATATCCGCGAAGCAGCTCAGGAAATCGAGAAGGATATGGCATCTCATGCGTGAAATGAGCACTTTTGCGTACGAGCAAATCATAATAATCCTTAGGAAAAAACATAAAAAAGCAAAGAATACCATGGTTTTGCGAATAATGCACGTTAAAACGCATTTTTAGCTTGCTCGCTGTGCACGCAAAGAAGCTATCTTTTGTTCAAAATGAGCTACTACGAAGCAAATGAAAGAAAATTACAAGGTTTTCAAGAAAAAATATAAGAAAAGGGCTTTATTTTTATAAAAATTCCGTTATAATTAGAGGCGTACTAGGAGGACATTATAAATGTCAGTTAAAGTAGCTATTACGGTTTCGGTC
>JBNMLQ010000203.1:0-1992 GCA_050874925.1 Candidatus Enterosoma sp. | reverse complement strand
GTCCTTGCCAATGTCGGAGGGCATTCCATCGAAGACTATGTCGAAACGGTACAAAGATTTGATACCTGCCAGAAAGTATTTGCCATCGAGCTGAACATCTCCTGTCCCAACGTCAAGGAAGGGGGTATGGCCTTCGGTGTGGACCCCGTCGTCGCTTCAAACCTGGTCAAGGAAGTCAAAAAGGTGACGTCAAAACCAGTCATCGTCAAGCTCTCTCCGAATGTCACCGATATCGTAAAGATGGCCAAGGCCGTGGAAGAAGCAGGAGCAGATGCCATTTCCCTCATCAACACCATGGTCGGAATGAGGATTGACTTACAAAGCGGAAAACCGGTCATCGCCAATACGATGGGAGGTTATTCCGGACCTGGCATCTTCCCGGTAGCATTGAGAATGGTCTATCAGGTCAGCCATGCCGTCAAAGTCCCGGTCATAGGAATCGGTGGCATAAGCAAGGCCGAGGACATCCTAGAGATGATGTATGCCGGGGCAAGCCTGGTCGAAGTCGGTGCACAGAATCTTATCGACCCCTACTGCTGCAAGAAGATGATCGAAGATCTGCCTATCATCATGAAGAAATATCACATCGAGAAACTGCAAGATATCATCGGGAGGACAAAATGAAACGTGATGTAATCATTGCCTGCGACTTTAAGTCAAAAGAAGAGCTGATGACGTTCTTAGTTCCGTTCAAAGGTCTCAACCCCTATATCAAGATCGGTATGGAGATGTTCTATAAGGAAGGACCCGAACTTGTCAGAGAGCTGAAGAAGGATGGTTTCAAGATTTTCCTTGACCTGAAGCTCTGCGATATTCCCAACACCGTCAAAAAGGCCATGGAGAAAATCGGTGAGCTGGGTGTTGAAATCACCAACCTTCATGCCTTCGGAGGAATCGAAATGATGAAGGCTGCCAGAGAAGGACTGGATGCGACAGAGTCAGGAAAAAAGACCAAGCTTATCGCCGTCACCGTCCTCACCAGCATCAATGATGAGATTCTCCATGACGAACTTCTTATCGACCATAAGGTCAATGAAGTCGTAAAGACCTATGCAGGAAACGCAAAGAAGGCCGGCCTGGATGGTGTCGTCTGTTCCGCCTTGGAGGCCCCGATCATCAAAGAGATGGGACTTATCTCCGTCACTCCGGGAATCCGCCTTGCCGGAGATGATGCAAACGACCAGAAAAGAGTTGCTACGCCATCTTTGGCAAAGGAACTCGGTTCCACATACATCGTCGTAGGAAGAAGCATCACCAAGGCTGAAGATCCGGTTTCCGCCTATCAGAAATGTGTAAAGGAGTTCGAATAACATGAACGAAAAAGAATTATCCAAGCAGGTCAGCAGCAATCTTCTCAAGATCAAGGCAGTCTTCCTCAAGCCTCAGGACCCATTCACCTGGGCCAGTGGCATCAAATCTCCGATCTATTGCGACAACAGACTCACCCTTTCCTATCCGGATGTCCGCGAAGCCGTCGAAGAAGGACTCAAGGATACCATTTTAAGATACTATCCCGATGTCGAGGTCCTTGAAGGAACCTCCACGGCCGGAATCGCCCATGCTGCCATCGTTGCCGAGAAGATGAAACTTCCGATGGGTTATGTCAGAAGCGGTCACAAAGACCATGGCAGAGGGAATCAAATCGAGGGCGTATCTCCGAAAGGCAAGAAGGTCGTTGTCGTCGAAGACCTCATCTCCACCGGAGGTTCCTCTCTGGAAGTTGTCGACATCCTAAGGGAAGAAGGAGCCATCGTCCTTGGTATCGTTTCCATCTTCACCTATAACCTTGAAAAGGGAAAAGAAAAATTAAAAGCCGACAATTGCGAGAACCATTCTCTTTCTGACTTTGAAACTTTGGTTTCCATTGCCGCCGAGGAAAACTATATTTCCAAAGAAGATATCAGCAAGCTTCTGAAATTCCAGAAGAATCCCTCCGATCCTGGATGGATGAACTAAAGACTCGCCTTCCCAAAAGGGAAGGCATTTGTTTTT
>JBNMLQ010000202.1:0-1996 GCA_050874925.1 Candidatus Enterosoma sp. | reverse complement strand
TAGATATACAGGTTTTCAGGTGGAATAGCAACTGAATTGTAAGCCTTTTCAACAATTGGGTGAGCCATATTGCGTTTTAATCTCTTTAACCACTACTTTTTGATTCGCATTGAACAAATGCCATTTTTAACTGTTTAGTTTGAACCCCCGGCCTCCGATATCATCCTTTTCATAAACCTGTATTCGTTTCCTTTTCTCGCATGTTCTTTAAAAGAATTGATTGTTTCTCTAATATCCGTTCCTTCCTTCATTCTCTTCCTCAGATATCTTTTCATCCTTGTTCTCTTCGACTTTGGAAATCTCATCACAATCTTTCCGGAATCCAAGAGAAGGTAACGAAAACCTAGATACATAAAACCATCTTTCAGTGAAAAGATCCTTGTCTTCTTTAGATTCAATGCCAGCTTCAATCTCAGACAGGAATCACGAATATCATCCAGAATCCTTTGTAGCTTTCTTTTGTCATCACTGATCAATATGCCATCATCCATATACCTGCTGTAATACTTCATGGAATACTTTTCCTTGATGATTCTATCGATGACATCAAGATAAAGAAGGGCAAAACACTGACTTGTCTGGTTTCCCATGGGAAGTCCCTTCCCAGGATTATCTTTCTCATCATAGGAATCAATGAAGGAAAAGAGCATGGAAAGGATATCTTTATCCTGAACAAGTCTTGTAAGCCTATGTTTAAGAACCTCATGGTCTATGGAAGGAAAATAACTATGGATGTCAAACTGAAGGACATATCCTTCATTTCCATATCTTCGGTAATAAGAAGTCAGAAATTGTTTTACCCTATCCCTTGCAAAATCCGTTCCCTTTGCCTTCCTACATGCTGCATTGTCATATATAAGATGATCATCTAGCAAAGGCATAAGGTAGTTGTCCACAAGACAATGCTGGACGATTCTATCCTGATAGCAAAGAGACTGAATGTTTCTTTCCTTAGGCTCATGTATGACAAAATGATGGTATCCTTCGATATGATAGATTCTTTTTGAAAGCTTGTCATGAAGAAAGGCAAGAGACCTACCTAGATGTGTCTCAAAAAGAATCACATCCTTCTTATGTCTCTTGCCTCTTCTAGCCTTAAGGTGAGCTTGATATAAGTTTTGAAAAGAAAACACTTCATCATAAGATGGAAGAGATTGCATATAGAAAAAGCCTCCTGGCACAAAGGCAAAGCCAATGAAACATAAGCGTCATTGACACAGAAGGCTATATTTGCACCGAATGGTGCAGGAATGGCATTCCTTTGCCTTTGGAAACAGGATAGACTCAACAAAATCCATCTTCGGTAATTCCAGGACCATGAAGTCCCTAGCCAAGGCAAATCGGGGCGGATGCCATTATGATTGTTGACGTTGTTGCTGTTCAGGTTGCCATCACTATTCACATAATAGACGTTGTCGGCATCATTCTCATTCGGAGAACAACAAAGTATAACGAGCATCCCATATTCAACACCATCCCTATTGTAACGAAGCCATTCGATTCTGGTCTGATTTCATCCAAGAAAGAAGGCTTTTGTTGCAATCATAGATCATCCTTGAAATCACTTCATATTGATTAGGAAGGAAACACTTGTTCTTCATCGCTTCTTCCGAAAGGAAATCCAACATCTTCAATTTCGTAACAGCAGAGCCCTGCTTTTCTCTTCTCAAAGGATTATCCAATCTGATATCATTTGCTTCATAAAGAAGCATAACAATTTCAAGAGAGACGTTTTCTATCTTACTAAGATAAGAATAACGAAACTTCTTAGGTGCCTTCTCAGTTGCCTGAAGAACATAATCTACTAGCTTCTTTGCCAATGTAATAACATATAAGTCGCTTTTCAATGTAGGCATAACATTTGAGGTCGCCTGCTGGACTTTCGTCCTTGATTGCAGGCGACCTGGATTTCTCACTTCGTTCTTCAGATATTCAAAGTCAAAGCGGGGCGGATGCCATTATGATTGTAGACGTAGTTGCTGTGCAGGGTGCCATC
>JBNMLQ010000201.1:0-2047 GCA_050874925.1 Candidatus Enterosoma sp. | reverse complement strand
GGAAAAAGAAAGGCAGCCCATGTCTTTCTGAATCAAGAACATCCTGATAAGGAAATCCTGGCTCTTGCCAAGCAGAACAACATTCCTGTGAAGCTTGTTTCTAGTGGTGAACTAGCCCACATGACAGGAAACAGAAACCATCAGGGAGTCGCCTGTTCCCTTCCGGATTTTCAGTATACGCCTCTTTCTGACCTTCTTTCCATGGTCAAGGACAAAAAGGATTCGACCATCGTCATGCTGGATGGATTGGAAGACCCGGTCAATTTTGGTTCCATCATCCGTTCCGGATGTGCTTTTGACGTCGATGGCATCATCATCGGCAAGAACAGGCAGGTTCCTGTCACCGGTACGGTATCCAAGATTGCAACAGGCGGTGAGGAAGTCATCCCGATCGTCCAGGTCACCAACCTGTCCCAGACTATCGACGTATTGAAGAAGGAAGGCTATTGGGTGGTCTCCAGTGCAGGGGAAGGAAAGGATGTCTATGATGAGATAAATTATAATGGGAAAATCGTACTCATCATCGGAAGCGAAGGATTCGGCGTATCCAGGCTTGTCAGGGAACATTCCGACTTTGTCGCAAGCATCCCTCTTCCAGGCAAGGTCAAGGCTCTCAATGCCTCTATCGCCTGTGCCGTCTTTCTAAGCGAAATCAATTCCTATCGTCGCAAGCATCGATAGAAAACGAAAAGTCTTCTCCGGATATAAAGCCATCGAAGCCAATCCTTGTCTTTGGTGGCGGAAATTCCGGAGATTTTTTATGGTAAAAAGTCGTAAAATCTACGTCATGTCTTCTATGGGCATGTCCGTCGATGTCATGGATGCCGTGACATCATTCTATCAGAGGGAAAGAACACCTTTCCTAGTCAGCAGTTCCTATGATTACAGCCATCTTTCCCTTCATCAGCTTGTCCTGCTTGCCAAGAAGAGGAAGTATGCCATGGATATCCTGATCAATCAGTCTCTAAGAGACATCATCATCCGAAGCAAGGCTATCGTCAGAAGGAACCCGAAATTGGATTTCGAGGAAGTCTATTACAGCTCCATTCATCTGCTTAAGAAGTGTGTATACTCCTATCAATCCAGGAAAGGCGAATTCGATCATTACTTCCACCATGCCATGTCCCAGAGTATGCGTTTTATGAGCTATGGCCAGGCTAGAAGGCTCAATGCAGACAGGAAGAAGTTCGGCTATCGCGTGGACATGACCTCCTTCAGCGACAACCATCTTCTCTGTGACAGTGCTCCTGACATGAACGAGGTCTATCGAAGCAAAGCGATCATGGTCGATGTCGGAGAGTATATCAAATCCCTTCCGCCGACGGAGAAGGAAGTCATGAGGCTGTTCCTTCGAGGATGCAGCTCAAGTGAAATCGCCAAGGAAATGAAGATGACGCAAGGGAAGACAGACCGCATGATACAAAGGCTTCTAAAGGCTTTCTACGGCAAAAAGAAGTCATGAGGTTTATGGAGTCAAGGGAATGTAATATAATAGTCTCACTATGCAAAAAACACTCATTTCCATTGTCATCCCGGTCTATCGTACCTCCCCTTATCTTGAAGCCTGTATCGAAAGTCTCTTAAATCAGGACTTCCAGGGAAGGTACAACATCCTTCTTGTCGAGACGGCCAGCGATGATGGATCGGATGCCATATGTCAGGAATATGAAAAGAAGAATGTAGGCAAGGTCTATCATTTCCACTATGGAAACAGGTATTCCGTTTCCATGGCCAGGAACATCGGCCTAAGTCATGCCAACGGAGAATATGTCACCTTCGTCGATGGGGATGACGTCGTCGAACCGGATTATCTTTCCACATTGTATCAGCAGACGCAAAACAAGGAAAAGCCGGACATCGTCATCGCTTCCTATTATTCCATGGATGCGGACGGAAAAAAGAAAAGGATCAGAACGATTCCTTTTCAGGGCAACGGAAAGGATGCCTTGCTTAAGCTGATTCATAAGCGAAAGTCGACTTTTAGAGGATATTGCTGGGGATGTCTCTACCGAAGACAATTCTTGATTCACGGAAAACTTGCCTTTGC
>JBNMLQ010000200.1:0-2052 GCA_050874925.1 Candidatus Enterosoma sp. | reverse complement strand
GAAATCTTCCATCCGAATCTCGATAAGAAGGCCATCACAAGGCTTCTTCAGAATGACGTCTCCTTCAAAAGACGGTATCTCAGCTTCATCTTTGCCGAAGTCCGCAAGAAAGCAAACGACTTCATCATAGACAACAACGGAAAGGACAAAGTCCTTGAGATTCCGGTTCTTTTTGATGCCCATATGGACAAGGACTTCAACATCCTTGTCGGCGTCGAGACCATCCATCAGCGAGAACATCTTCTTGAAAGAAACGAGAATCCTGACAGGGCAGAGTTCAACAGGATGAATTCCTATGACAAGAACAAAAGCAAGCTGAATTACATCCTCCATGCCGACTTCAGCAAGAAAGCACTCGAAAAACAGGTCATGGCAGTGATCCATGACCTGAAAAAAGATTAGTCCTTCTTATTGATGAATTCCTTCTTCTCAGAGCTATGATAGATATCCTTGTCATAGATGAGAGGATCCTGCATACCGATTTTCCTGGCAAGAGAGCGAAGCTTCCTTCTTTCAGAACGGGAAGAATAATACGTCCTTCCTTTTTTATCATCCTCTTTGCTTCTCTCGATTTCCAGTTCCATCATCGAGACAAGTTCCTTCACCTTGCTGATGACCTCAAATTCCTTGGCATACTCGACATACCTGGAAGAGAGGTCCTTTTTATATTCCGGATTCTCGATGAAGAATTCAATCTTCTCCATCAGGGAATGATAGTCTCCAGCCTTGAACAGACAGTGCTCGTCCAAGGAAAAATGTCTTGTCGCCGTATAGGGAGAATCGGAGATTACCGGAACAAGTCCGCAGCTGAAGGCCTCGATACAGGCGATGGCTTCGCTTTCGACATCCGAGGAATGGACATAGAGGTCGCTGTAGTTGAGGATTTCACGGAGCTTGTCCTGATTGACGAAGCAGATGTTGACAGGATTCTTCAGATATTTGTCTGCCAGCTTCTGATAATGTTCCTTCTTCGGACCGATTCCGCAGAGGATGAGCTGGATTCTGTCATTGTATCTGCTTTTCCCGATAGCCTTGATGATGAGCTCCTGACGTTTTTCGCCAGAGAGCCTTCCGACCATGGTGATGACGAACTTTCCCTGATATTCCTTGGGCTTTTCTACCTCCATGGGATGCATGAAAGAGACGACACCATTGGAAATGGCATGGATGTCTCCTCTGTAATGGTGGTCGATCATCTCCTGACGCATGGTCTGACTGGGCGTATGGATGGTTCTTAAATACCGATAGAGCCAGTTGCGGAAAAGAGCATAGACAAAGCAGTTGACAGGTCTGCACTTGCCAAGGTGGATGGTATAGGTGATGTTCTCCGGTTGAAGATGATAGGCTCCGGTCACAGGGATGTGCATGAGCTTGGCAATATGATAGACCATGACTTCCAAAGGGAATGGGAACATCAGATGGACGACATCACTTCCCTTGATGAACTCAGCTATCTTCTTTTCGGAAGTCTTGCCAAAGGTGAACCCCTGAGACTCGATGATTCCTTCAAAGACAGGTACGACAGCCTTGTCGCAACGCAAAACCTTGACGCCATTGATGACGTCGCCCTTGACTGAATCCGGGACATAGGCAATCACCCGCACCTCATGGCCTAAGGATAGGAGAGACTCGCATGTCCTCATGGCCGTCACGGTCGTGCCGTTGTTCTTGTCTCCGTAGAGATCGATGACCATCGTGATGATCATTCTTCTTTCGCCTTCCTGGACAGCCATAACGGCTTGGTTTCAAAGACATGTTTCTTCAAAGGAAGATAAGCAGGCAATTCAAGATGATATTCGTTCAAAAGCATCTTCTTGGAATCATCATGTGCATACTTTTCATCACCGATCAAAGTATAGTGCAGGGCATGCAAGGCAAGACGGATCTGGTTCTGCCTTCCGGTCTCGATTTCAATATCCAAGGCCGTTCCGATGTCCAGGTAATTGCTGCTTCGGATATAGGTGATGGCATCCAAGCCTTTCTTTTTATCATCCGTGACGAAGACTCTTCCGCTTCTCTTGTCATAGAAAAGATATTGGACGACCTTCTTTT
>JBNMLQ010000199.1:0-2059 GCA_050874925.1 Candidatus Enterosoma sp. | reverse complement strand
GCAACGCCACATGGCAAGAGGAGGTCACCATGGAAATTATAGGTTATGTCGGTCTGGATGTCCATAAGGACACGTATTCTGCATGTTTCTCTTATTTCGACGGACAGGAGGTCAGGTTTGCCCTGGATGCAGAACTGGACGCATCCACGGAGAAAGCTTTAAGTCTGCTATTTACATTTCTGAAAAGATTCTTGATATACAATCAAATAAAAAAGAAGAGACGGAAGCAAGAAACATTAGCCCAGCTAGTTAATGATTTCTGACGGGAATAGCAACCCGTCGACCGTTCTTCTTGCTATTATTCTAGCACCCTGATAGGTGAGTGGCAAGTCAGAAATTTCGCTTTTATATTTATCTATGATATCTTGGAAAAGACCCTTGTATCGGAAGCGAAGCATCAAGAAATAGTTATTTCACTTTAGGCTGAATAAAGGAAAATAGTGAGCGAAAGGGAATTGTTTGAAAAATAATATACAAGAAAAGGGATTTTTGTTAAGATTAGATGTAGAGGAATTCCAACGTGAACGAAAACGAAATATCGTCGTTGCTGAAGAAAGCGAGGGAAGATCGGCATCTCACCCAGAAAGAGGCTGCTGAGAAGGTATCCTATTCCCCACAGACCATCTCTCTGTGGGAGAGCAATAAGGTATCCATCAAACTGGATTTTCTTTTTGGTTACCTGGATGCCCTTGGCATCGATCCTGTGTCCTTTCTTGATGGTGAAATCGTCGAAACAGATAAACCATATCAATTTGACAATGACATCCTTCTCGCATTCGTAAAGAAGCGTGCAAAGGAAAGAAAGGCAGATGATTCCTCCCTTATGGAGTGCCTGGGCATATTCAAGCCGACGTTGAATAAAATCTTTTCTGGAGAAAATGTCTTAAGCATATCCCAGTTCTATTCTTTGTCGAGATTTTTGTCCTTCCCTGTCAGGGAACCATTTATCAAGAGAAAGGATGTGGAACCTGTAGCTCAGCTAAAAAAGCAAAGGAGTTATCGGTCGATTTGGATAGCATCGGCCTGCCTTTCCTTGCTCCTTGTGATATCTGCTGGTGTTACGATCGGTGTGAATATGACAAAGAGGGCTGATCAAAATGTCGCTGACAACATTTCCTCTTCAGAAGAAATATTTGGAAAGGTCTCTTCAGAGCCAAGTCATGCAAATGGATTGAAGGAAGAGACACCGGAAATCTATGTCGATTATGCGACAAGGAAGTTATGTGGATTCGATGTCGGATCGGATTATCGGATTGCCAATAACCGCATCGTCCCTTCAGAGGAAGAAATCAACATCATCCCTTCCTGGTACGATGTTCCTTTGGAAATCAGGAAGCTGAAGAGAGATGACGTGTATGAAGACAGTGATGCTCAGAGAATCTTCATCAAGAGTGCAAATTTCACCAATTATTTTCCCGGAGCCAAAGAAGGAATCCTTCTTGCCAACGATGTGGATGTCAGCTTGAACGACAGGATCGACTATTATGTGAACAGCATTGCCGAATCAGACCGTGAGAACTATAAAGTCACGTCAAAAGAGCTTTCTCTGCTGAAGGCAAATCTATATGTCGATATCCCTTATATTTCCGATGCTTTTTTCAACCGTTCTTTTCCGGCAAGTGAGAATGCCGTCGATGTAAATTATGAGATGAAAACGGATGAAGACGGAACACCTTATGTCTGGATTACAGGTGTGAAGGATGCATCACAGAGCGCCATTGTCATCGAGAGGTCCTATCAAGGAATCTCAGATATCCGTGTTGCTTCCAAGGCCTTTAGCAAGGAATGCAATCCGAATCTCTCTTCTGTCATCTTCAAGAGCAAACCACATTATCTAGGAGCTGAAGTCTTCTCAGGATTATATTTGACCTATCTTGACTTCGGCTTTGAGGATGACAGGACTTATGACATTGATATGGATATCTTTTCAGTCGATATCACAGAGTATGGTATCCTCCATACCGTCAAGAGAAGTGCGGTCTTCGAAGGCTTCAAGGGAGCAGATTATGCAAGGCTTCCTCTTCCCAATGTCCCTAATACCGCTTCCACGTATTTCTAT
>JBNMLQ010000198.1:0-2061 GCA_050874925.1 Candidatus Enterosoma sp. | reverse complement strand
GACTATATGCCGATACGTTCACCAAGAACCTGGAGGCGGTCTTGGGAATGATGACTAGACTTCTTTATTATAAGCTTGGCGATGATTATGAGAGGATGGATGAGGTTGTCAATATCAAAGGAAGGGCGGATATCGTCTATCGGCCAAGGAAGAATGATAAACCTGCCCTTATCATCGAACTCAAGGCAGACGATACTTCTGAGAATGCCATTAGGCAGATTGAGGAGATGGACTATGTTTCATCTTTGAAGCCGTTTGCCGGGAAAGCCTATCTTCTTGGCATATCCTATGACAGAAAGACCTTGAAGCATCAGAGTCTGATTAAGATTGTGGATGTGGGTTGAATCATGATGCCTATGATGGAGGAAGGATTCAGTGAGGTTAGAAAATAACAATCTGAAGAAGTTTATTGAATTGCTATAAAAAACAGCAATACCAAAAATGATTTTTGAAAAGCATTTTCTTTTCAAATAAGGTCTATATATGTGAGTTGAGATACCGGATTCAAAAAAGAAACCAATCTCATAAATCCTACGCAGAAAAGAGGAAATCAAGATAAGGGATGGAAGAAAAGAGTCAGAAAACACAGACGTATTATTCGAATCAATGGAAGAAGAAACACCAAAAGTCAATCCTGCTTGCATTCAATAAGGATACCGATACTGAGATTCTTGAGTATTTGGAATCCGTTCCCAACAAAACGGATTATGTCCGTCAATTGATATTGGCGGATATCACTGAAGAAAAGAAGAGAACAAAACCGAAAGACTGAAATTTAAATTCAATCGAAATCGAAAGAGGACCCGCCGTGATGGTGGATCCTCTTTTCAAATCAGTTCTTGAAGGAATGGATAGGAGCAGGAATCCTTCCTTTGCGGTTGACGAATTCCTTGCAGGAATAGGGATTGACATGGATGACGGGAGCTTCTCCAAGAAGTCCTCCGAAGACGACCATCTCGCCTTCCTTCTTTCCGTAGGCCGGGATGAGCCTTGTGGCAGTCGTGTTGTTGTTGACCATGCCAAGAGCCATCTCATCGGCGATGATGCCTGAGATTGTCTCTTCACTGACATCTCCTGGAATGGCAATCATGTCAAGTCCGACGGAGCAGACGCATGTCATGGCTTCCAGCTTCTCCAAAGACATGGCATGACATTTGACGGCTTCGATCATTTCGTGATCTTCGCTGACGGGGATGAAGGCGCCAGAGAGGCCACCTACACCGGTGCTTGCCATGATGCCACCCTTCTTGACCTGATCGTTAAGAAGAGCCAAGGCACAGGTGGTGCCAGGGGCACCGGGCATCTCAAGACCCATCTCTTGTAGGATTTCACCGATGGAATCGCCGACGGCAGGCGTAGGGGCTAAGGACAAATCGATGATGCCGAAGGGTACGCCAAGCCTTTTGCTTGCTTCGTTTGCAACAAGCTGACCGGCACGTGTGATTTTGAAGGCAACCTTCTTCACTTCTTCGCAAAGGGAAGCAAAGTCTTTGCCATGGACCTTCTTCAAAGCTTCCTTGACGACACCAGGTCCGCTGATTCCGACATTGAGGACACAATCGCCCTCGCTGATGCCGTGGAAGGCTCCGGCCATGAAAGGATTGTCATCGGGAGCGTTGCAAAAGACGACAAGTTTGGCACATCCTATGGAGTTGTCATCTTTTGTCAGATAGGATAATTCCTTGATGATCTTTCCGGACAGCCTTACGGCATCCATGTTGATACCGGTCTTGCTGCTGGCTACGTTGATGCTTGCGCAGACTCTCTCGGTCTGGCTCAAGGCAAGGGGAATGCTCTCTATCATCAGCTCCTCTTTGGGTGTCATCATCTTGTTGACGATGGCAGAGAAGCCTCCGATGAAATTGACACCGACTTCTTTGCTGACCTGATCCAAGGTTTTGGCAAGCAGCAGATAATCTTCCTTCGTCTTGCAGCAGGATGCACCGATGAGGGATATCGGGGTGATGCTGATACGCTTGTGGACGATTGGAATACCAAATTCAGCGGATATATCTTCGCCGGTCCTGACCAAGTCTTTGGCCTTTTCATAAATCTTGGCAT
>JBNMLQ010000197.1:0-2063 GCA_050874925.1 Candidatus Enterosoma sp. | reverse complement strand
CTCCAGGATGGAGAAGACATCTATCTGGAAAGCTGTGAGCTTCCCAGCGAAGAAGAATACCAGATGCTCGCCAGCAAGACGGCCAAGGAGCAGAAGAAGGAAATCGATGCCGATGCCATCCGCATACTGATTTCAAGAAGCAGGAGCATCCCCTCGGCTACTGGTTATGGAGCCAAGTCGATCGATTACCTTACGTTCATGAATTCCCTTGAAAAGCTGCTCACCTATACGGACCACGTGACAAGCCAGGATGTGAAGGAACTCGTCTATCGTCCTTTGGAGGACAACGTGTTCGAAATCATCTCTTGCCTGATGAAGAAGGATACCGGAATGGCACTATATGTGTATCAGGACCTTCGTGGACTGGGAATCGAACCTTTGGGCATCCTTCCTGCCTTTGCCAGCAGGTTCAGAGACTATGCGATGGTCAAATACCTCATTGAAATCGGCAATGACAACAACCAGATTGCTTTGGAACTTTCCAAGGTCCAGGGAAGGTCAGTCAAGCCTGGATCCATCTATTATCGAAGGAAGGAACTCTCGTCCCTGTCCTTCCATAACTGTCTGAAGATCCTTGAGGAGCTCTCCTATATTGAAATGCGCATCAAACGATATCAGGATGACGGAGATGTCCTTTTGAAGGTCTTTCTCTCCTTGTTTGTCAAAAAATACCTGAAGTGACTGCCCGTTGAGGCAGTTTTTTTGAAACAAAAAAACTATCCAATCAAGATAGACTGGATAGTTTTACTTTGTATAGATAAAGAAACGGATGGAAAAGCTTACTTTGCTTCTCCGGCAGCAACCTTCAAACCGTTGACAGCCTTGGCAAGATGGGCTTTCTGACGGCCGGCAGTGTTGGCATGCTGGATGCCGTTCTTGACGGACTTGTCAATCAAGGAAACTGCTTCAGGAAGTAACTTTTCGGCAAGTTCAAGGTCTTTGGCTTCGACGGCGAGTCTGACCTTCTTGATGGAATGTCTCATCTGGGTCTTGAAGCTTGCGTTGGCGGCATGATTTCTTTCCGCGATTAAGATACGTTTTTTCTGTGATTTGATGTTAGCCATTTTTAATAAATCTCCTATATTCTATCTATACATACTTTACATACGACAGCAGTAAGAAATTATACTAGGAAAAGACCCCTTTTTCAATAGCTGAAGAAAAATAATTTTCAACCTGATGATGAAAAAGGCAAGGGAACGCTTCCATAATTTGCTATAATATCCAAGAGGTACATGAATATGGAATATAATCGTCTGATCGATCACACGCTCTTGAAACCGGATGCCACCAAGGAAGAAATCAAAAAGCTATGCCAAGAGGCAGCACAGTATGATTTCGCTTCTGTCTGCGTCAATCCTAGCTGGGTATCCTATTGCAAGGAACAGCTCAATGGGACAAGAGTCAATGTCTGCACCGTCATCGGCTTCCCTCTTGGTGCGACCAGCATCCAGGCCAAAGTCCTTGAGACGACGGCCGCCCTTCTGGATGGGTGCGATGAATTCGACATGGTCATCAATATCGGAAAGCTCAAGGATGGAGAGTATGAATATGTCGAGGATGAGATTGCCAAACTGAAGAAGGTTGTCGGAAACCACGTCTTGAAGGTCATCATCGAGACTTGTCTTCTCAGCGATGAGGAAAAAGTCAAGGCCTGTCAGCTTGCTAAGAAGGCCGGTGCCGACTTCGTCAAGACATCCACCGGCTTCTCCAAGGGTGGTGCTACCGTCCATGACGTCAGCTTGATGAGAGAGACCGTCGGTCCTGACATGGGCGTCAAGGCCAGCGGCGGCGTCAAGACCAAGGAAGAACTTCTTGACATGGTCAAGGCCGGTGCGAACCGTATCGGAACCAGCCATGGCATCGATTTGGTGAAATAAGAATCGTCCAAAACAAAAATCCCTGCTTCGTCATTGAGGCAGGGATTTTGCTTGGTCATCAGCTCAGTTTTTCGAGGGAATCGATGTCGAGGAGCTGGCAGAAGACCATCGGCTCCTTGTTGGTTTGGTGGAGGACGAACTTGCTGACCTTGTCAGCAATCTTCTTCTGCATATCGTTCTGGT
>JBNMLQ010000196.1:0-2071 GCA_050874925.1 Candidatus Enterosoma sp. | reverse complement strand
TCTTCTTTCAGCTCGAAGCTTCCTTCATAGCCAAAGGAGAGATAAGAAGAGATCTTCTTCAGATTGAGAGCAGACTGGCTCTTCATGCTATCGATATATCTTTCAAGGACAGAGACATCCTCATAATAGATTTCCGGAATGAGGAGGTCGTCCTCGACATCCCTGTTCAGCTTCAATGTGATGACGTGGTTCTTCCTGATAGGATTGATGCTTCTGATACCCTTATGCCAATAGGAGGTGCATTCCACCTTCCTGTCATCGATATAGACATCATACTTGGAATTCCAGTTCTTGATGCCGAAGTATAGATTGTAGTGTTCGATATCCGGATTCTTGAAGGCAAAGGAGATGTAGTCTCCCTTCTTTCCCGTATATCTTGTCTCCAGCGTCTCTTCATCATAGGAGGTGAGTTTAAGACCCTTCAATGTCGTCAGGGTCTCTATCTTATGATAGATATCTTCCTGAATGCTACCATTCATCTCATGGAAGATTTCATTCTGATATTCAAAGTCATCATACCAGTGAATCTTCTCAGGATTTCCTTCGATTCTTCTTCCTTCCGAGACATAGTCATAGTCAGAGGAGTCGGTGACAAAGCCTAAGGAAAGAGCAAATGGATTTTGATAATACCGGATTTCCTCTTTGTCACTATGAAGATTCTTAAGCTCCTGGTAAGGATAGTTGAACTCATAGATCGGTTGGTTGAGGTCATAGGAGTCGGAAGAATCATCGATGAGGTATTTCAAGCCTAGAAGGCTTGTGATACCCAGGGTACTTCCTCCATCGAATCTTTCAAAGTAATAGTTGTAATGGAAGCCTAGAGAACGGAAGTATTCCTCGACATCCTTCTGCTCACTCGAAGAGAAATGGTTCAATCCACTATATTGATAGAACATCGGATTGTTGTTGACTTCATTGTAGTTACCTGGCCTGTTGAAGGTCGCTTCCATGCGGTAGTTGTCATTCTTATCGTATTCCTTGAGAATGTCAAAGGTCTTCGTATAGGAATCATCTTCTAGATAGGTGCTGATTTTCTGATAGGAATCGCTGTTTGTCTTCAAAACGTGGTCTCCTCCTAGATAGGAGGAAGCTACGGCTACAGGAAGGACAAGAAGAGACAGAGCATAGGAAAGAGGTCTTCTTGCCTTGCCAAGTTTCTTGAACATCGATAAAAGGATCACAAGTAGATTGATACCCAAGGCAATAGCCATGAAGATGTAGTTCATCTTCTCTATCTTGATGGTGGTTCCTAATCCGTTCTTGACAAACATAGCAAGAAGGATGAGGATGACGATAAGAAGGTCACCGATGACATAGGAGGTGAGCTTTTCCTTCTCCATGGCTCTCTGATGAAGATAGGCTAGATAGCAGACTAAGAAAGACAAAAGGAAGGAATATCTTGCCGGGAACCAGGTAGGAACGCTTCCGAAGTGAAGAAGCGTATTGGAAACGGAATTGCTTCCCATCACGGCATAGATCAAAAAGATGGCCAAAAAGGAAAGTCTTTTCCTGAAAGGATAGTTCGAATTGAAGAAATAATGGATGAAGAAGATAAGGCTTATAACGGAGCAGAAGGCTGGAAGATAGCCTTCGTTCCGGCAGATGTCGGATGTGCTCTGATAGGTCTCGCTGAAGAAGCCGTCGATGAGATAGGTGATGGAATACCACTGATTGGATGGGAAATTGGCATGGACCTTGGTTCCTCCGAAGTGAAGGAATGCACTCACCCAGGAGAAAGCTCCGATGAAGCCTCCGACAACAGAGAAGAAGGCAAAGTCCAGGATTCTTTTTCCCTTTTTCTTCATAGGTGTCTTATCGGAGAAGAAGAGGGCAAGGAAGAACAGGACGGAGAAGACACAGATCATCGCTCCTGTATACCAGGAACAGATGAGGGCATAGAATAAAGAGACAGGATATAGCCATCTCATCTTTCTTTGATATAGTTTCCTGATACCTAGGACAACAAGAGGTAAGATCATCACGGCATCCAGCCACATATAGTTGGAAAGATAGACAAAGGCATATCCTAATAGGGAATAGCAAAGAGAAAAGCCTATGGATATCAGTTTAG
>JBNMLQ010000195.1:0-2098 GCA_050874925.1 Candidatus Enterosoma sp. | reverse complement strand
CGAAGTCACCGAGATTCTTAGAAAGGCCTGATTGTTTTCATGATTTTTGGAAAATACATCAACGGATATTACAAGAAATACTGGTATCTTTTCGTTGCCATCTTCATCTGTGATGCCTTCGTCGACATCATCCAGCTTTTGATTCCGATGATCATCGGAAACGTCATCTCGGTCTATTCGACCCCGGCCATCAGGGAAAGGCCCTATGCTTTTTCTATCCTCAGGCCGTTTATGGGATTCGATGGTGGCTTCCAGGTTCTGGCCTCGGATAATATCGCCTTCTATCAGACGGACTTCTTTTTGACGCTGATGCTGATCTTCGTCATCGGTGTCCTCATCTTCTTTGGAAGGATGGGCTGGCGCTTCTTCTCTGCCCAGATTGGTTCAAGGATTGAAAGGGATCTGAGAAGCAAGATGTTTGCTCACATCCAGACGATGTCTCTCTCCTATTACTCCCAGAAGAAGGTAGGTGGACTTCTCTCCTTCTTCACCAACGATCTGCAGACCATCAAGCAGTGTTTCAGCGATGCCCTCATCTGGGTGACGGACCTTCTCGTCTTAGGAACCCTCTCCTTCACCTTCATGGCCATCCTTTCCTATCAGCTTGCCCTCTATACGGCCATTCCTCTTCTCATCTTCATCATCCGAGGCGGTGTCGTCGGAAAGCAGGAATCCAACAAGTACAAGATTTCCTCGGATTCCTTCGAATATCTATCCGACTTCACCGAAGAGAATCTCCAAGGTTTCTCCGTGGTCAAATCCTTCTTGAAGGAAAAAGCCAGGATCAAGTCCTTCAAGAAGCTATCGACGGATGCCGAAAAGACAAACATCAGTTATCTGAAATATTCCTCCCTCATCGACCTGTTCATCAACCTGGTCCTTGCCATCACCTTCATCATCCTCTACTTCCTCGGTTCCATGAGCATCCTCAATCCGGATGTCAGCTTTGCCGGACAGGTCACGGATATCGGAAAACTGACCACCTTCGTAGGCTACTATGATTCCTTGATCTGGCCGATGATTGCCGGAGGTCTCATCATCGACCTCGTCTCCAGAGGTTCCGGTGCAAGAAAGAGAATCGCCGAAATCCTGGATAGCAAGCCAGACATCCAGGATAGCCAGAACGAACCCGTTTCTTCCTTAAAGGGAGCAGTCCGTTTTGAACACCTCTCCTTCTCTTATCCGGATGGCGGAGGAGAAGCTCTCCATGACATCTCCTTTGAAGCAAAGCCTGGCATGACCATCGGTATCATCGGTAGGACAGGAAGCGGAAAGTCCACCCTGGTTTCCCTTCTTCCAAAGCTGTACAACCTTCCCAAGGGAATGCTATATATCGATGACAAAGACATCATGGACTACAGGCATGATGACTTAAGGGAACATATCGGATACGTCCTCCAGGAAGGCTTCCTCTTCTCCGGCACCATCAAGGAGAACATCGCCTTCTCAGAGAAGAATCCGGATAGAATCGACATGGACAAGGTCCGTGCAAGCGCAAAGTTTGCCAACGTCGATGATGACATCTCTTCCTTCCTACAAGGTTATGACACCATCGTCGGAGAAAAGGGAGCGACCCTTTCCGGCGGTCAGAGACAGCGTGTCTCCATCGCCAGGGCCATCTACAAGGATCCGGACATGCTGATCCTCGATGATTCCTTGAGTGCCGTCGATGCCGATACGGAGAAGGCAATCCTTGCCCATATCTCTTCCAACGAGCATCGCCTGACGACCTTCATCATCGCCCACAGGATTTCAGCCATCGAGAATGCCGACCTCATCCTCGTCCTCGACCATGGAAGACTTGTCGGCAAGGGAACCCATGAAGAGCTTTACAGGACTTGTTCCCTCTATCATGACTTATGCGAACTGCAGACTCTGGAAAAGGAGGTGAAGTGACATGGACGAATCCATCGAAACAAAACAGTACTCCTTGAAGGACACCAAGGTCCTGAAAGGCCTCCTCTTCTATATCAAGCCTTATCTGAAGTGGTTCATCGCCATCATCGTCTTGGATATCTTCGTCAATGCTGCCTTCAACCTCGATCCTTTGATCGTCAGGTTCATGATCGACTACCTGACGAAGGTCACCAACGGTGCT
>JBNMLQ010000194.1:0-2100 GCA_050874925.1 Candidatus Enterosoma sp. | reverse complement strand
GGTGATTTCAATGTTGCCTTTAGGCATGGTGAAGGAATATAGCTTACCTTCTTCCTCCGTCTGGAATTCGACTTCGGGATCGGAGGTGAAGCTATCAAACGCATAGTTCTCTTCGGCGTTCACTTGCAATTTTATGGAATCCCCTTCCTTTGCAAGCTGCTTTTCGGCTAAGACGGTTCCACCTTTGGCATCTTTGATGTCGATGAAGTAACTGATTTCTTCTTCCTGTCTTTCTGTCGATGATGTAGTGTTGATAGATTCTATGGACGAAGAAGCAGGACTGCTGATTCTTTCTGCTGAGGAAGCGGGTTCCGTGTTGGAAGAAGTAGATTCCATATCAGAGGAAGCGGGGTTCTCTGAGGAAGCATGCGGATGATTGCATCCAGAGAGAAGGAAGAGAGTAAGCAGAGGAACAAGGAAATGCTAATGTTTCATGATAGCTCCTTTCATTTTTGAAAAGCATCGGAATGAGCAATATTCCGATGGCTTTGAAAGTGTCCATTGCTTTTCCTCCCTTTTGTTTTCTAAAGAGATAGATTTCTACAAAGCTTAAAAAAGAAGCGAGAAATTTTAAACATTTTCATATCAAAGTATAACATGTATGATAAATGATTGCTTTGTTTTCCTGAAAATATGCTTGAAATCAGATAAAGGACATAGAAAAAACGGAAGAACTCCTTGTGGAATCCTTCCGTTTGGTTCTGTCAGTGAAGAGAGATGGTGATCTTTAGTTGGCGTTGAAGGTGATGTCGAGAGGTTCTTCCTCATAGTAGCTGAGTCTTAAGGGCTAATCGCCTCCGGCTTCAAAGATGGTCGTTTCATCAGTGTAGTCATTCCAGTCATCATCTATGAAGGAGGCAGCTCCATCGGTATCTTTGTCGATGACTTCGAGCTTATAATCAACTCTCTTCTGTATTTCGATGTGGTATCTGTCGTGGAATTGTATTGTGTAACTTTGAAGTTGACTTTGGTATGGAAACCGATCTTAAGTGCCTCCAAGGCTTTTTTGACTGACGATTCTTCTTTGGTGGATGAGCTTGTAGCGTCCTCATTGTCTTTGCTGCTTACCTGTGCTTCTGAGGAGGTCGGACCCTCGGATGAGAAGGTTCCTGAGTCGTAGGGAACAAGAAAAAGGGATGCCAAAATGAACGACATTCTACTTTCATGAGTTACCTGAATATTATAAAAATCGGCAACCAAAATTTTATGGTCTAAAACCGCTTTTATAGTTTTACCAGAGAGAATAATCCGGATTGATGGTCTTTAGAAGTGTGTCGATGTATCCTGCCATGGAGCGTATGGTCTCAAAACCCATGCTTCCATATTCGTCGTCGCTGTATTTCTTCTTGGGGAGATTGCTTTCCTGAAGGCTGTATCTTACGCTTTGGATGTTGGGAGATGTGCCATATCGGATGTCCTGATAAGATATCTTCATGGAGGATTCGATATCTTGGTTATCTTTTAGATAGGTGTAGATATGATAGACATCATAGGAATCCTTTTTGAAATCGAAGAGGGAATCGATGTAGGTCGAATAGAAAAAGGAGCTGTTGGGCCTATCATCCTCTTTGTCTAGGTTCCAAGTCACGGCAACATAGTAGGGCTGCTCATTCCTGGAGGCATCATACGTGATGTTCCATTTGAAATCCTTGTCATCGATGGTTCCTTTTTTGATGAGGATGTAGGTGGAATCCAAAGAGGAATGGGGAGCGTCGGAAAGAAAGTAGTCTCGTATGTTATCATCAGCATCTTCCTTTTTGGGATTTTCGTTTGTCGGAAATGACAAAAGCGAGAAATCCATATTTTCGGAATAGGTGATGACATTGTCTTTTATTTCCTTGGGAAGATGATAATCCGTACAGGATGTCAGCATAAGAAACGATAAGATAATGATAGTTTTTGATGATTTCATGCAAAAAAGTATATCATAAGAAGAAATAATAAGAAGAGTTTTTGAAAAAGAATGGATAAAAGGGCTTACATCAAACTATAATGATATCAATTGAATAAGGAGACGCTATGAAAAAATACATCATGTCAATCGATCAGGGCACCACTTCCACAAGAGCCATCCTGATCAACGAAAAGGGAGAAGAGGTC
>JBNMLQ010000193.1:0-2104 GCA_050874925.1 Candidatus Enterosoma sp. | reverse complement strand
GCCGATCGTCTTGTCGAGGTAATCGACTATCTCGTTCTGGGACATGCCCTTGAGGTAAAGCGATTGTACGATGAATTCGACGTCTTCGCAGGTTTGCTTGTACGGTTTGATGATCTTGGTCTCAAAGTAATTGAGCCTGTCCCTCGGGACCTTCACCTCGATCGAGCCGAACTTCGTCTTCAGATGGCGTTTGTAATAGCCGTTCCTGACGTCGAGGGTCTCGTCCCTGAGCGCGTCGGTCAGGAAATCCTCGATCTCGCCGTCCAGGAGGTCGTTTACCGCCTCCTCGATCTTCTCCTTGACGAAGTCGTCCAAAGTCGAGATGAGCATATTGCCCAAATCCTCGGGCCTCTTCTCCTTGATTAATTAAAACTTTCCCAAATCCGCTTAACTATACGTCAGTTTAGTTCCAGTTTCTGAAGTAGTTCTTTGTCCTTTTTGTTCATCGTGCTAAACGTCCACTGCTTTGCCTCGGCATCGGTGGATGTTTTCGTTATATCCGTCAGCCTGTCGATGATCTCGCCGTAGGTGTTTTCTGAAAGCAGGCCAAGATTCTCCAGTTTGTTCTTCATCCTGCATGTCATGATCACGGAAAGAAAATTCACGAACTCCGAGCCCAGAACGCTCCAGTCATCGTGCTCTCTGGTCGTTGACATCGAAAGCACGGACTTGTATGTCTTGAAGACAAGCTCTATCTCCCACCGCAGCGCATAATAGCGGTACACCTCCTCCAGCGTCAGCTTCATGTTAGACACGAAGGTGACGGTTCCGAAGCCTTCCCTCTTCCTCTCGAACTTCGACGGCTCAAGTCTATCCCTCTTTCCCTTCACGTAATCATGCTCCTCCTTGGATTCCCTGTCGAGGTCGAGGAAGGAATAGTAGTAGAGGCCGTCCTTCGGATTCCGTGCTGCCTTGCCGAGGATATTCTTCGATGCATCACTCACAAACTCGCGGTCCTTCAGAAGATTAAGTTCTCTTATGACCTTCGAGCTCCTCCTGATCGGATTCAGAAAGCCGATTGCGGCATCTTTCTGCCGGCCGATGGTCTCGGAGAGCGGGAATCCCTTGTCGGATATGACAAGACCGTCCTTAAGGCTGAATTCCCTGAAAAAGTCGGCACAGTTGACGAAATCCGGAAGATTTCCCTTGTACATCTTGATGCACAGGGGTTCCTTCCTTTCGGCATCGATGGCGGCGATGATGGACACGTCGGTCACTCCCTTTATTCTGCCCTTGTAGGAGAATCCGGCAAAGGAATTCACCTCCGACGTGTCCGTCTTGAGCATCCCGTCGATGAGCACCTTGGTCTGGTCCGTCACGAGTTCCTTTATCCTGTTGACCATGAAGTCATGCATGCCCTTGTAGTCCCTTCCGACGAGGGAGAGCATCCTGGAGATGCTGTTCTTCGAAACGGAGGCGTGCGGGAAGAGCACGGAGGCATAGCTGATTCTGTACTTCCTTTCTACCTGATAGTCCTTGATGTCACCGAATGCCGCCCTCATCAGTGCAAGGCAGTAAAGGCTCTCCGCATCGTTGGGAACGTAGACCTTCTCAAGTTCGGAGATGAGGGACTTCCCCATCGCATGGGCGAAGGCGACGTTTGCGTATTTCATCACGCTTACGCACCGCTCCGTCAGTTTCTTCCTGCCGGATTCCTTCGCCTTGGGCACGTATTTCCCGTCTATGATGTGGCCGATGACCTTTCCGTTCTTCGGAAGCCTTCTTCCTTTGTCATAGGTGCAGCCTATCCTCTGAAGAACCATGTATATATTCTCATGCTTCGTGGGAAGCAGGACCGTGTTCTTCGGACGCTCGATTTTTCTTATGTTCTCTGGTACCATGGCATCCTCCTTTGGTATAGTTAATTATACAATAATATTATACTATACCTTTAAGCGGAATGACATCGTTTTTTTTGAAAGAAAAAACCGAACTCCCATGAATATTAAGGAATTCGGAATGCTTTATCGAACAATTGTCTACTAATCATATGATTTGTATAGTTAAATCACCGGGAAAGTTTTAATTAATGATAAAATAGACATGCCACGTTTTCCTTTCGTTGTTTGTAGCAGAATGATTATAAGGGGACGCGGCTTTTTTG
>JBNMLQ010000192.1:0-2132 GCA_050874925.1 Candidatus Enterosoma sp. | reverse complement strand
TCTTCATCCTGCTGGAGACTCTTGCTAGGAGAGATTTCGATGATGTGGTCATCGATGGTATAGCTGTACTGATTGCAAATCTGATCGAAGGTAGCACCACCGAAGTAGAAGTAGGAAACAAGTTGGTTGACAGCTTCACTCGGGGAATCAAGATAGGTAGCACCGCTATAGGCTCCAGAAGTAAAGGAATAGATATAACCATTCTCAGGATCGTTGAAGACCGGGCATCCGGCAAAGTTATAGGTGATTTCATATAAGTCATTCTGAGTGATGGTCTCAACCTTCTGACCACCGGAAGTAAAGGAGACTTCTTTTCCAATCGTGACCTGTTCCGGAGTGGTGACATTTCCTTCTGCGTCCTTGACGGCAGGAGTATAGTTGAGTTCATAGACCTTGCCATTGACATAGGCATAGCCACCATCCTGAGCCTTGCTATTCTCGGCCTTATATTCTTCGGAATAGAGGTTGAGCTGATAATTCTTGCCATAATAGGCTGTGGCATAGACAGTACCATTGCTATCATATTCGGTATAATAATCGGCAGTGGCGATGGCATCGGTAAAGCCCTTGACTTCGGAATCAAGTTCCGGAGTGGAAGCTTCGGCACTGGCAAGATAGGTGACATAGCTAGCAGGAGTGACCGTCTTTCCTGCATCAGCGATTTCGATGCTAAAGATGGTACCATCTTCCTTGGTCAAAGTGACGGAGAGATTGCTGTCACCAAGGACGGTAACTTCAGTCTCGATATCGTTGCTGATATCGATATAGGAAGCAGAGCCGGAAGCAGTAGCATGGCTGGTCAGAGATTCCTGGAAGCCAGTGCTATCAGCAATCATCCAAAGAGTACATTCAAAGAAGGCGTACTGATAGTTTTCCTTTTCACCAGCATCTCTTTCTTCATCATATCCTTCGACTTCATAGACGTTGGAATAATCCTTCTCGATATCGGAAATCCAGGAAGGATTGACAACCTGAAGACCACCAAAGAAGATGACTTCAGGATTGGCCTGAGTTCCGACGACGAGGGACTGGACGCTGTTCGGGCTAGTGGCATTGGAACCAAGTCCGGCAATCTCATCAGAGGAGATGAAGCCATCACCGCCGGTGATCTTATTATCCAAGGTGAGGTTTCCGTTTGCATCCTTGAGGAACGGAGCGACATGGTCGTCCTTGTCAACACCAAGTCCGAGAACCTGTGCACCCGTCTCACTACTGGTATAGGCAGGGCCATAGGTAGCAACAAGATCATCCGTGACAGAGGTAGCATTCTCAATGAGAAGAGCATTCTGTGTGACGGATATCTTCTTATAGGGAACCATGGTATCATCATCCCAGCCATGCTCTTGCTGCTCATCAGAGCTGGCGCTCTTGGTGATGTTCAGAGTGTAATTGGTAAGGGCATTGACCTTTTCCCAAGTCTTGGCAAGGGTAGGGAGAGCCTTGGAGACAGTGATTGGAATTCTGACGAAGCTGTTCGGGTCGGCAGTGGAAGTGGCAACCAAGGTGACGCTTCCGACTCTCTTGCCGTAAAGCTTGACAGAAGTGCCTTCACCAAAGACGGCACTGTTGTGATTGCTGCTGGAAGTGACACGAAGCTTGTTGTCATCCTGTCCTTCGATTTCGAAGGAAAGGGTCTTGGCAAGATTGTCATTGGCTGAATCCTTGGCCTTGACCTTGAACTTCGGAGTGAAGCTCTCGCCGACTTCGACATCATAGGAAGTCTTGTCCGGCGTGATTTCAAAAAGAGCTTCAACCTGAGGCTGCTGGGAAGAAGGAGTATCCGATGCTATGTCGCTACCGGCAGCAGAGGTGTTTGAACCAGTTCCGGTGCAGGCACTTAAGGCGAGAGCAGAGATTGTCAATAATTTGATAAAAGTTTTTTTCATGAATAATAAAAACCTCCCTAAGTAAAATTTATATGTATAATTATCTCAAAAAGAAAAAGCAGAGCAACAAACCATTTTTCAATCCTTTTTATTATCTTTTTTTGATATTTTAAAGAAAATTACTAAAAATGATTGATTTTTTGTAAATTGCTTTGCTTTTTTTGAAAAAATACCTTCTTCTTTTGAAAACCTTGTTTCGTGAAAACGCTTACGGACCGTTTTTAGGTCTTATTTATTGATATATTC
>JBNMLQ010000191.1:0-2133 GCA_050874925.1 Candidatus Enterosoma sp. | reverse complement strand
GCAAGGTGATCCTTGGTTCCATATCCCTTGTTCTTAGCAAAATGATACTGAGGATACTTGTGATCAAGTTCCACCATATAGTCATCCCTTGTCACCTTGGCAAGGATGCTAGCCGCAGCAACAGAGAGACTTGTCGCATCTCCCTTTGGAATGGAAAGAAGGTCGATATCCGTATGAAGCTTCATATAATCCGTAATGATAAAATCGACTTTCTGCTTCTTCAGAATCTCCATGAGGCATGTTTCCATGCCTAGTCTGTCAGCTTCGAGAATATTGATGGAATCTATCGTTTCGACAGGAACAAGACATACGAAATATGCCAAAGCAATTTTTTTAATTTCAACAAAAAGTTTTCTTCTTTCCTTATCCGTCAGCTTCTTGGAGTCATTGATGAGAGGATTGTCATAATCAAGAGGAAGGACAACGCCGGCAGAACTGACCGGACCTGCCAAAGGACCACGGCCAGCCTCATCAAATCCTGCAATGAAGCGCGCCTGGTGTTCCTTCCTTTGAAGGTCATCAAAGGTTTTGAGATCCTTTCTCTCACTCATCGAAGGAAATCCTCCCAAGGACACCGCTTCTGAATTCGCTGAGAAGCGTATTTCTTGCACGTCCGGTATCTTCCTTACCATTTTGCAAGAAAGAACGTGAACGGGCAATTTGAGCAAAAATCTCTTCATCGTCCACACCAAAATCAAGCTCACCATACCTCTTGACAAGATTATCCGGATACTTTTCCTTCAGATAATCCAAAAGATAATCGCTTAGGGCAACTATCGGAAGGATATCCTGCCTGACAGAACCAAGAAGGGCAAGTCTAGCGATGACATTCTTATCCTCATAATTCGGTTCAAGGACGCCTGGTGCATCAAAGATGAATATCTTATCCGTGACATGGATCAATGTCTCAGCCCTGGTCTTTCCAGGCTTGTTCTCAACGGCAGCCTTCTTCTTCCCGGCAAGAGAATTGATGAAGGTCGATTTGCCGACATTCGGGATGCCTAAGACAATGAAACGCTTCACTGGAAGAGGAAGGTTCAGTTTTTCAAATCTCCTGTCCTGGCTTGTCCTGACACATGAAAGATAGCGAAGAAGTTCCTTGCCAGCCTTCTTGTCTCTCAGGTCATAGCAGAAAGGTTCGACGCCTTTATCCTTGAGAACCTGCTTCTGTCTATCAAAGATGGCAGGATCAGCAAGGTCAATCTTGGAAAAGACGATGACCTTGGCCTTTCCCTGCGTGATTTTATCAAGATAATCCGGATAAGATGAAAAAGGTGCTCTGGCATCGCAGATTTCAATCACGCCATCACACTGCTTCAGTTTTTCCTGTATCCTGCGTATAGCCTTCTGCATGTGGCCGGGATACCAATTGATTTCATGTATTTGGTTCATAGCAATAAGGGTTCCTTTCCATATCCAAGGAAATCATAACAGTTTCATATGTTATCCAGATGAGTTTCGACTATAATTATCATATGCTTAAAGATAAACTAAGACAACTGAGGGTGGAGCATGGATACACCCAGGAAATGCTTGCCCTGAAGCTCAAGATAAAACAATACAACATCGCAGACTACGAAGTCGGAAGAATCGAACCGAATCTTCCTATCCTTTTACGTTATGCTGATATTTTTGACGTATCCATGGATGAATTATTGGAAAGAAAAGTCATGGATCCGACAAGAGAGACAAAAGTCCGTCAAAAAATAGATTGCAAGACAGTGATTTTTCTTGAAACCCTACAGTCTTTGAACGAGACCGATTATGGCAAAGCCATACGAACCTGTCAGAACATCGTTGATGAACTGGCAAGAAAAGAAAAGGATTTGCTATAAAGCCAGACCGATTCTTTCCTGAATGAAGTTTTCAACTTCGCTTGGAGAGATTCCCAGTGCCAAAGACATCTCGTTTTCAAACATGGCCCTGAGAGAATCCAAGAGCCTTTTATCAAAATCAGAAAACGGCTTGTTGGCTTTTTTCCTTTGTTCCCTATAATCAAGAAGAGACTTGATGACACGGAGGATGTCATTGCGGTTACCACTAGCAACAATCTTAGTATACTGCAATTTTCTTTCTCTAGGTGACGCCTCCGGAAATGGTTTGATACCAGCGAGAGAATCAATCAAAGAAAGT
>JBNMLQ010000190.1:0-2182 GCA_050874925.1 Candidatus Enterosoma sp. | reverse complement strand
CTTTAATCCTTGTTAAGACAATCATCCTTTCATGTTATTCCTATGATGTGAAAGGATGATTTTTACATATTCACATTTTTATAATGCTTTTTGAATATTTTTATGAAAATTCCTGAAAGCTTTTGAAAAAGTATCTTTTCTATATGCTGAGTGATAAAATAGATTGATGAAATTAATGGATAATGAGGCCAATGTATGGCGGCCTCACTCGCTCTCAGACCATCAAACTGGGGGACTATCCATTTAGCTCACACCTGCATCTATCTTATCCGTGGGTTAAATGGTATCCCTATTTGTACTAAAAGGGATCCATTTTTTTCTTTATCGTTTCATACGAACATTAAAGGGGGTCAACTGTATGAAAAAGAAGAATCTGATGCGTTTAGGTCTTATTGCTCTTTCCTGCTTTACTACGGTCGGTTGTTCCGGAGGTACTGCCGGTACAGGTGAAGTGAAGTTCTTTGAACTTACCGAGACGGATATCGGTGAGAATACGACCGTCAACAACGGAAAACTGGATGGCTATACGGAAGAAAATCCGCTTAAGATCGGTCTTGTCACGGATTCCGGAACATTGAATGACCATTCGTTCAATGAATCTGCATGGAATGGTGTCAATGAATTTGCGACACAGGCAGGAGGCGGCACCATTAACTCGAAGACATATTCTGTCGAAACCGGCAAGGTTCAGACCAAGTATGTCCAGCCCGCCCAGGATTCCTATGATACCCAGGGGCGTCTTGCCGCTATGAAGACTGCCGCCCAATGGGGTGCCAAGGTCATTGTTCTTCCTGGATATCTGTTCCAGTCTTCCATCAAGCTCGCCCTTAGTGATGCTGCCTTCAAGGATGTTTCTTTCCTTGCTTTGGACTGCGTCAATCAGGATTCCGACAACAATTATGAAGAATTTACCTTCACCGACAAAGTCACTTCCGTCATCTATCGTGAGGAACAGGCTGGCTTCCTTGCAGGCTATGCTGCCGTCAAGGAAGGTTATAGAAGCCTTGGCTTCTGCGGTGGTATGGCTGTTCCTGCCGTCATCCGTTATGGCTCTGGATATTGCCAGGGTGCCGATGCTGCTGCCAAGGAATTGAATCTGGGTGATTCCAGCATCAAGATCAACTATTATTATGCCGGTGCCTTTGCTCCAACGGATGCCGCTACTTCCAACTGCTCCACCTGGTACGGCAGCGGAACGGAAGTCATCTTCGGTTGCGGCGGTGCCGTCTATCAGTCTGTCACAGCTGCCTCTCAGTCCAATGGCAACAAGCCTTGGATCGGTGTCGATGTCAATCAGCATGCCGACACCTCTCTTGGCGCTTCCCAGGCATCCTGCATCACTTCCGCAATGAAGAACCTGAAGAATACCACCAAGGTCCTTTTGGCTGGCTGGGTCAACAATGACAAGGCATGGAATTCCACCTTGGCCGGAAAGGTCGTCACCGTCGGTGCCAAGTCTGATAACTGCGTCCTTCCTACTCCGGATACCACGGGTGATTCCGGCTGCTGGGGATTTAAGAAGTTCACGCTCAGCGAATACAATACGCTTCTTGCAAACTTGAAGAATGGTAGTGTCAAGGTCAATTCCAGTTCTGACAATGATGAGCTCAGTGCCAACAATTTCGGCTGCTCTGCCAGTGTCAAGGTCAACTATATCGCATAAGTCTTTTGGTCTTTGATGATTGAGGTATAGGCAATATCATTGTTGCCTATACCTTTTATAAAAATGGAAGGTGATTCATATGGATCAAGATAACGTGATTGAACTGCGCCATATCACCAAGGTATTCCCTGGAATCAAGGCTAACGATGATGTTTCGTTGGAATTGAGGAGAGGTGAAATCCATGCGCTTTTGGGTGAGAACGGTGCAGGGAAATCGACATTGATGAGTATTCTTTTTGGTATGTATACCCCGGATGAAGGTGAGATTCTTGTCAATGGACAGAAGGCCGAAATCCATAATCCCAACGATGCGACCAGGTATGGAATCGGTATGGTCCATCAGCATTTCAAACTGGTGGGATGCTATACGGCTTTGCAGAATATCATTTTAGGTTATGAGCCGGCTACTAAGATGTTTGGCTTTCTCAAGCCGAAGACCGTCAGGAAATCGTTGGAGGATCTTTGCGAAAAGTTCCATTTCAATGTCCATTTGGATGAGAAAATCGATGATATGCCTGT
>JBNMLQ010000189.1:0-2185 GCA_050874925.1 Candidatus Enterosoma sp. | reverse complement strand
TCTTCAGGACTTGAGACTTCAATCTACGGACAGCCTTCTTTCCAAGGCTCTTCGCGTAGAGTATTCTTCTCAGGCTTTTGTCAAGGATAGCACTGATGAGTCGAAGTTCGTCAAGAGTGGTACTGTCACCAATGTCCTTCTTTCTGAAGAAGGTGGTGAGACCTATACCTATGGTCCTTTGGATCTCAATGGTGATGGTGTCTTTGACAGTGAAAAATTTACGTATGACTTCGATAAGAAGAATGTCATCACCTATGGTCAGGATGGAAGCAAGCAGAACAGTGTCAAGCAGGCTGACATCGCTGCCAAGGATGATGGCAAAGGAAAATTGACTGCAAAAGTGACAACAAAATCTCTTGGAACCATTCCTCAGGATGGTTATCTTCAGGTCAATGTCACTGTCTGGCTTGAGGGTTGGCATGTTTTCTCTGGTACGGAAGAGAATCTTAAAAATCCTCTTACAATCCTTAAGAACAAGGAATCTACAACTAAGGAAGCCTTGGATTCTGCTTTGACAGATTACAATTCAGATAAGCAGGATGATAAGAAAAAGGCTTTTGAGGATGCGCTTGCTGCATATAAGGAAGCCTTTGAGGATTACATGACTGGAGTTGATGCTCTTCCGAGTGTCAAGGAAGCCCTGAAGAAGGCTGATGCTACTGATTTCAAGACTGCTAAGGAAGCTTTTGTCAACGAAGTCAAGGCTTTGACTGTGGATAACTTTAATGATAAGAATTCCTTGGATGCTGCTTTGACGACGAAGTCTGCTTATGATACTGCCAAGAATGCTCTTGGCATTGATACCATTGTGACAAATGTCACAAAGGAATCTTCCCTGTGGGATACCGAATATATCGGAAAGCAGTTCAATGTCGGTATGACGTTTGCTGTTTCGAATTTTTAACTGAATTTTGATTTTTTACCTTAATCTACGAATATCATGAAATGGAAAGCCTGGGCAGCGATTCTTTCTGCCACAACTTTCACCGCTTTTGCTGGTGCCGTCGCAGGCACCCTGGCTTGGTATGCCTATGCTACAAGGGCCAGTGCATCCTTAAATGGAACCTCTGTCTATTCGACAGAACAGCTCCAGATGGGACTTAGGACAGAAAAGGATATCTCCTTGGTCGGAGACTTCTCTTCGTCCTATAAGCTTTCCAGTGATTCAGATGGTGTGAAGACCTACAGGCTTGAAGATGAAGCAAAGAGCAACTTTGTCGAGGTTGTCGAGACTTCAACGTATCGCTACTGGTTTACTGAATCGGGCACCGGACTTTCCGTGGATGATATTCAGCCATATCTTGAGAAGAAATCCATCAATCCTTATTACACCAACACTCTCGTTCCCGTTACGACCGGCGATTATAGGTATGGTGATGAATTCCATCTCTATCGCAACCCTAGAAAGGCAGAGGATACCAAGACCAAAGCTGATCCGGATTCCTATAAGACGATTGATTTTGCCTTCCGTGTGACGGATAGCTCCGGAAGATATATTCAGGATCAGGGAATTTGGCTTGCCAATGCCAAGGAGAGTGTCTCAGGTTCGGCATCCAGTTCTCTCAGGCTTTATTTCGAAGGGGATTCCAGAAAGGATGATGGAAGACTGGATACGAAGAAGGTTCTTTTCAATCCTGCTTCCCAGAAGGACGGAAAGACGATGACTGCCGGCCTTCTTGATCTTGATGCAGATGGATATTATGACTACGATACGGACTATATGGATGGTGGAAAAGAACATATATATGGTCTTTTCAACAATCAGCCGTCTTCTGACAAGAGAAGCAAGTTTGATGAAGATGTAAGTGGAAAAGGCAGCGATATCAATTCCTTTTATTCCGATGGTGAGACAGACTATGAAAACAACACTTTCTATGCCAGTCACAAGAAGGGTATCGATGGATATCAGAGCTATGAAGGTATCGATATGCCTTATAGCCAGTATTATGGACAGGAAAGTGTCTATCCTCTGGATCAGAATGGTGCCCTCTCCAAGGGTGAGGTATTGACGATGACTTCAGATGACTCTCTTTCCATTGCCAACTTGTCCGTGACCATCTATCTCGAGGGTTGGGATCATAGTGTCATCGACAAGAACATCGACTTCACCTTCCAACTAGGTCTGACTTTCCAAATCAACAAGGTGGCCAAAGGCTATGAAGCGTAACCGTCTTCTCTTGGGAAC
>JBNMLQ010000188.1:0-2200 GCA_050874925.1 Candidatus Enterosoma sp. | reverse complement strand
TTGCCTTGCTGATTCGTCAGTGTGGTATCTATGCATCCTATAAGAATCCAGGCTTAGGTGTATCTGATATCATTTACAATGCTTTTCTGATGATGCATAAGAGAGGCTGGAAACTTTTGGTCGTCATCCTCCTCTTCATGTTGGAAATCCTTACCTTTGCCGTCATCGTCGTCCTTCCGGTCTTCCTTGTCAGTTATTTCATCTCTCCGGACTATGGCTATGAAGATACCTCCCTTGCTTATTTCATCGAATGGATTTTGATTGCTGTCTTCAGTATTCTTGCCATCTTTGTCATTCCCTTCCTTTTCACCAGCTATCGTTTAGGCATCCATAAGCTGATGATGGATTGCTGCCCGTCTGACAATACCATCATCGCCTTCAAGAAGTCTGAGAACAAAGACAGCATCTCTGATCTCATCCCACTTACTCCGGTCAGCACTCCGGAAGGAGAGGTCACTTATGTGAGCATGGAAAAGAAACAAAAGAAGAACAAGGACGGCAACCTATGAACATCGTCATCGGAATACTTCTTCTTGTCGTATTCGTTTTGTCCTTTTTAATCTTTACTTTCATCGTCCTTCCGAAGATGACAAGAAAATATCATTTCCTGAAGGATACCCGTCCCGGTGTTATGGCAGATGATTTTCTTTCCTATATCCCAGAACAGGGAAATGCGGATTATATTGAGAAATATGGCATTTCCATCAACCGCCGTACGCAGACGAAGTTTGCCAGTGTCAGCTTCAAGAAGGATGTCCATCAAATTTCCTTCTATATTGTCTGTTTTGATGTCTTGAATCATCCTTTTGATATCGTGAAGGTCAATCTTTATGATGCTGAGTTTGATTCTTCTAAGTTGATACGGATTCCGTTGAAGACAGCCGCCCTTTATCTTCAGGTCACCAGTGCCGGAAGTGAGAAGTTTGATGATACTCTGCCGATTTATATTCCGTATAAACAGCTTATCGTCACATCACTTATCTATGGCTTGCTTGTTGCTTTGTCTGGAAGTGCTCTTCTTGGCGGTTTGGTCTTGGTGAACATGATAGATTATTCATGGAACAATCCGAAGTTCTGGTCTATCTTCTTATCTGCTTTATTTGTCATTGCGGCTGTGGCATGTTATCTCATCCTGACGATAACGGATAAGAAATACATGGGATTGGAGGATGAAGAATGAACAATACAAGGTTTGTATCTTCCTATTCCTATAGTACGCTACAGGATTCTCAGGCTCCTATCTCCGGATATGATCTATATGAGGATGACAATCATCGTTTTGCCATCCTGACGTTCTATAACAATTCCAGCGTTCAGATTCTATCTTTTAAAGTAAAGTTCGTCTTCTTTGATAAGAACCATGATTTCATCTCCGATTCTGTCTTCAAGGTTGTTCCTCAGAATTTCTATTCCCATAGGAAATATACGCTCAACGATCCTCTTGTCATGCCTAGGGATGCCGATGGCTTCAATTTCGAGATATTGGATGTCGAGAAGGCTTCGGCAGAACAAATCCGCCATGAGAAATTGAAGTACCTCGTTGTCAAAGAAAGCAGTGTCTTTACCAAACCTAAGGAAGAACACTTTTCCAAGCGATTCCTTCTTCTTGGCGGCATTGCTTTCCTTGCTGCACTTTCCTCCATTTGCTTTGGCTTCATCAGCAAGGCTTCTCAGAATACAGGAAGTAATTTCGACAATGGCTATGGTGACAACAATAGTAGTGGCATGGAATCAGGCTCTAGCATAACTCAAAATGGCATCCGTTATCGTCTTGAATCCTCCAATGGATGGATTGTCGAAGGTGTGGATGATGATTTTGTGGATTATGTAGGTATTACAAGTGATCTTATCAATGGATATCCAGTCTGTGGCATTCAGTCCGGTGCATTCAAGGGCAACAGAAACATTCGAAAGGTTGATATCAATGTCGCATCTGGTATGAAGTTCACTATTCAGTCCGGTGCATTCTTGGATTGCACATACCTCAATGGTGTTTCAATGACGAATGTCTCACTCATCGAGAAAGAGGCTTTTGCCGATTGCGAAAACTTACAGTCTTGCTATATATCTTTTACGGATAAGATGTCCGGCGTGGTGCAGGATTATGCTTTTGATGGTTGCAAGAGACTTGAAATGGTCTATGTTTCCAAAAATTTATCCTTCTCTAAGAATGCCTTTCCGGAATGGACGGAAATCAACA
>JBNMLQ010000187.1:0-2212 GCA_050874925.1 Candidatus Enterosoma sp. | reverse complement strand
TTCTTGAATCTGCCATGTATGGTGGAATCGTCAAGGGCGTCGGCCCTAGATACTGCCCCAGCATCGAAGACAAGGTGGTCCGCTTCAAGGAGAAGAACAGACATCAGCTCTTCTTGGAACCGGAATCTTTGGAGATGAAGTCCATCTATGTCGATGGACTGTCCACTTCCATGCCCACCTATGTCCAGGAAGAGATCGTTCACTCCATCGTCGGACTTGAACATGCAAAGTTCCTCAAGTATGCCTATGCCATCGAATATGATGCCATCGAACCTAGTCAGCTTGAACATACCCTTCAGGTCAGAGGATATCCTGGTCTATATGTCTGCGGACAGATTGCCTCGACTTCCGGATATGAAGAAGCAGCTGCCCTTGGTCTCATGGCCGGTATCAATGCTGGCCTCTATCTACAGAAGAAGGAGCCTTTGATCCTGAAGAGAGATGAAGCCTATATCGGCATCATGATCGATGACATCGTCACCAAGGGAACAAGAGAACCCTACAGACTCCTTTCTTCCAGAAGCGAGTTCCGTCTCATCACCAGGAACGACAATGCCGATTCCCGTCTTGCAAGATATGGCTATGAAGCCGGACTCAACAGTCAAGAGAGATATGATAGACTGAAGAAGAGCCAGGAAAACGTATTGATGGCAATCAAAGAGCTCTCCGACCATCAGATAGCATCCAATAAGAAGCTTCAGGACTATGTCATGTCCTTAGGATTTCCAAAGCCGAACGGAAACGAAACCCTCAAGAACTGCCTGAGAAGACAGAACGTCACCTATAAAGGCATTCATGACTGCGTCGACTTCCTTCCTGACTTGAATGACAACGAAGCCTTCAAATGTGAGACAGAGGTCAAGTATGAAGGCTATATCCTTCAGGAAAGGAAGGAAGTCACCCGCAGGAAGTCCTATGAAGAACTTCCTCTTCCGGATGATCTGGACTATCTTCATATCGATGGTCTTTCCTTGGAAGCAAGAGAGAAGCTGAATCTCTACAGGCCAAAGACCTTAGGTGAAGCAGGAAGAATCACCAACGTCCATCCAAGCGATATCGATGTCTTATCCTTCTATGTAAGGCATCGAAACTTCAACAACAAATAGCCGCATAAAGCGGCTTTTTGTTTTTCGATAAAGATGGTTGACTGATTTTTGAGGAAGCACAACTATAACATCGTGCTGAGAGCTCTGAAATAGAGCTTCAACACAAGTCATAAATGTAAATTTCTACTGGACAGTTTTGCTGATTTTAGCAAAAGTGTCCAGTAGCAGCGGACAAAATGATTAGTCAACAATCATCCAAAATCTATGATTTTCAAGAATTCCAAAAGAATGTCACAAACTTGAGAAAACGTCAGCAAATCGCGACATTGATTTTAGGCAGATTGATGTCATCGTTCTTCATTCAAAATATTCATCCACACACCGCCAAAATTCTCTGTCAATCAAAGACCGATCTTATCACTTCAAAAGAAATCTATTCTTCACCTTTTAAATCAGTTTCCCAAATCGAAGGCTCTCCATCCACATAATGCCAAAACTTACCATCTTCGACTGGCTCAGTTTCCGAATAGAAATAAACATTATCAGCAATTGATTCAGAATCTGAACTAATAGAAATTGAATTCCATTGATTGGCAGTACCCAAATAAAATGTCTTGTAATTTCTTGTTAAATAAAAAGCTTGACCTTCAATTGAACGTACTGATTTAGGAATGATAACATACTTCAATGCAACGCAATCTCGGAACGTATTATCAATTTTTACTATTTTGTCTGGGATAACAACATTTTCTATTCCGGCTCCGTAAAATGAATAAAATCCCAAATCAATCAAATTCATTGGAAAATTACATTTCTTTAAATTCCTGCAGTCTTGGAAGCAGTGACCCCCGATGATTTGAACCTTATCCGTCAATTCGACTTCCTCGAGATTTGTGCATCCGAAGCACCCATTATAGGGTGTTTCATAGCAATCAAACGTTACCTTTTTCAGGCTTTCCACCTTGAAGATTGTTCCTACACTCGGATACGCCATTGTCTGGTAAATAACATGTACAAGATCAGGACAACCCATAAAAATATTATTTTCAACAGTTGTCACCGTTTGAGGAATCGTAATCTCCGTGATTCCTTTGGTATATGCAAACGCCTCTTCCTTCAACACCTTGATGCTCTTAGAAAGCACAATCGAAGTAACGTCGACATCC
>JBNMLQ010000186.1:0-2241 GCA_050874925.1 Candidatus Enterosoma sp. | reverse complement strand
CTTCGGCATAATCACATATCTCCTTCTGCCTTTGGTTCAATTCCGTCATCATATAAAAAATCTTCCTCCGTTTGATTGGAGGAAGTATAAACCATGATGGGGTAAATATCCAAAGACCCTAATTGACACTTACTTAACAGGTTCCATATATCCATTTTTTACGAAAAAAATATATCACATCGAAAACGGGATGATGACTTCTTTGTCAAGAAAACGCTTACTTCAGAAAGAGGCTTCCTTGGCATATCCATCGATGACGGAAAGCTCTTCATCGGTGAAGCTGAGAAGGTCTTTGGCAAGCTTGCGTTCCTTCCTTATGTCTGTATCGGATACGGTCATGTTGTCGGAATTGATGTTGACGCGGATGCCGTAGTCGAAGAAGGCTCGGATAGGATGCTTGCTGAGGTCTGGCACTTCCTTGGTCTGCATGTTGCTGGTCAGGCAGCATTCGATGAGGATTCCCTCTTCCTTGATGATGTGCATGACTTCCTTGTCATGGATGACGCTGCATCCGTGACCAAGTCTTCTTGCTCCATATTTGATGGCATCCATGACATTGGCGATGGACTTGCTCTCACCGGCATGGACGGTGAATGGTACGTTCAGGCTTTTTGCCAGGGCAAACTCATCCTCATAGAGATGGCATGGATAATGGTTCTCGTCTCCGGCAAGGTCGATTCCCTTGACATGGTTTCCTAAGTATTCATGGGCAAGAAGGACGGTTTCCCTGTTTGCTTCTTTGCTTCCGCCTCTCATCATGCAGAGAAGAAGGCCTACTTCAATGCCTGGGTTTTCTTCCATCCCTTCCTTGATTCCATCGATGACGGCATTCAAGACTTCTTTCTGGGACAGTCCTTCCTTGACGGAGAGCTGCGGAGCAAAACGGATTTCGGCATAATCGTTTCCTGCCTTCTTTAAGTCTTCGATAAGCTCCTTGGCAGCTCTTTTCAGGGCATATTCCTTCTGCAGGACCTTAAGAGGAATGTTGAAGACCTGAAGGACTTCACCTAGATCCTTGGCATCGGGGTTGGCCGTGAGCATCTTCTTCATGGTAAGGACATCCTCGCAGGGAGGCAGGATGTTTTCTTCTCGATATAGATCCAATACGGTCTCTGGACGCATGGATCCGTCCAAATGCAAATGCAATTCTCTCATTTTATCTGAATCCTTTCAGGCTTTCTCGACGCATACGCCACACACGCCCATCTTATCGATTTCTTCCTTGGTATAGAAGGAATCATAGGTCTTCAACGTATCTTCGAAGGAGTGATCCTTGAAGCCGAGGACTTCCCTTCCGAAATGCTTGATCATCTCGCTGAAATCCTTGAAGACGAGGATGTCTCTGACAAGACTTCTGAACGTCTCGCCGTCTAATTCATCTTTGAAGGTGAGGATGTCTTCTTTCTCCAGGTCCCTGAAGAACGCATCATACAGTCTTCCTTCGACTGTTTTCTCTCCGCTCTTGAGCAATACGAAATAAGGATGTCTGACTGAAATCTCTTTTTCTTTCATGGCAAAGTGTCCTTTCTTTTCCTGCAAATTATAGACAAAGCAAATTTCAAAGAAAAGAGTTTCTTTTGCCAAAACTGGTTTTCTTGTCTTCTTTTTTGGGGTATGAGCGTTGCCTTAGGATTATGGATGGAAAGGATTGATTTTTCTTTGATTTTTGTTCAAAAAAGCTTGAATCAAGGATAGGTTCGATTATAATATTCAAGCCGTACTTTCTGGAACAGGGCACGATCCTCATATTCACCCTGTGCTGGATGTATCGGTAGAGAGAAATGAGGTAAAGAAAAATGGCTCTTACAAAAGAAGAAAAGACGAAGGCGATTGAAAGCAATCGCAGAGATGAGAAGGACACTGGTTCCGTCGAAGTCCAGGTCGCCATCCTTACGGAGCAGATCAAGAAGCTGACGGTCCACATGACCCTCAACAAGCATGACTACTCTTCCAAGCGTGGTATGGACATCAAGATTGCCAGAAGAAAGAATCTTCTCAGCTATCTCAAGAGAACGGATGCCGAAAAGTACAACGCTCTCATCGCCAAGCTTGGCCTGAAGAAGTAAAACCGCTTCAAGGAGCTCCCGCAAGGGAGCTTTTGTTGTTGTTTAGGAATTTGTAAATATTTTTCAAAATGAACTTATGGTCAGTTATTGTTCGTAAGTTCATTATTTTCCTTCTTTTGGGTCTGCCTAGGGCCTTTTCTTCCTTTCCTCAGCCTCTGTCTCCTCGATGACCTGT
>JBNMLQ010000185.1:0-2312 GCA_050874925.1 Candidatus Enterosoma sp. | reverse complement strand
GTCTGAAGATTCTATCAAGGACGAAGGCAACACGGGCCATATAACCGGAATCTTCCATGATGGAGAAGAAGAAGAACAGGATAAGAATCTGAGGAACGTAGCCAAGAACGGCAGAGACACCATTCAAGACACCGTCATAGATGAAGAGAATCAACCATTCCGGAGCGTTCCAGATCAGAAGCAGCTGCTTGATTCCAAGACAGATGCATCCTAAGATACCTGTCTCATTGTCACCGGCTAGCGAATGGAAGAATTCACCGATGGAATTGACACCATCCTCCGTTGCAAACAGACCGGCAAACGGAGTGACCGTGGTTCCATCAGCCATCGTCCAGGAGATGAATCCCGGATATCCATCGCCAAGGTCAAGGCCCATGGCATGCATATAGAACAAGTCACCGGCAAAGGTGATGTGGAAGACCAAGAACATGACGACGATAAGAATCGGAATGGCTGCCCACTTGTTGGTAAGAACCTTATCGATCTTATCAGACTTGGAAAGCTTCTTGGATTCCTGAACCGGAGCACCGGTACGATAGCACGCAATTTCAGCAGTGATGTACTTATATCTCATATCTGCCGAATTGGCTTCGAATTCATCGATGTTGACACCCAGTGCCTTCACGGCTTCGAAAAGACCTTTGTTCTTCTGTTCCTCGATTTCATCACCCTCAAGGGCTTTGATACAGTGGAAGAGCGGGTTCTCGACATCAGCTTCCTTATAGATAGATAAAGCCTTTTCGACAACCGGGGCATATTCGCCATAATTCCAGAAGGATTTGCCTTCTCTCTTTTTCTTTGCCGTATCGATGGCCTTCTCGATGAGCTTGTCAAGATTCATCTCTCTGAGAGCAGAGATTTCAACGACAGGGACACCGAGTTTCTTGGAAATCGCCTCGGCATCGATGGTCATGCCGTTATCCTTGACGGCATCCATCATGTTGAGGGCGATGACGACAGGAACATCCATTTCCAGGATCTGTGTCGTCATATAAAGGTTACGTTCAAGGTTGGTGGCATCAAGGACGTTGATGACGCAATCCGGATGTTCTTCCAAGATGAAGTTTCTGGAAATAACCTCTTCCGGTGTGTATGGTGACATGGAATAGATACCAGGCAAGTCGATGATTTCAGCGACATGTCCTTTTTTGTCATCATAGGTGCCGGAACGTTTTTCAACGGTGACACCAGGCCAGTTTCCGACATAGGCGGTGGAACCGGTAAGAGAGTTGAATAAAGTTGTCTTACCGCAGTTAGGGTTGCCTGCCAGGGCAAAGCGAAGCTTCTTCTCTTCAGCCATTACTGAGCATCCTCCTCTTTATCTTCATCCTTTTCCTTGACTTCAGGAACATCGGTCACCTTAAGTTGGACAAACTGAGCTTCATCTTTACGAAGAGTCAACTCATATCCTCTGAGAGTGACTTCGATAGGATCGCCAAGCGGCGCCTTCTTTCTAAGGAAGACCTCTGCACCGGGAGTGAGCCCCATGTCGAAGAGACGTCTTCTTACCCTTCCTTCACCATCCACCTTCTGGATGATGCCGGAAGTGCCGATCAGGACAGCGTTAAGAGCAACGATGTCACCGACAGCAATCGGCTTTTCTTCTGGCTTTACTGCTTCTTTGTTTTCAGTTTCCATAGTACTTTTTCCTCTTTATCAGGCAACGATGATGGTGCTTGCCACATGGTTATCCAAGGCAAGTCTCATCTCGTTGACCAGAACGATGATTCCGTTCCTGGACTGTTCGAGAACCCTGACGGTTCTCTCCGGAACAATTCCGAGACTTTCCAAATGTTTTTTAATCTTATCGTTTCCAGCGATACGCTTGACCATAAGATCTTTGCCAATCGGTGCAAAGGAAATAGGCATATATACGACCCTCCAAGTTAGTTATAACTACTTGAATACTATACTCCAATATTTGTTAGTGTCAACTAATTATTTTTGATTTTGAATCATTTCCCCACAAGTTGAAGCGCTTTTATCGTCCTGATTACCAACTCTTTGACAGAAACTGCATTCTTCTAGACAATCCAAAGTTAGCCGTCTATAATTTTTGAAAGAGAAATAATAACCATGCGAACACTGAATGACAGAATCGAATACTCACTGAATAAAATCAGGCCATACCTGAGACAGGAGGGAGGCGATGTCGAAATCGACCATTATGACAAGGACACAGGTATCCTATATATAAAGATGGTAGGAGCATGCAACGGATGCTATCTTGCTCCAAGTGACATCTCCGACTCCATCGAAGGCCTGTTGATGAACGAAATTCCACAGATCACGGCTGTCAGGCTTGCCGACAG
>JBNMLQ010000184.1:0-2317 GCA_050874925.1 Candidatus Enterosoma sp. | reverse complement strand
GCCATGATATTACTAGTCGATTGAAGAAGGAAGGAAATGACTCTTCTTACAAAGAAAATATCAGGGAGGGTTTTCTACCTTTTTTTTATCAAAAAAATGATATATAATCTCATCTTCGGAAGCTAAAATCCCGGAAATGCCCATGGATACCTGGGTTTCCGGGATTTTTTTGGAATTATTTTTTGTACATCATGACACTTTCTTGCTGTATGCTATGAACTTTTTTACCGTCTTCCTTTCAAGATATTCCCTGTCCATCCCTTCAAATCCCATCGATTTCGCAAGGGCATCGATTCCGCCGTCATAGAAACCCGTGGCATAGACATCCTTTTCGTCGCCGATACTGCACAGGGTATATTTCCTCACGGCATCCAGCAGCTGCTGGTTCGTCAGTTCCTTTACATACTTTCGCTTTATGTACATGAGCAGCGTCAATGCGACATACACGGTAAAAAGATGTGCAGCGATGTGTTCCTTCTTATATACAAACATCGGCCTTGCATCGAGTCCTGACTTCATCGTGCGGAAGCAGTCTTCGATGTCTGTCCTACGTCCGGCGACCTTCACGATTTCCAGGTCGTCCTGAAAGACGACCCGGTATCCCAGGGCCTTCATCTTCGTGAAGGAACCGTCCTCGTCGTCCTTCACCCTCGGTATGTCGGTGACATAGAGGATGTATCCGGCATATTTCCTGTCCTTTTCTATTTCCTCGGTAAGGAGCTCAAGGTAGCTCTTTGCCTTTATGACCTCTCCGGTCTTCTTGTCCGTCACTATCTTCTTTATATACTGCTTTCCGTCCTTGCAGTTCGAGAGGTTCAGCTTCGAAGGGTTGGCAATGAACTTCTTTGCCCTCTCCACCCTGTCGTCGATGACCTTGTTCATGAAGTCGTAGGATGCCTTGTCGAACCTTGCGACAAGCCTTTCGTCCCTTCCGTTGGTCCTCTTGATCCACCAACTCTTCACCTTCTTGCCAGTATCGTAATGGAGCCAGTCCTTGTCCTCGAACAGCGGCTCGAGGTTTGCCTCCGAAAGCTGCTTGGGCGACTGACAGAAGATGTAGTTCCTTCCGGAGTCATGTATCGCCTTTTTGTTGTTCTCGCAGTTCAGGCCGTTGTCGGCGACGATGATCTTTGCCTTCGTGATGTCCTCGCCTGCGTTCTTGAGAAGCGGGACAAGCGAGGTCTTCTCGCTTTCGCCTCCCCTGAATATGGTTGAACCTATCGGAAATCCGCCCTCGTCCATGAGGAGGCCGTATTCGACGATCGGGTCAGGCCTGTGGTTCTTTTCGACGCCATAGTCCCTCAGTCCGTCCTCGTCATCCGCATTCTGTATCTCGAAATAGAAGTTGGTGCAGTCGTAATAGATGCTGTCTCCCTCCGGCTTGATGAGAGAGGAACACTTTCCGGACAGCTTCCTGGTCATTGCCTCCGAAAACTGGTCTATCCTGTCAAGGCAGTCATATATGTCATCGACGGAAAAGTCGAACTCCTCAAGGTAGTCTGCGTTCTTCCTGCTCAGGGCAAGCTTCGAACCGGGATCCTCCACCCTTGCATAGACAAGGAAGCGGAACACGTCGTTCAGGGAATATTTGAAGTTTGCCTTGCTGGTGAACTTCCATTTGCTGAGGAAAAGGTCGATTCCGAGGTCATAGTATGCCTTCTGAAGGAACAGGTATCCTGCGTTCCTTGAATTGCTCAGATCGCCCTTTGACAGGTCGATCTTCTTTTCGAGGTCGATGATCAACGAGACCTTGTCCTTCTTCTTGTCTTCGATTCTTCCGGAGAGTTCCTCGATCCTTGACTTGATGTAGGCATCGACGTCGCCATACTTTTCACGGATTCCGTTCTTCGATGGGATCCTTTCGACGATTTCGCGCTCTTTCTGGCCGGGAATGCTCCTGTAGATGTATATCCTGTGGTCCGTCTTGTCTTTTGTGGGGTATTCCTTGGTGTACATGAATGTACCTCCTGTCCATTCTATGATACCAGAAATGAAGGCGGATGTACAGGGATGTACTAAAAAATAATTCTGAAACGTTGACAAAAAGACGACACCAAGAAAAAAGGCAGGGAAACAAGTCCCGGCCTTGCGTTATCCGATGAAGCAACTTCATAAGCCTAGAGGTTGCAAATGACTAAAAGTTCCGAAGATGGGAAAGAAACCGACAAAGGACGTCCTTTAATCCTTGTTAAGACAATCATCCTTTCATGTTATTCCTATGATGTGAAAGGATGATTTTTACATATTCACATTTTTATAATGCTTTTTGAATATTTTTATGAAAATTCCTGAAAGCTTTTGAAAAAGTATCTTTTCT
>JBNMLQ010000183.1:0-2367 GCA_050874925.1 Candidatus Enterosoma sp. | reverse complement strand
GCAAAACCTTTGAGATACGTAAAAAGAACGAACCCCAAAACATGGATATGCTTGGGACAATAGGTATTGCCAATGAAAACAATAGGAAAGGTGGACTGGGCCTTTGATATGTTCGCCTGGCTAAGAATCATTTTAAGAAGCGATAACATAAAAAGCAAGATGTCATCGAAGAAAAACGGACAAACCAGGCTAGGTGTAAATCATCTTCATGGTTCATCCGTTTCCTTCTTATTCTTTGATTGCTTCCTTCTCTTTTTTCACCACATTCCCATATTCGTCGTCATCCGTCTTATCCGTGAGATAATCGCTGAGCTTTGTGATTGTCGTTCTATGTCTTGTATCATCAAAGTGAGCATAGATTCCTTCTGTCGTCGTGATGGTCGAATGGCCTAAGAATTTCTGGATATCTTCCATTGGAACTCCGGTATGTCTAAGCATCGTCGCACAGGTATGCCGTAAGTCATGGAAGCGAATCTGCCTAAGCCCGTTTTCCTTTAAGAATTTCTTGAAGGTGCTGCTTAGCCAGCTTGTCTTATAGCGGGTTCCGTTTTCTCTCACATAGATATATCCGTCATAATCGTGGTTATAGAGCTTTCCAAAGGTCTTCTTCCACTCATCCTGCTTTGCCTTCATGTCCAGAAGCATGTTTTCGACGATTCCGGAAGGATCGAAAGGCAAGGTTCTGAATGACTTCTTTGTCTTGGTGGTATCTCTTGCCACTTCCACACGCTCCCCGTTTACGATGGCTTCGGTAACCGTGTGCTTGATGGTGATCTGCTTATACTGGAAATCGATGGCATCCCATTTCAGACCCACGACTTCCTCTCTTCTTAGTCCATATAGAGCAGCCATGGTGACGGGAAACTCAAAGGGAGTACCCTTCACTTTCTTCAAGAGTTCTTCCGTTTCCCCCTTGTTGTAGAAGGTATGGACATAGGTGCTCTTCTTTGGCCTATCCACCCTGTCGGCAGGATTGGTCAAGATGAATCCTTTCTTATAGGCATACTGAAGCGCTTTTCGGATATTGGCGTGATAGCGGATTACCGTGTTGGAGTTCTTGGTCTTCAATTGTTCTCTATAGAAAATCTCGATATCTTCCGGAGTGATGTCCTGAAGATAGATTCTCTTCTTTGAAAAATAAGGTCCTATGACGTTATAGACATTGAAATGATATCCCGTATAGGTGCTTTCCCTGATTTCCGGCTTGACCTTATCCAGCCATATCTTCATGTAGTCCGAGAAGAGGATGAGGCCTCTTTGCATGCTCTGGGCCACTTCGACCGTCAGGTCAGATTTGGCTTCCTTTCGGATGATGGCTTCCGCTTTTCTTTTTCTCATCCTTCTGCCGTCATCTTCCAAAGGTTTTAGGCCTAGCTTCATGAGACAGACATTGGTCTTGACGATGTCATTCGGATCAAAGCCCAGCTTCAGTTCCGTCAGAATCTGCTTTGCCCTAGTGGAATTGCCATGGATTTCAAGCTGAGTCGAAATCCACTTCTCGACTCTCTTATGGGTGATTGGGTCCTTCCAATACATGACGGCATAGAACTTGCCTTTGGATTTGACAAGTCGGCCGAGTGTCATAAGCTCGCCTCAGTTCCTTCTTCCATCTGCTTTCTGAAGATGTAGTCCGGTTGGCTGAGGTCCTTTCCTAGATTGTATCGTTCGTCTCCCGTGAGCTCATAGACGTATCGGAACACGCTCTTTTTGGTGTACCTTTTGAGCTTTCCGATGGAAAAGCTATGGATGTCCCCGCTTTTTGTCAGGGCATAGACGGTCCGTGGGCTTATATGGAATATCTTAGCAACCTCCTCGGCATTCATGATTTCAGGGCAGTTCTCCAGTGAAATCATCTTTTCTTCTTTTTCATTGTTATTGTCGGTCATTCTTTTCCTCCTATTCGCCGAATATCATGAGAGCCTTATAGGAAGCTCTCACGATGAATCTGGAATCATCCGCTAGGTCAATATCGGCGTCCTTGGCCTGGTCTGTTCGAACATTCAAGTAATAAGCGATGCGATGGAGATTGATTTCCGATTCGATGCTTTGAATCGACCTATGAGGAACAATCCCCATCTCTTTCCAGCCTCTATCAATCTCTATTGCCGCCTGATAGCGTTCCTTCCTAGTAAGGCGGTAGCAATCCTTGACTACCGCCCTATCTGGAAACACCTCGACATATGAGCTATCCGAAGATGAATTCCTCGCTCCATCGATTGTGATTTGGCTTCGTATGATTGATGTCAAAGCTATCAGAAGCAACGGGACCAGCAGGCCTAAAGAGATAAAACTACATCTCCATCCCTTGCTCTCTTTTATAGTCATAGACACGTTTTTGAATATCCTCTTGGGTGTAGAAGCCATAAT
>JBNMLQ010000182.1:0-2371 GCA_050874925.1 Candidatus Enterosoma sp. | reverse complement strand
TATGGCGGATCCGCAAAAATAACGTCTATTGATTTCTCGGGGATGGTCTTCAGTATCTTATTGCAATCACCTAAATAAAGCGTGAAGCCGTCCTCTTGGAAATAAGGCTTAGTCTTCATAATTGGTGATGATTACCTCTTCGACATTTCCACGTCCATCTGCTTTGGAGTTAATCATTCTCTTCGCTTCAACGACGTGGATGTTGAAATCCTTGTATAATTCGCGGATGAACTCAGTATTGTGATTACTGAGCATTGCAAAGACTCCTCTATCGGAAAGAGATTTGAAACAGTCGGCAAGCCTTCTTTGCTCATCTTTCCCGAATGGATTCTTCGCATAAGAAGTGAAGGAATCCTTGTCCTCCCATGTGTCATATGGCGGATCAAAATAAACGAAATCGCCTTTCTTAGCATCTAAAACGGCTTTTTCAAAATCACCATTCAATATTTCGGATTTGGATTCCTTGAAGAACTCAACTATCTCCTGAATGTTCTTTTCCTCATAACACACAACGTTTTTCTTTTTTCCGGAAGGAACATTGAAAAATCCTTTGCTGTTGACTCTATAAAGTCCATTGAAGCATGACTTGTTGAGATAAATCATCCTAGCAGCTCTTTCGTATATTGGCAGAGAAAGAAAATCAGGCTCTCTATCCATGGAACGGACTTCATAATAATGTTCCTCGGAATGGTTTTCTTGATGGAATTTAAGCCTTTCGATTAACTTTTCGGTATCAGCAGGATTGGAAAAGCAACGATATGCCTGTATTAATTCCGAATTGAAATCATTGATGGTGAAATCTTTCGGGGCCACATGAAAAAGCAACGCTCCTCCGCCAATGAACGGCTCAAAGTAATGACTATATTCCTTGGGCATCAAGTCAACGAGCTTATCCAAAAGCTGGGTCTTTCCGCCAGCCCATTTTACAAATGGATGCATTAAAGTTCCTCCATGTTGATGTTCAAATCTTTACAAATTTGTGCAAGCTTTCGTTTTGCTTTCATGGTCGGTTCGTGATGACCCTGTTCCCATCTGTTCACGGAGGCAAAAGAAACGCCGATACGTTCAGCCAGTTCGGTTTGGGTTATAAAATCCTTTTCTCTTATGGTTTTAATTATCTTTGGCCAATTCATAATAACCTCCTTTGATATCATTATAACACATCTATGATTATTTGAGGACTATAAAAAGCAAAAAAATTAAGAAAAAAGCCACCGATTAGGGTGACTTGATATGAGCAAACTTCTTTACGGATAATTTGCCTTCTAATGCTACAAACTCTCTACAGATATAGAAAGCTCGCATGAATATTCGATGGCGGAGCGTCAGGGGTTCGAACCCTGGCTAGGTTTCCCTACTGCCGGTTTTCGAAACCGGTCCCTTCAGCCTCTTGGGTAACGCTCCAAAGCCGTATTATTATAACTGATTTGAATGAATATGAAATAGGAAAAAAGAAAAAATTGCCTAATCCTGGTAAAATTCCTATAATGGTCTCATGCAAAATAATGTAAGTGAGAAACGTATCTATCGGTTTGTCAGGATAGGGAAGGAAGTTCTCTATTCCATCCTTGCTTTGAGTATCTGCTTTTTATGCTATTATTTCCTTTTCAAGACCAATCATTTCTATCCTTTTGACATCAAAGAAGGAAAGACGATGCTGATGATCGATGCCCAAAGCCAGTATATCTCCTATCTCAGGTATTTCAGAAGAACTCTTCTTGATCATGATTCTTTTGTCTATACCATGGCCAAGGTCTTCGGAGGAGACTTCCTAAGCATCTATACCTATTATCTAGGTTCACCATTCAACTTCCTCATCGTCTTCTTCTCGGAAGCAGACATCCCCTCCTTCATGCTTCTTGTTAGCGTATTGAAGATGATGCTAGCTTCCTTATTCATGTATTTTCTATTCAGAAGCCATGAGAAGGAACCTAAACTGATATCCATAGGCTTTTCTCTTTGCTATTCCCTATTAGGATATGCCTTTGTCTATCTTTCCAACTATATGTGGCTTGATGCCGTGATGATTCTTCCTCTTGTCGTCCTAGGAATCCGGAAGCTATATCAAAGAAAGATAAGATGGCTATATCCCATCTCTTTGTTCTATGCCCTCATCTGTTCCTGGTATACAGGAGCGATGATCTGTGTCTTCTCCGTCCTGTTCTTCCTTGCCCTCTTCTTCTCTGATAAGACACCGATGAAGAAGAAAGGAAGAAGAATCCTTGATTTTGCTTTCTTCTCTGTCGTCGGAGGATTCATCGGAGCCTTCTCATGGGTGAGTGCATTCCTTCACTTCGGAGGAACCAAGGTCCATGCCAATTTCCCATCCAATCAGTGGTATTCCATCACCTATCTCATCGACGGCTTCTTC
>JBNMLQ010000181.1:0-2372 GCA_050874925.1 Candidatus Enterosoma sp. | reverse complement strand
GTCGTCTATGAGGATATCAACGGAAAATACTTCAATACGCCATGTTTCTCCGGCTCTGCCAAGGCCAGAGAGGTCGTTGGCGGAATTCTGACCCAGGTGTTCATAAGCAATGATACTGATGTCGATTCTCTCATCGACACGCAGTTCAGGGAAGCCGAGAACACGGCTAAGTTGGCAATGTAAGAGGTAATGCAATGAAAAAGATTTCTTTACTGCTCTTCACCTGTTGTCTGTTCGCAGTCACAGGCTGTCGAAATGCAACGAATGCCGAAGCATCTTCCAAGACGGAGCAGACTTCGGACAAGGTTTCAGCTCATGAACATATCGACTATTACAAGAAAAGCAACAACAGGCTTGTGCAGCAATATCAGGGAAAGAGTTTCTGGGCAGATGGCATCGAACAGGTGACATTGCGCACCTGCATCGATGGCGATACAGCTCACTTTGACACATCTACCGGCGATATCCTGAAGGCCAGGTTCTTCGGTATCGATACACCGGAATCTACGGGTGCCGTCGAAGAATGGGGTAAGGAAGCCAGCAACTTTACCAAGGAGAAGCTGAAGGTTGCTCAGGAAAACGGAACCATCGTCATCTCTTCTCCGTTTGATGACTACAAGGCACCGGAAGCAGATTCTACCGGTTCAGGATATGTCTCTCTTGTTTGGATCAATACGGAAAAGAAGGATGCTCCGATTTCCGAATTGGATCTTCTGAATCTCATGATCGTCCAGGAAGGACTTTCCTATGTCAAGAATGTCGCTGACATGCCTCGCATGCAGGATGACTTCTTTTCTGCCGAAGCCCAGGCCAAGGCGGAGAAACTCAACATGTTCTCCGGGCAACCTTCTCCTCTCTTCAATTACGGAAGCTATCAGGATACCTCCCTCCTTGACATCAAGAAGGAACTGGAACTGAGCCTTGCCGATCCAAGCCATGAAAACAAGTACAACAATCAGAAGGTACGAATCGTCGGTACGGTTGCCGGTTATTCCAACAATATCCTCTATATCCAGAACTTCTATTCCAAGGAACAGGGTGGAAGATATAGCTATGGTGAGTATGCCGGTATCAACATCTTCACCGGAATGGCTGCCATTTCTTCCAAATATACGGCTGTCAATACATATATCCAGGTGTGTGGACTTCTTCAGGACAGCGAGAACTTTGGCTTCCAGATGACGGATGCTCAGTTCAAACCATATCCGAAGGATGATGACGACAAGAATGCCAGGGTCTTGATTTCAGCCAAGGACAACACAGAGGAATTCTCGCTTTACAGCTTTGAAAAGAAAGCTTCCTCTGTCACTGCTGCAGACAACGAGATTCTCAATTGTTCCGTCAAATTCACGGACACCGTCACAGTCATTGGCGGATATACGGGTTCTACTCCGGAAATCACCCTGTATCTTCGCGATGAAACTGGAAATAAGCTAGATTATTCCATCTTCCTTCCCTTTGTCTATCATCCAGTCGACAATACAACAACCACATATACCAAATATGAGCAGTTTGTTGGAAAGAAGTTCCATGTCGAAGGTGTCTATACGTTCCATAAATCCACCAATTCCATCCGTTATCAGATCATTCCGAACAACAATAGCGGATTTGCGGAGGTAAAGTGATATGTACTGCTGTCATTGTGGAAAAGAAATCGATGAGAACAGGTTGGAAGACAAGAAGATGTCTCAGGCCATGATGGAAGGAAAAGTTGATGAAACCACCACCATCGAGTATGTCTGCCCGAGATGCGGACATCTGATACATAAGGATGTCACGAAGCAGGAAATCAAGACGCTTGCCGCAGCAAGCCATGCCGAGATTCAGAAAGGCAGGAACGCCTTTTCCAATGGTATGGCTCTGAACTGTGTCGGTGCGATTCTTCTCGTTCTGGCCATCATCTTCTTCCTTCTTGCCAAGAAACCGGCTCAGAACTATCAGCTGATTACTACCTGCCCGGAGTTCTTTGTCTCCATGGCTGGATTCGCTATCGGAGGTGTGCTTCTGATTCTGGGCATCGTGTTCACGACAATCGGTCTTGTCACCAAGGGAAAATACCAAAAATTACTGGACGATATTCAAGACGATGTTTTTCATCAGTAATCCAAATCCGACTTAAGACTTCATGATAAAAACAAAAAATAATTAAAGGAGGTTTGCTTCATGAAAAAGAAATTGCTTCTCAGTGTTATCTCTTTGGTATCTCTCTTCGGTATGGTTGGATGCCGGAACTCTACTTCGAATTCCGGTTCGGATAACCCTTCCAGCAGTCAGCAGGAATTTACGCTCAACACGCTTTCTATCAGCAACAAGGCTGAACTTCAGGATTGGTTCTATGTCGGCGACTCTAACAGAAGCGTCAAGCTGAACCT
>JBNMLQ010000180.1:0-2375 GCA_050874925.1 Candidatus Enterosoma sp. | reverse complement strand
GTCCTGGATGTCTGGCTTGCTATCCAGGATTTCGGCGATTCTCTTTCTTGCACCGGAACCTCTGGAGACAAGGTCGATGATGAGACCTCCTGCAATCATCGGCCAGATCAAGGAGTCATAGTAGCCGACAAAGGTGGTCAGCTTACCGATATCCGTGACCTGTCCGGCAAAACCGACATCCGGATTGAGGATACTTATGGAACCTAAGAAATAGAGGATGAAGAAGGTGATGGCAAGGACCAGGTTGATGAACAAGTCAATCAAGGAAGAATATTTCAGATAACTGATGTTTGTCTTTTCGGCATCTGTCGATAGCTTTTTGAAGGATTTGATCCTGGCTTTTTCCTTCAGGAAGGATTTGACGACGGAGAAGCCTTGGAGATTCTCTTCGGTGAAGTCAGACAGATACTCAAAGGAATCCGAGGAAATCTTGTATTTGTTGGATTCCTGCTTTCCGACGACTCCGCCTAGGATGATGAAGATGAGAAGGGGAATGGCTGTATAGAGGGCAAGCTGATAGGATAGAATGGCCATGAAGGTGAAGGACAATGTTCCTAAGACCAAAAGGTCCGTCACCCAGATGAGGGCGTCGCTGAAGCACTGTTTGATGGTCTGAAGGTCGTTGGTGAAGAAGGAGAGAAGACCACCCACCTTCTTCTGTGAGTAATAGGATAGTGACATCGTCTGGATGTGAGCGAACATCTTGCTTCTCAGATCCCTTTCAATCCGGGAACCAATCTGAGCCGAGAAGAAGCGCCACCCCATCCTGCCGAAGAAGATGAGGACACCGATGACGAAGATCAGCATCAGCGTCATAAAGAAGTCGGTCTGATAAAAGGCGATGGAATCCGAGGCCAAAACCTGGAAGCCACCATCGAATCCTGTAAACGGCCTGAGGATGGAAAAGGCATAGGGCTTTTCCCGGATGGCCGGAGTCGAATAGACCGAGATGACATTTCCGATAATCATCGGAATCAAAAGTTGTATGATGTCGACAAAGGCATCACAGATGAAGATGGCAACGAAAAGATACCAGTATTTCTTGTAATATCCGTTGATGTATTTTCCAAAAATCATGAAAACAATCAGGCCTTTCTAAGAATCTCGGTGACTTCGGCATCCAGGTCATAGAACATCGCATTGACGACCTTGGCATTGACGAGGTCTCCTGGATGAAGTTCGCTCTTGGAGTAGATTCTCATCTTTCCGTCGATATCATCCGGAGCATAGAGGTTGCAGATGCAGTCATAGGAAAGATTGTCTTCGTCGTATTTGGTGATGAGGCACTTGTAGGTCTTGCCGATCCTGGCCTTGTTGAGCTGGTAGGAGACCTTCTTCTGTTCCTTCATGATGGCATTGTATCTCTGGACCTTGACTTCTTCAGGAACCTGGTCCTTGAACTTGAAGGCAGGTGTTCCTTCTTCCGGACAGAACATGAAGCAGCCAAGATGATCGAAACGAACTTCCTTGACCTGCTTCAGGCATTCCTGGAAGTCTTCCTCGGTCTCTCCTGGGAAGCCGACCATGATGGTGGTCCTCAAGATGGCCTCGGGGACCTTCTTGCGGAATCTTGCGATCAAATCGAGGATATCCTGCTCACTGCCCCTTCTTCCCATCCTCTTCAGGATGTGGTCGCTGAAATGCTGTACAGGGAGGTCAAAATAGGGAGTCAGGTTGCTGTCTGATGCAAATAAGTCGATGAGGTCTTCCTTGACTTCATCCGGATAAAGGTACATCAGCTTGATGAAGTCGAAGTTCTTATGGGAAATGATTTCCTTGGTAAGACCGGTCAGGTCGATGTTTCCCAAATCCTTTCCGTACATGGAAGTGTCCTGGCTGATGACGGTAAGGGAACGGATGTTGTTTTCATCCATCATGCAAAGTTCCTTCTTCAAAGTCTCGAAAGGAACGGACTTGAAGCGCCCACGGATATGTGGAATGGCACAGAAGTTGCAGAAGTTGTCACATCCATCGGAAATCCTCAGATATGCTTCTCTCTCAGGAGAGATGAAGACACGTTTGGTCGGATCGATTTCACCTGTCAGAGTCCTATCCTTGACAAAGGGTTGGAAAAGCTTGGAGAAGTTCTTGTATTCTTCCAAGGGAATCCATAAGGCAACTTCCGGAATTTCCTTCTTGAGATCTTCAAGATAGCGTGTGGCTAGACATCCTGTGACGATGACAGGCTTGTCATACTGGACCATCTCAAGGATGGCATCGATGCTTTCCTTCTTGGCTGCATCGATGAATCCGCAGGTATTGACGATGATGACATCGGCAAGCTCGGGATCCGAAACCGTCATAAAGGAATTCCGCTTCAAGTAGGCAAGAATCTCTTCCAAATCGACCTGGTTCTTGGCACAGCCAAGAGAAAT
>JBNMLQ010000179.1:0-2394 GCA_050874925.1 Candidatus Enterosoma sp. | reverse complement strand
TAAGCTGAAAGCCAACTTCTATACACATCATGGAAAGGGAGAGATGCTCTCAAGAGTCATGGATGATGTATACGCTGTCGAGACCCTTTTTGCCTCAGGCATCGTGTCTATTCTTGTGTCTCTTATCAAGATCATCGGTATTCTTGTGTCCATCTTCCTCTTCAGCTGGCTTCTAGGTCTTATCATCCTATGTCTTATTCCGGTTATCTACGTCATCACAAGACTTATCAGCAAAAAGATGTTGAAAGCAAACCTCAACAATAGAAAAGCCATCAATGCCCAGGCTAATTCCATCTCCGAATCATTGGAGAACATGAGGACCATCCAGAATCTTGATAAGGAAAAATATCGTGAAGATGGGTATGTCAGTCTTCTGGAGTCATCCTATAGGATGAGAGACCGCTCTGCTATACTTGATGCTGTCTTTTCTCCGATCGTCGAGCTGCTCAAGGCACTTCTCATCGCTCTTGTCAGTTTCCTTGTCTTCTATTTGTCTTCCTCTGATGTCGTAATGGGATTCACTGCCGGAACATTTGCTGCATCTCTTTCCTTCATCAGCAATATTTTTTCTCCGATTCAGAACATCGGACAAGAAATGCAGACGATGCAGGAAGGTATTTCCGGATTGAAGAGAGTCGTTGCCTTCATGAATGAAAAAGAAATCAATCAAAAGGATGAGACCTTGACGTATGAAACAATATTTAAGGAAGAAAAAGACAACATAATTGAAGTTGACAACTTAAGCTTCCGATATGACGATGGAGATATCGACATCTTCCATGGAATGAATTTTGTCATCCATAAAGGAGAAAAAGTCACTATCATCGGAAGAACCGGTGCCGGTAAGACGACCTTCTTCAAGATGCTGTTAGGGCTTGAAAATCCGACTGCCGGAAAAGTCCTTGTCAATGGATATGATGCCAGCATGATTCCTGACAGGGAGAAGAGAAGAATCCTAGGCTATGTCGAACAAGGGTTCCAAAGCATCAACGGAACTATCATGGATCAAATCACCTTATATGATGAGAAGTACTCTCTTGATGAGGTGAGAAAGGTCATGCAAAAGGTCAATCTGGACGATTATGTCATGAATGATATCAAGGGTGGATATCAGGCTATGTTCAAGGAGACGGAGTTCTCAAGAGGACAGCTTCAGCTACTTTCCTTAGCCAGGGCTCTCTTAAGCAATCCAAAGATTCTGCTTCTTGATGAAATCAGTGCAAACCTGGATTCCAAGACGGAAAAAGACGTCATCTCTGCCCTTTCAGACATCGGTGACGATAAGACGATCCTTTCTATTTCTCATCGACTTTCTGACCAGTTAGGCTTTGACAAGACGATTGAAATCACAAATCAAGACTTGCCAGAGGAGCGATGACAAGCAAGAATCCTTCCTTTACTTCGATAAAAGCATCTTCATTGTCTATCAATTGATTGGAAACACCCAAAGGGAAGCTGTTTGTAAGAGCGGATTCTTTCAATTCGTATTTCATGCCGTGAATGGTGACTCCTGTACATGTCTCTGAATAGGAGAAGACGGAAAGCATGCCTTTCATCTTCTTGAAACATACTTTTTCCTGATGAAGCATGAAGACAATCTGAGAGTTATCTTCGTCGATGAGATACCCGTTTTTCTCTCTGTCCTTGAGATATTTCAAAACCTGAAGATTGGCGATGGTATGTTCTAGCTTTCCGCCTAGACAACCATAGAAATAGAAGGTGTCAAAACCTCTATCTAGAGCTGTCTTTACGGCAAAGATGGTATCAGTGTCGTCTTTTACGGGGTTGAGCCTTATGACCTCCTTTGGATGATGGAGGCTATCCTTGTCCAGGGTATCAAAATCGCCAATGAAGAGGTCAGGCTCCATGCCTTGATTCAAAAAGCAAAGATAACCTCCATCACAGCTGATGAGATAGCAGTCTTTTCTTTTCTGAAGGAAGGAGGCATCGTTTATCTTGGATGCTCCTACGATACATGCTTTTTTCATTTTATGACTCCTGGAAGGATGAATCCTTTTTTCTTTGCTTCTTCATAGATTTCTTTTTCTAATTCATAGCTACCTTCTTCGCTTGCCAGCAAGAGCATACCGAAATAGCCTTCTTCGAGGCCGCATCGGGCAGCTATCTTATAATTGCTGAAGGAAGAAACTTTGTCTTTTGGAAAGAGAATGCCTTTGTGTAACAATTCTGCCATTTCAAGATAGGCTCTTGGATTTCCGTATGTACAGGAAAGACGTAGGTAGTTTCTTGCTTTTGCTTCGTTTTTGTTTTTGTTGAGAAGGTAAAGATAATAGAAACATCCGGTATTGTTTTCCTTGTATGCCAAAAGAGCCTGCCTTGTAGCTTCTTCTTCATCTACCTGGAAGAGTGGATTGTCATCGAAATGGCATTGGG
>JBNMLQ010000178.1:0-2405 GCA_050874925.1 Candidatus Enterosoma sp. | reverse complement strand
GATGATGTGTATGACAAGATTCAGGATGATGTCATAGACCTGGAAGACGATTTGGCTCTTCAACGCAAAGGAAAGGATGATGGAAGCAAAGGAAAACAGGAAATCAAAGAGATAGACAAAGAAGGCAATCTTATAATAGATTTTCTTTCCTTTGACGGCAAAGGTGGATAGGAAGATTTCCACAAGTCCGATACCTACACCTAACAAGGCCGGAAGAGCCTTGATGGCAGCATAGCTTGTTCCTTTTCCCAAAATGATGGCGGCAAAGGAACTGACAGAGAAGAGTTCACCAAGGGTGAAGAGATTCCCGTATGTCCCGTCAGCCTCATGGAAGCTGACGCAGCTCATGAAGAAGATGGTAAACAGCAGATGCACGATGGCAACAAGAATCGGAAGGGAGGCCAGATAGCCATACCGCTTCCTATCCTTTTCGTATTCCTTCTCTGTGTATGTCATAGATTGGAATCCACAAAGGAGACGACGGCGACATTGACCTTGACGGTGCTGATTTCGGTCGCATCATAGATGGCTTCATAGATTTCCTTCTGGATACACTCGACGCTGTTCTGGACATCGGAGTTGCGGACTGCCGAGAAGGAAACATCGACCCTCACCTGGTTGTGATCGATGTCACAGCTGACATTGTCCCTGTTCTTGGCAAGCTTGAGGGAGATGGAATCCTTCAGATCCCCTTTGGCAAGTTCTTCCAGCGTCTCCTTGGCAATCTGGGCAAAGACATAGCTGGACAGATTGAGGCTTCCCTTGTTGGAATTGTTTACGGAATAATAGTTCATGATGTTCTCCTAGTTCTGTTTGATATTCTTCATGGATAAGGATATACGGTTTCTCTGAAGGTCGACGGCGATGACCTTGACCTTGACGATGTCTCCTGGCTTTCCATAGGCATGGGGATCATCGACCCTATGGTTGGCGATCTCGTTGAGGTAGACAAGGCCGTTGATTTCAACGCCGATGTCGACGAAGAAGCCGAATCCCGTGACGTTGCGAATCGTACCTTCCATGATGGAACCTACCTTGAGGTCCTTGATGTCCGTGACGCCTTCCGTGAGATTGGCTGTCTTTGCCTCTTCTCTTGGATCGCGGCTAGGCTGGATGAGTTCCTTGACGATGTCAAGGAGGGTCGGAAGACCGACACTAAGTGTCTCACTCAATCCCTTCAAATCATCCTGGGAGAGCTTCTTGAGATTCTCCTTGGTCTTTGCATCATCTTCGGAAACAAAGCGCTTGAGGATCTCCTTGGCAATCGGATAGGATTCCGGATGGACGGCCGTATTGTCAAGAGGTTCCTTTCCATCGGGGATGCGAAGGAAGCCGGCGCAGTTTTCAAAGGCCTTGGGTCCAAGTCCGCTTACCTTCAGAAGTTCTTTCCTGCTCTTGAAGGCTCCGTTTTCCTCACGATACTTGACGATGTTGAGAGCAATCTTCTTGCTGATACCGGAGATATAGGATAAGAGAGCAGCGCTTGCCGTATTGAGGTTGACACCGATGGCATTGACAGCATCTTCGACGACACCGCCAAGAGCCAGTTCCAGTTTCTTCTCATCCAAGTCCTTCTGGTATTGTCCGACACCGATGGAGGTCGTCGGAATCTTGACAAGTTCGGCAAGAGGATCCTGCAGTCTTCTTGCGATGGATACGGCACTTCTCAAATTCGGTTCAAACTGAGGGAATTCTTCCTGGGCATCCTTGGTGGCTGACCAGATGGAAGCTCCGGATTCGCTGACGACGGCAACATGAAGGTCTTTCAGGTCAAAGTATTTTTCCTTGAGTTCTTCAAGAAGTTTCTGACTTTCCCTGCTGGCCGTTCCGTTTCCCAAAGCTACCTGATAGGTTCCGTTTCTGACGATCATCTGATGAAGGATGGGAAGGCACTTATCATGGTTCATCCTGCTATGGAAGGGATCGGATAGGACATAGGTATCCAGCACCTTTCCGTTTTCATCGATGAAGGCAAGCTTGCATCCATGGGTGAAGCCTGGATCAAAGCCTAGGATTCTCTTGTTCTTGAGCGGTGGATAAAGAAGGGTCGCCTTCAGGGATGTCTTGAATTCCTCGATAGCGACATCGCTGGCATTGTCCATCAAGGCAGAGAAGAGATCGTTGGAGACGGATGGGAAGATAAGTCTGTCATAGCTATCCTGAACCATCTCCTCAAACTGTTCCCTGTAAGGAGTCTTGGAAGGAATCTCAAAGAGCTTGATATGATTTAAGATGGTCTCGTCATCTAAGACGAACTTCTTGGTGAGGACCTTCTTATTGACACCTCTGTTGATAGCCAATGTCTGATAGGACTTCAAGTCAGAGATCCTTCTTGAATAGTTGGCATAGTTATCATAGGTGAGGTCTTCGACACCTTCGATCTTTGTCGAAGTGAGAAGTCCCTT
>JBNMLQ010000177.1:0-2461 GCA_050874925.1 Candidatus Enterosoma sp. | reverse complement strand
TGTCCTCATCGAAGGGAAGAACAAGCTGGGGCTCTATGAAGGATATAGCGAAAACTACCTTCGCTTTTCCCTCGACAGCAGGGAAGACATTACCGGTCAGTTCAAAAAAGTCAAAATTTGAATTGCAATTCATAGGAGGCCTTTATATAATATTAGGGCTTCCTTTTTGGGGCTGTAGCTCACCTGGGAGAGCGCCTGCTTTGCAAGCAGGAGGTAGAGGGTTCGAGCCCCTTCAGCTCCACCAAAAATGATTGGACACGAACCGGCAGTAGGCATCTACAATGTAAATAGATTTCTATGCTTGGTTCTTGAATGGCATCCTGAGTAATCAGGGTGCTTTTTTCGGTTTATTAGTTGAATTGATGGTTCAGGCATTGACAATTCACCGGAATCGAATCTACGACCCAAGCAGTTGCTTAATGCCGGCACGAAAAAAAGCCCGACAACAAGGAAAAGCTACATTTGAGCTTTTTGGTGAATTGAAATATACTAAGTGACAAATCCACATCAAAACACTCAAAATAAACGGACAATAAACGGACGTTTTATTGAATGCATGTCCGTTTAAGGATGAGCCGGTTTTGTCAGACTTTAAATATTTAACTGCTTTGATTATTTGATAGAAATGATTTAAAAAAGTGCCTGGACATTTTAAATACGATTACAGAGGGAAGAAATGCAACATCGAGGAACTGGCCGGAAAACTGAAGGGCAAATATATTCAGTCCTTCACCGATTCGGACGGAAACCACAGGGAAGTGAAATGCACGGGCATATCGGTGAGCGACCAGGATCTCGACCATGACGTGATGCTGGTCATGGAAAGATTCTCGGAAACAGACGTCAGGTTCTATATAACCAACAGGGTTGATACGACAAGGAAAGGCGTCATGGACGCAATCCGGCTCTACCGCAAGAGATGGAGGATCGAAGAGGTGTTCCGGTTTGCGAAACAGGAATTCCGGCTTGAGAAATACCTGGTCAGGAGCATGAATGCGATGAATGTCCTTTCCAGCATCGTTGCGCTTGCCGTCAACTTCATCACGGAGATAATCATGCGGAAGGACTCTCTCTACCAAGTCTGCAGGCAGTGCTATCCGAAGTTCCTCTCGCAGCAGCGGAAGGAGGAAGCATTCATTTCCAGGGACCGATTCGCATTGGAACTATACCATATTGGGACAGGCCTCAGATATATCATGGGGCATGCAGAAAGAAGGCCGGAAACGAAGAGAAGAATCCGTCGGAAGCTGGCAGAACAATTGACCATTTTCAACAGCTGACGGGAAAATCGGGTGGCAAAACATTAAAACTCAATAGGTAGTACCAATTAAGTGTTGTTCGTCGAGCCCAGCGGCTTCCTTGGAAGGAGGTTCCCGAGAACGCATTCTTCGAACTGTCTGGTGCTTTGCGACTCCGTTTCAGTCCGTCTATACCAATCAAGGTACAGCTGAAGATGACATGGCTGATTCCCCTATGTTTCCTTGGTAACCACTTGATTCCGGCATATCCGTGAAGCGTGTCGTGGGTGATGATGGAACCCTCACGTATCTTGCCTTCCCAGTTCTTCTTCAGTCCTTCGGTTGTCGAATGGCCATGTCATCTCCAGCGAGGATGCAGGCAGGATGTTTGCCTCCATCGGCTATTCCGACATCGACGTCTTCATGAAGGAATTCAGGAAGAACTACAGGAAATCCAAGATATCCGACAGAAGACTTGTGATAGCCTTCGACTCGACGAACATAAACACGAACAGCGACGGGATCGAGACCGCCGAATTCGGCCATCCGAAGAAGAACGAGAAGCTTCCGGTGGCATCGACTGCGATGGGAGTGGACGAATCGACGGGGATACCCGTCTATTATGAGGACTTCATCGGCTCGTTCCTTGACAAGACCCAGCTCGAGGCAACAAAGGAGAAGATAAGGGAACTCGGCTTCAGGAAGGTGTTCCTCGTCTTCGACAGAGGCTACTATAAGTCCGAGGAAATGAGGGAAATCGCCAAAAGCAACTCCTTTGCAATCATGGTGACTGACAATGTGACGACCTCATTCGACTACATCGAAAAGAACGGCATGGGAATCAAGGACAGGGAAAACTATTTCATAAGAAGCGAGAACGCATACGGCATCCAGCTCGAATCGGATGCATTCCCTGGCATGCATTCCTATACCTATATATTCTATGACGGAGCGGCGGCAGAGGCCGAAAAGGATACGATACACTCCAAGGTGCTCAATGCCACGAACCTTCTGAAAGGGAAGAAATACGACAGGGCCACGGCCGACGAATATTCGGAGTACCTGACCATCACAAAGGGAAGGAACGGAAAGAACGTCATCACGGAAAAGACGGACAGGATCCAGCGGGAGATCGACTTTGCAGGCTTCTTCATGGCCGTCTCCAACGAGAAGATGACGCCGGAAGAGATGCTGTCAAGGCTCAGGAAGAGGGACAGGGCAGA
>JBNMLQ010000176.1:0-2513 GCA_050874925.1 Candidatus Enterosoma sp. | reverse complement strand
TGCTTTTTCAGAATCACCTGTAGCATGCTTCACATAATTGTAGATGTCGTTCCTTGTCAAATCGGTCTTCCAATTTGGATTGGTCGTTCCGTCTCCGAGGGTAATCTGCAGATTTTCGCTGACCGACGCATCGCTTCCCATGATGGAAGCAGTAGCCCTGGTAGAATACTGATACCAGGCAACGGTCCCGAAAATCGAGCCGATCAGACTCATTCCGGCAACGCTCGATATGGAAGCCAACATCAATCTTCTACTGAATTTTTTTGCTTTCATAACCATTTACCTTGATTCCTAACTTCAACGTAGCACCTTCCGGGACATCCATAGCCAAATCGGAAGGGTCCCATCCTTCGATCCAGCAGACGAACGTGTATCGTTTCGTTTTGCCGGGTTCCAGAAGCGGAGTCGTCGAAGATGCAATCTTCGTGACCTCCTGCTTGACGGGGTCTGTCTCAAACGGCTCGGCAAAACCTAAGAACTCGCTCTGATGGCTCTTGGCCTGACTGGGTGACATCGATACATATTCTTTGGCGACCATATTTCCATTTTCGTCAGCCCTTCCCTCCTTGGGAGCCTTGGCATAGATGGTCTTTTGATGAGAATCGTCCTCGTTCTCATAGATCATGACATGCAAGGTGTCCAGAAGGGAACGATTGGTTCCGTCGGTGGACTTTTGGTCATCCAAAATATTGTAGTCGACATCAAAACCAGCCTGACTGGTTCCAACGTTTGCGACATAGAATGTATATTTCAGATAATAGAGAGTTCCTTTGTCCGGATCGTCTGAAGCTTCTTTCAAGGCACCTGGTGCATTGCGATAGTCGTATAAGTCGCTGTCAAGAACATCATCGGACGGAAAATCCGCATAGGTGAACTGCCCAAAAGAGGGGAGCTTATCCACCAAGAGATACGTCATGTTCTCAACATCATCCTTTTTCCTTTTCAGGGCCAACCTGACATCCGTCTGGTTCAATGAAACCGTGAACGAGCCGATGTTTCTACCCAAAAAAGCGACAATTCCCAATACCAACAGGCCCGAGAGAGAAGAGCAGGCAATGATGCGGGCAATCTTCTTTTTCTTCCGTGTCTTTTGAAATTTAGATTCTGCCATAATAAAATCGTGGTTTTTCTGAAACCATAACTGCTGAAACGTCCCGTAAGTCCAACTTCCCGTATCGTAAGTCCAGGAGATGTATTCAAAAAACCAGTGCCTATTGTCCAATCACCAATTTTCCGGCAATCATCTCTTTTAAGGCAACTGGCTATCTATTGTCGGTAGACCCTATAGTTTTGCGTCACCAAATCACTTTGGCTTTGCTTTTTACCGCTTTAGTTTACTTTATCACTCGGTCAAAATACAAGTTTAATAAACACCATCCCAAAAAAATCTTTACACCTTTAGTTTTTTGTCACAGTTAGAATTTGTCAGTGTTTCATTCCTTTTTGGGAGATTCCGTTTCGTCCTTCTTGTCATCTTCTTTGGTAGAGGCAGCAGCCTGCTTCTGAAGATCGGCAAGAATCTGTTTCTTGAGTTCTTCCTTCTGGGCATCAGAAAGGTCAGTAACCTTAACCGGTTCATTCTTGGATGTCTTTCTGACATAGAAGACAAGTCCTACGATGTTCAATGCAAGAAGAATGAAAAGAGGAAGGACAAAGAGGCAGAAGTAGAAAGTCGTATGCTTCTGAAGATAGTTGATGAATCCTGTACCGTTCTGAATATCAGCGGCTGATTTGCCGACAGTCTCAGCAAGCATGACGATACTGATGACAAGAAGGGCGATGGTGATGACTGCATCCAATACGATTGCAGCAATCAGAAGTGCCTTCTTGGAGTTTCCGCTCTTTGTATTTGTTTTTTCACTCATTTTAAATAAATCCTTCGGTAAAAACCTCTTTCAAAATAATAACACAGCATCCATGGATAGTCAAACAAAGGTAAACAATTGTCAAGCCAGAATTCCCGTTTCATCATGGAAATGAAGGTAAATCCCACATGATTCACTCTTTTTCTTGTTTTAGTAATATTAAAGAAATAAAATTTATTTACATAAATAAAATGAAAAAAATCAACCTGGCAAATTCCATCCTTATACGTGGCAAACTGGATTACTCTTTATATCGAAACGACATCCAAGAAGAGAACAGGAACATCTTCGTCTTTTCTATCGTCGCTGCCTTCCTCATCTGCGGTGCCGTATCCCTTTGCGGACTTTTCGCATTGAAGGCTACATCAGCTATCTATATCACTTTGTCGATCATACAGACCTGTTATTGCTTCATCCTCCTTTTCCTTTCCATCTTCCTAAGGAAAAAAGTACCATCCAAGTATATCATCTGTCTTCTGTATTCCCTTCAGGCACCCATCTTCATCCTATCCATCCTGAACGGGACTGTCTTCTTAGGGGACTTCTACACTTTCAACTTCTTTATCCTGATTCTCGTTCTTCCTCTCTTTATCTTTGACAGGCCCATCAGGCCACTGATCATCAACACAGCCTATTTCATCCTTTATT
>JBNMLQ010000175.1:0-2516 GCA_050874925.1 Candidatus Enterosoma sp. | reverse complement strand
TGAAGACATTCCCACAGGGACTTGATACTCAGATTGTAGAAGGAGGAACCAATGTCTCCGGTGGCCAGAAGCAAAGACTATGCATAGCAAGAGCACTTTTGAAGAATCCGAAAGTCCTGATTCTGGATGACTCCACATCTGCCTGCGATACCCATACGGATGCTTTGATTCGTTCTGGATTGGCTTCTACAAAGCCGGAAGTTACAAAATTCATCATTGCCCAGCGTGTTCTTTCCATCAAGGACTGTCATCAGATCATCGTCTTGGAAGCGGGTGGAAAAATCGTCGATATCGGCAACAACGATGAATTGATGGAACGCTGTGATGTATATAGAGAATTGTATGAATCTCAGTTGGGAGGAGGTGATTTCGATGTCAACGACTAAGCCAGCACAGGTTTCAGGCATGAAGTCCGGTGCCATGAAACGTCTTCTTTCCATCATTTGGAAGGAATATGGACCTCTTTTCGTCTTCGTCATTGTTTCTGTCTTTGTTGTTTCCTTTGCCAACGTCGTCAATTCTTTCTTTGTCGGCACGATCCTCATCGATGAATTCCTGACACCCGCATTGGATCCGCTTCAGAACGGCGGAGACGCCCATGCCTATCTTCTTACCTTGAAAGGTCAGACCATTCCCGTAGGCTTCTATCCGACCATCGGAATCCTGGCAGGTATCTTCTGCCTTGGTGTCATTGCCTCTTATTGCTATAACTTCTTCATGGCTTATATTTCTCAGGGTGTTCAGAAGAAAATCCGCGATCATCTTTATAGCCATATGCAGGATCTTCCTGTTTCCTATTTTGATCAGCATACACATGGTGACATCATGTCCGTCTATACAAATGACGTCGATGCCTTGCGTGAAATGCTGGCAAGAAGCATCCCGATGATGATTTCCAGCGCAGTCACCATGATTGCCTGTTTCTTCATGATGATGGCAACGGATTTTTATCTGATGATCGTCGTTGTCTGCTTCGGCCTTGGCATGTTCTTTCTTTCGAAGTTCTTCGCTTCTCATTCAGGAAAGCATTTCGTCAAACAACAGATTGAACTTGGCAAGACGAATGGATATGTCGAGGAAATGATTGCCGGTCAGAAGGTCGTCAAAGTCTTCAACTATGAAGATAAGAACATTGAAGGGTTCCGTAAGCACAACGAGGAACTATATCGCCAGTCTGTTTCCGCAAACCGCTATGCGAATACTCTGATGCCTATCGTCAATCAGCTTGGAAACATGCAATATGCCATCCTTGCCCTGGTTGGAGGTCTGTTTATCATCAACAACATCACCGGATACAACTTTGCCGGTGCACATGTGTATTCCATCGGCCTTATCACGTCCTTCCTTCTATATTCGAAGTCCTTTGTCAATCCCATCGGGCAGATGGCACAGCAGTTGAATACCATCACGATGGCTTTGGCCGGCGCAAGCAGGATTTTCGGCATGATTGATGAACCTGCCGAAGTCGATGACGGATATGTCGAGCTTGTCAATGCCAGGGAAGATGAGAATGGCAACCCTGTCGAATGCAAGGAAAGGACCGGAAAGTGGGCGTGGAAACATCCGCATAAGGATGGATCTGGTGTCGAATACCATTGGCTTAAAGGCAAGATAACCATCGACCATGCCGATTTCGGGTATGTCAAAGACAAGATCGTCCTGCATGACATTACTTTATATGCCGAGCCTGGTCAGAAAATCGCCTTCGTCGGGCCTACTGGCGCCGGCAAGACGACCATCACCAATCTTCTCAATCGTTTCTATGATATCGCTGACGGAAAGATTCGTTATGATGGTATCAATATCAATAAAATCAAGAAGGCTGACTTGAGACGTTCTCTCGGAATGGTCTTCCAGGATACCAAACTGTTTACCGGAACCGTCATGGAGAACATCCGCTATGGAAAGCTTGATGCGACGGACGAAGAAGTCTATGCCGCGGCCAAGCTTGCCAATGCTGATACCTTCATCAATCAGCTTCCAAATGGATACCAGACCATTTTGAAGAATGGCGGAGCTTCCCTTTCCCAGGGCCAAAGACAGCTCCTTGCCATCGCCAGGGCTGCTGTTGCCAATCCTCCTGTCCTTATTCTGGATGAGGCTACTTCCAGCATCGACTCCAGGACGGAGGCGATGGTTACCAAAGGCATGGATGCCATCATGGAAGGAAGAACCGTCTTTGTCATTGCACACCGTCTTTCCACCATCAAGAACTCCGATGTCATCATGGTTCTTGACCACGGACATATCATCGAACGTGGTTCCCATGATTCCTTGCTTGCTCAAAAAGGCAAATACTATCAGCTCTATACCGGGAATTCCATCAAGGAAGATTGATGTTCCAAAGGCTGCTTCTTCGGAAGTGGCCTTTTTCGGTTGTTGTTTAGGAATTTGTAAATATTTTTCAAAATGAACTTATGGTCAGTTATTGTTCGTAAGTTCATTATTTTCCTTCTTTTGGGTCTGCCTAGGGCCTTTTCTTCCTTTCCTCAGCCTCTGTCTCCTCGATGACCTGT
>JBNMLQ010000174.1:0-2519 GCA_050874925.1 Candidatus Enterosoma sp. | reverse complement strand
GGTGCCCATGTCGGTCCTGGCACCATCGCTGTCTTCTATGAAGGCAAGAACAGAAGCCTGGAAGACTGAGATATCCTCGAAAACTTTTAAAGCCTCCCGCCATCTAGGCAAGGAGGCTCTTTGTTTTTTTATCAATTGTTTCGTGAATTTAGAATAGTACAACATCATTGAAGCATACCATCATTTCCAAATTCACTTTATAGATTAGATTTTGCTGAAAATCGTCATTTCCTATTTGGTTTACTTTGATTTCCTTTGGAGTATATTACTTTCCAGTAGAACCGATTCCACCAGTTCTCGTTCCTGTGGAAGCATCGTCATCCGTGACAAGATATTTCATGAAGACACCCTGAGCAATCTTGTCTCCTTTTTGGATGAGGACTTCCTCTTCCGAGATGTTGCTCAAGGCTATCATGATGTGACCATCGTTCTTCTCGTTTTCAAAATAATCCGCATCGATGACTCCGACGCTGTTGCTTAACAATACGCCCTTCTTGATGCCGATAGAGGAACGGATGAAAAGATAGAGCACTTCATCTTTCTCCATCTCTGCCTTGACACCGGTAGGAAAGACATGGCTTTCATGGGGTTTCAGGAGATATGTTTCCAAAGAACGGAAGTCATATCCGGCACTGTTTTGCGTGCTTCGGCTTGGAAGGATGACGTCATCGGAAGAAAAACCTTTTGCTACATGGAATTTTCTCATGTTTAAATTGACCTCACTTGCCTTAGATTATAAAATATAAACGTTTAATTTACATCTAAGAAGATTTTATTTCATGAAAAAATCCAGACTATACGTCTTTCTTTTATCCTTCGTCCTTCTTTTCGTGTCTTTTGGTTGCAATAAGCAGGCAATTAGAGAGGAAAAGGAGCTTTCTTTTACGATTTCGGAGAAGGATTATCCTTCCTTCAAGAGAGTGACTGATCTGTTTCTGGAAGAGAATCCGGATTATAGCATCCAATGCAGCATCAAGAACAGCAACCACCTCTCCTATTACCTTGCCCATGACAAGATCGATACGGACTTCGTCATCGTCGACGATCTCGTCCAGCTCAACCTCTATGGGTCAAGCCTTCTTGACATCACCGACAGCGAAGCCCTTCAGAACTTCAGCTCCTACATCTTCAACTTCATCAAGAACAAGGATAGCAGGATCTTAGCCATGCCAAGTCCAGGAAAGGCCTATTGCTATTGTGTGAATCTGGACCTCTTTGAGAAATATAATCTTCAGGTTCCTACCACCATCGGAGAGCTCAAGGAATTCACAGCCCATCTCGGAACAAACCTCTATCCCTTGGTCAGTTCATCGCCGGATAACCAGATTTACCTGGATTACCTGATGCAGACGACCATCCCCACCTTCTTCTCCACCGCCAAGGGACTTGCCTTCTTCAACGACTACATCTTCTCAAGGAAGCATATCCGGGAATCCGATTCCTATTCCGACTTCATGGATGTGCTAAGCAACTTCAAATATCTCACCAACAAGGAGAATTTCAGCATCCCTTCGAGGGATGAGGCAGTCAAAGCCTTCCTCAACCAGAAGGCATTCATCCTGAGCGTCAATCCAAACTTCGACTTGAAGAAAGCCTACCTGGAAAGCAATGCCAGCTTCCGCTATGAGATGAGACCATTTGTCGGAAGACAGCCTTCCGACCGTTGGGTCTGCTCTCTTCCGGACTTCTATCTCTCCTGCATGAAGAGCAGCTATCCAAAGAAGAAGAAGGAGATCAACGCCTTCTTCAGCTTCTTTTCCGGCGAAAAGGCTCAGGAAGAGCTGAGAAAGGACGAAGGCGGAAACATCCTTGCCAATTCCTTCTCCTACAGCACGAGTTCCGATGACATGATGAGCGGAGCCTATGAGCACCTCAACCCCATCGTCAACCACGGAAGGATCTTCCTTCTGGATGAATTCCTCTATGCCTTCCGCATGAGCTATGCCGAAATCCAGGACTATGCCCTGGGTCTTATATCCAAAACCACCTTGGCAGATTACCTTGACAGCAACATGTTCTCTGCCAACAACTATGAGAAGAAGACCTACTACATCCCCGACTTCGACTGCATGAACCTGTCCGAGGAAGAAAGAAGGAAAAGGATTCTTTCAAAGATATCCTCCGATCTGAAGAAGCGTCTTTTAAGCGACGTCCTCATCCTTCCTGATTCCTTCCTCATCGAAGACATCTTCAACGGCATCCTCTACAATTCCGAACTTGACATCGTCTTCGACTCCTCTTTGAGCATCTATGCCTATGAGATGAAAGGTAAACAGCTTACCTCCTATCTTAAAGAAAACGATGCAACCCTTTCTACCGATGACACCATCGCAGGAATACGAAAGGATGATACAGGATTCCTGTTCAACAACAGACAGCCCATCAACAGCGAAGCCGTCTATCTTGTCCATTTGCCTTACGATTTAGACCAGGCAAGCTATACCAAGAAGGGAAATCCGTTGAACATCCTATCCGAGTATACAGAGATCATCGACGAGGAATACAAGAAATAAACGAGG
>JBNMLQ010000173.1:0-2534 GCA_050874925.1 Candidatus Enterosoma sp. | reverse complement strand
TTATTTGACTCATCATAAATGGTATAATTTACTCAGGAAGACAAGGGGTTGGATTCCTATTCCACTCTCTTCCTGACAGGTAAATTGCTCTTTGAAAAACCTTGCGTGATTGTCTAATGTTTGTGGAAACTTTCAGTTCACAAAATATTCCACGCTTTTAGAAGCGATTTTGTGGAAAGTGAAAGAATCCTGTGGGTCTATCATTTCCTCATTCGGATTGCCAAAAAAGCCCAGAAACAAGGGCAAAAATCAAGATTTGCTCCGAGTGAAAAATCGACTCAAATTTCATTTGCGAGACAATTCGTAACACTCAAAACCTACTACTCGCAAGGGTGTAAGGGTTCAAGTCCCTTCTCGGGCACCATCGAAAAAATAACCTCCTGGCTTCAAGACCAAGAGGTTTTTTGCTTTAAAAAATCGGATTTCAAAGTATTTGATGATAAAAACAGCGTTATGGAATGACATCAGAGAATCATGATTTGAATATATACCCGAAAGGGTACGTTTCATATTAAAACAATTTGATTTATACCCTTTAGGGTTTAATATGATAGAATTGTCTTATAATAATACCCGAAAAGGTGTAAAATAATGTATATTCAAGAAGGAGAACAAAAATGAACCCAATTGCGGAATTCGTCAAGAAAAACAGAAAGGCAGCAGGTCTGACCCAAAAGGAGTTCGCCTTACGCTCTGGGCTTGGCCTTCGCTTTGTCCGTGAACTGGAACAAGGAAAGGAAACTGTCAGGATGGATAAGGTCAATGTTGCCCTTGCCATGTTCAATGCTCAGGCAGTAGCCGGAAAGAAGGATGATGAATGAGTGGATTCAGGTATGCCTATGTCTATGTCAGGAACTTGTTCGCAGGAATATTGAAAGAGACGGATGAAGGATATTCGTTTCAATATGATGGTGCGTTTCTGATAAACGAGAATGCAACCGCAGTGTCTTTGACCATGCCTATGCGAAAAGAAGAATATGTATCAAAAACCTTGTTCCCGTTCTTTGATGGATTGATTCCCGAAGGGTGGCTTTTGAAAACAGTTGTCGATAATTGGAAAATCGATGCCCATGATCGCTTCGGAATTTTGCTGGTGGCTTGCAAAGATCCGATTGGAAATGTTTCAATCAGGGAGGAAAAACAATGAAATGTCTTTGCTGTGGGAAAGATTTGGGGCCAGGTGAAGAAAACGGATGGCATAAGGCATGCATAAAACGATTCTTCCATACCGATGATTTCCCTGAAATGGAAGTTGATGAAGAAAGATTGGATTCATTGGCAAGAGAATCGGTCAATCAGGGATTGACTGTACCTGGTGTGCAAAAGAAGTTATCCCTGCATTTGATCAGCGGGCCTCATAAACCAAGGCTGACTCTTGTAAATTATCCCGTAGGTTATATTCTCAAACCTCAGGTCACGGAATTCAAGGCATTGCCGGAATCGGAGCATCTGGTGATGTCCATGGCGGATGAAGTGGGAATTTCTACCGTACCACATGCCTTGGTCAAAGGAAAAACAGGTTATATGTATATCACCAGGAGAATCGACCGTCAGGAAACGCATGATAGGGTTGCGATGCTTGCCATGGAAGATTTCTGTCAGCTTGACTTGAGACTTACCGAGGATAAATATAAAGGGTCTTATGAAAGATGCGCAAAGATCATAAAGCGATATTCATCAAGAATCGGAATAGACATGGCGGAATTCTATATACGGTTGGTCTTTTCCTTTATCGTCGGTAATTCGGATATGCATCTCAAGAATTTTTCTTTGATTGAAACCGGTGAAGGAAATGGGATATATGTGCTCTCTCCTGCCTATGACCTGTTGCCTGTCAATGCCAATATGCCTTCTGACAAAGAGCAGCTTGCCCTTACGTTGAATGGAAAAAAGAAAAATATCCGAAGAAATGATTTCCTGGAATTTGCCCATGCCTGCGATATTGCAGGAAATATAGCAAGAAAATTGACGGATCATCTTGTCGGATATGAATCGAAATTGCTGGAAATGTGTGATGACTCATTGCTTCCTGATGATTTGAAGGAACGACTGAAATATATCATCAAAGAAAGAACGGCTGCTTTGCGATAGATTGTAAGCTGTTATGCCAGACACCCGCGACGGCCTTGAAGCCGTTATCCTCAAGTTTTCTTTCGCTGCTGAGGAGGATGTTTCCATTGGCGATGTGAAGTCCGAGCCTCTTGGTCAACAGCTTGTCTGTCGATGAGAAAACCACCTGGTCCGAGGACAGCTTATCGAGCTTGAAATGGATTCCGATGGCCCCTTTGTTTTTCTTTGTGTATTAATCGCTCTAAGAGAACAAAATATCAACTAAAAAATTCCCAATCCGATTGACTATACATCACTTCAGCCCGAGTTTCTCGAGCAGTCCTTCATCATTGGCATTCATAGTACAAAGCGTCCATTCCTCCAGCCTGGGATCGATGGACGCTTTTGTTATGTCGGTCAGCCTGTCAAGCATCTCCCCATAGGAATTGTCCGACAGGTAGCCGAGTTCTCCGAGCCTGTTCTTC
>JBNMLQ010000172.1:0-2540 GCA_050874925.1 Candidatus Enterosoma sp. | reverse complement strand
TACCTCATCGATGCAAGTCCCCATATGAAGCCGACATATTCCCTGGCACATGCAGTGACCGCCTCGTTCTTGTCCTTTCCGCAGGCTATGAGATGGGTATATCTCCGCTGAATCCTTTCCGTCCCCTTGTCTGCATAGGCGATCGTACTGACATCACATCCCTTTTGTCTTTCGGAAAGCTTCTTCGGCTTCGATCCCGGAGTTCCCTTTATTGCAGCCCTTGCACATTCGACGGCAAGCCTGCGCAGGGTGGAATTGCCAAGCTTGGTGATTCCAAGCTTCCCAGGCTTCCCTCCGCTGGAATGGTCTCCTGGAACGAGACCCAAATATGCAGGGAACACCTTTGCCGATTCGAACCTTGTGAAGTCGCCTATCTCACAGACGAACGTCAGTGCGCTGATCCTGTTGATTCCCTTCAGGCAGCAGATCCTGTCCACCGTGCTGCGATATCTCTCTTCATTTGCAATCTCAAGTATCTCGGTTTCCAGCCTCGATATCTTGTCGATGTACTTGCCTATGGTATCCATGTATTCCTCGAGGGCCTTTCCGAACACCGGATCGGAGTACATTCCCTTCAGCCATGTGATGTGCCTTTCCGTCCAATAGCTCTTTCCGGCATCATACACCTCTCCATGGCGAAGCAGGAGCGAACAGACAGCCTGCTTCATTTCCCTGAGATGCTTCTTGTGGAACTGGAGCATTCTGATTCTTTCCTTTGCCATGAGATCATGGTCATCAGGAACATGCACCTTCTTGTAGCTTCCGTTGCAAAGCGCCCGGGCAAGGAGCCTTGCATCAAGACGGTCCGTCTTCTTCTTGGAGTTGTCGGATGGTTTGTCGATCGTCGTTGGAGCCATTATGGCACAGTCGATTCCCTTTGCGATGAGATCCTTAGCAAGACTATATCCACGGCATCCTGCCTCATAGCCGCAGTGAAATTCCGGCTCACCTTCAAGGCTGTCCTTCACCATCTGAAGATATTCAAGTACCTTTTGTGTCTCGCCCTTGAATTTGTCTTCAGCGAAATAGGACTGAGTTTTTGGAAGATAGCAACAGGCCGAGAACGTATCCTTATGGACATCGATACCGACATAAACTATAATTTTCATGGTGACCTCCCTATTGACTTGTGATATTGCCACAAGTGTTTGTACCAAAGATATTATCTGGCATAACTCACGCTTTATCAATCACGTGAGGTCACTACATATTGTCTAATCAAAAGAAAACAAAAACGTTTATATTGATTTTGAAATGTGGTATAACCAAAAGGAATAGCAAAGTGCCATGATCGAAACAGAATTATTGAGATATCTTGTCGAATTCAGCAAATCCGGATCCTTATCCAAGGCAGGAGAAGCTCTCCATCTCTCCCAACCCTCCCTAAGCAAAGCCATGCAGAAACTGGAGCAGGAACTCGGCATCGATATCTTTGAAAGATCGAAAAACAAGCTTGTCCTCAACACCAACGGGCTGATCATCCTTGACTATGCCAAGGATATTTTAAAGATTCAGGAAAGCATGTTTTCCTTTGCCAAGGAAGTCAAGGAAAAGAATGAAGAAGTCCTCATCGGCATGTGTGCTCCAGGGCCTCTCTTCCATTATGCTGGAATCCTGAAAGGAACTTCAAAATTCGGAAAATACGTCACTGAAATCATCGATGACGAAGAAGAGCTCTGCAAGAACCTGTATAACGGAAAATATGACCTCGTCTTTCTTTCAGAACCGATACAGAAGGAAGGTTATTTCTGTCAGGGGATGTTTAAGGAGCATCTCTATGTTTCTCTTCCAAAGGAACATTTCCTGAGCAAGTCAAAAGAGAGTCTCACCTTTGAAGACATCGACGGACAGACATTCCTGATGGATGCCAAAAGTGGCGTATGGAAAGATATCATCAAGAAACATCTTCCCAAGAGCAGGATCATCTTCCAGGAGGATGAAGAATCCCTCATGGAAATGAGAGAACATTCCTCCCTTCTTTCCTTTGTCACGGATTTAAGTCAAGAAAGCAGCACAGCCTCCAACCGCATCAACATTCCTCTTTCGGATGAAGATGCGACCATGTCTTTCCATATCATGCTGAAAGAACATTGGACGCACTGCTTCAAAGAATTCCTGAAATAATTATATTTGCTCCGGAATGGGTTCCTAAATGATTGCTGTCTGCCTCTTTTGAAACGATGGCTTTCAAGTCGTCTTTGGTGATTTATCCCTTCTCATATGCAGTCTTGAAGAAGACATCGACTTCTATCGCATTCTCATCCTCTACAAGAACCCGACAGGGTTCTTCGATAAATTCGCCAAAATATTCCTAGACTTCATCAAGGAAGGCAAAGATTTTCCAGAGAACATCAGGCCTTCCGTCACCTTCTCTGTGAGAGTCCAGCTATTTGCCGGTGGCATGATGCAGATATAAGAGGCATGGTTCAAAGGTAAGCTTGACTGCACCTTAGACGACATCGCCAGGGAAATGGCATGTATCATCAAGGCATCAAAAGATCTGAAAGCATAGAAGCAATCCTACGCCTAAGAATCAAGAC
>JBNMLQ010000171.1:0-2592 GCA_050874925.1 Candidatus Enterosoma sp. | reverse complement strand
TTCTTCTCCTTATTGAAAGATATAAAGACCATCACCAACACCATGACACCTAGGAGGGAAGAAAGACTCACATTGGGCTTCAGGACATCCTCAAGATAAAACAGGCCAAAGGAGAAGGAGAGAAGAAGGAGAATCGAAACAGTAGCATTCACACGTATTTTCTTGATGAACCAACCTAACAAAAAGCCTAGAAGAAGACCGGCAGCGATACCAAGAAGGATGCTTTCAGGAATCTTGAGCAAATCCAGGTAAGAGAAGGAAGAAGAAGCAACAAGCCCCTTGAAGGCATAGAAGAGAACGATGACATAGATGTCATCCAGAGAGGAGCCGGCCATCACTAAGTCTGTGACAGAATGCTCCTTTCCGTATCCTTCCTCTTTGATTTTGATCATCCTAGGAACGACGACAGCTGGTGAGACAGCCGCAAGCACGCTTCCTAGAAGCAAGGCTTCAAAGATACTGATATGAAGAAACAAGGGTGCAAAGATACATATACCCAGGATTTCAAAGCTTGCCGGAAGGAAGGATAGAAGGATGGCTGGCCTTCCGATCTTGAGCAGTCCTTTGACATCCAGGGAAAGAGCCGACCTTGTCAGGATGATGATCAGAGCTATCTGCCTCAGATAGGATGATATCCCTATCAAAGAAGAATCGATGATGTTGAATACGGATGGTCCAAGAAGGATGCCGAGGATGAGATACCAGATAAGCTTTGGCATCCTGATCTTATCCATCAGGAATCCTCCAAGCACACCTAAAGACAGAATCAAGAATAAGGATAAAAACATGTTTTTTCTCGCTTTCTCATGAAAAAAGCCGATGGCTTTTTCCATGAATATAAAATAATATTCATAGATGCCATCAGCTTTTATATAGAGCGGTTCAGCATTGCTGCTTGGGAGGCGTCATTCCCACGTTGGAAACAAAGAAGACTACTTTTCCAGACCCTTCTTGATGGAATCCTTGATTTCAACCATCTGGGAATCCTGAAGCTGCTTCGGAGGGAAGGCAAGCTTGAGTCCGTCGTTCTCATATCTTGGAATCACATGGATATGGAAGTGATGGACACTCTGTCCGGCAGCCTCACCGATGTTGGTGATGACATTGACACCGGTAGCACCAAGCTGGGCAATCTCAGCCTGGGCAACAAGCTGGGCGACTTCGAAGGCCTTGTCAAGGATGGCCCTCGGGCAGGTTACCATGCTGTCGAAGTGTTCCTTGGTCACGACCAGGGAATGTCCTCGGCTGGCAGGGTTCACATCCAGAAAGGCGATGACATCATTGTCTTCATAGATTTTGTAGGACGGGATGCTGCCATTGGCAATCTTACAGAAAATACAGGATGAATCTTTCATTGTTTATCTCCTTTTTCAAAAATAGAGAAGCGGAATATCCGCTTCTCTATTATAGCATGATTTCTCAGATTATTTTGCCCACTTGGCAAAATCGAACTTGGATTCGTTGTCGTAGGGGTTCTCAGTCTTGAAGACATCCTTGTAATTGGTCTTCATGTATTCGAGGAAAGCCTCGTCAGAGTAGGACCAATTCATTCTGGAGAGCCAGTAGACGCTGGAATCCGTCTTGTAGGAACCAGTGGTGGAGAGGGCATAGGCGACTTCCCACTTGATCTGGTTGAGAGTGGCATCCGAGTAGATGGAACTGCTACCGCCGTTGATGGCGTTGTTGTCAACGACATCAAGGATACGGGTGATGTAGTAGGTCTTGCTGGAAGCATCATAGTAGAGGATGCTATCGACATCGTTGGAGGTGATGGTATCAGCGACCGTCATATAACGATATCCATCCGGAGCATAGCAGGTAAGGTCAGCCTTGGTGGAGAACTTGCCGGCGGAGATGGAATCCTTCATGGACTTGACATCCAATTTGTTGGAAGAGACCTTGGTCGAGAAGATACGATCGGTCAGTCCGGAAGGAAGGGAAGAGATACCGCTGCTCTTGAGATAGAGACCATCGGTGATGAGATTTCTCGTAGCGATGTCATCAAGAGAATTGCGGAAACCTTCGGATAAGCTATAGGTATGGCTTCCGGTATAGGTGTCTTCCAAGGAAGAATCAATCTTATGCCAGTTGTCTTCGGCCTGGGCAATCTTTTCCTGGTCGTCAAGGAGCTTTCCAGTGAGGTTGGCTTTCTTGTCTTTTAACCATTGGATTTCGCTTCTGCGGATGACAGGAGACTTATCGGAGATGGTGACGGTTCCGTCATCAGCGACAGTGACACCATATCTGGCAAAGAAATCCTTTGCTTCATCCTCATCGGTACCAGCTTTGAATTCGACCTTGGTATAGTCCTTACTGATACTGACGGTATTCGGGTTATATAAGGAGGCGATGGAATTCAGGGTGATACCCTTCCAAAGTCTGCTTAAGACACTGAAGTCATCATCATTGATGGTGCTGCCATCCTTGTGAAGGATGTACTTTTCGACATAGGCGTCAAGAAGCTTCTTGGCATCGCCAGGTTCATCGCTTCTGTCGGCGATGGAGATGACCTGAACCTTTCTGGCGTTGGAGTTGGCAATGGAGTTCGGAGACTTCTTGATGATGTATTCGCTGGTCAGATAGTTGATCTTG
>JBNMLQ010000170.1:0-2602 GCA_050874925.1 Candidatus Enterosoma sp. | reverse complement strand
GTAGGAACGTAAGACGGTCTTGAGAACCTCATCTTCCATCAAGGAGACTTTGTCAAACGGATTGATGATGTGATATTCAAGGATTTTATGGATATCTTCAAGGGAGGAGGTACATCTTGGTACATGAAGATAGATAGTCTCGACCTTGAGACACATTTCTGTATTTTCATAGATGCGGTCCGTCGAGAAGAGTCTGCTAGCATCTTCAAGGAGTTTCCTGTTATCCTTCTTCGGAGAATCATAGGAATTGATGATGAAGACACCTCTCTTATAGTGGAAGAAACGACACTTCGGATATGGAAGCCTTACAAGCTCATCGGACAGTTCCTGTTCCAGTTTATCCAAGGTGGCATTCGAAAAAAGCTTGCTGAGATTATCAAAATTGGATATCTTGAGGATGATGAGCCTGAAATAAGCTTCCGAGGCAAGGGAAGACTTCATCACGGCATCGAAAGAATTCCGATTGTCCAGCTTGGTGACAGGGTCAATCTCTGGATTGGTATCTTCACCGAAGATGAGAAGCATCGCCGAAAGGAGAGAGAGGAAGAAGGTATCCACATCCAGATGATGGAAGAAAGCCTTCTCCATGATATTGAGAGCCATATTCAATATGACCATGATGAACAAGGTCAGACATTCCCCTCTCTTGAGAGCCTTATGATAGATGGTCGCATAAATCAGCGCCATCACGCCATAGAAGGTTCCGTTGAGGATGGAAAAAAGCATGCCATATCCATAGTTGATGGTATGGTCTTCTCCTATAGATAAGACGACATGAGTCCATGGATTGCTAAGGATGAGCACATCATTGACAAGGATGGGAAGAAGCCAAATAGCCCAGAAGAACCAAAAACTCTTCTTCCTCTTTTTGAACCACTGTCCTGTGACAAACCAGATGTAGAGATTCATCAGAAGAGGAATGGAGCTGTGTCCCAAGGAATACAGGCTCAAAAGGAAGGATAAAGCCATCTCATCCTTGATAAAATCCGGGTTCATGAAAAAGTAGCTGCGGAAACAGCCAACGACAGATGTCAGAAGGACAAGAAGCAACAGGAAAAACAGGATGATTTTCCTTCCTTTGTCAAGACTCTTGCGATAGACAGAGATAAGGAGGAAGGAAAAAGACAAACCGGCAGCGCAGATGAAGAAGATCATGCTGGCAAAAGCTTCCATGGTATTCTCCTATAGGTCTCTATTGTCCCACTTTTCATGTTCTATGGAAAGTGAAAAAAGAAAGAATATATGACAATTCTTGTCATGATTAAATCAACATTGCAAATTATATCTATTTATATTGTAAAAACTCCACTCAGGCGAACCCAAGTGGAGAGAGCAAAAGGAATTTTTATGTTGGAATTTATTAGCGATTCAAAGACGGAAATATATTAACCGTACACGGGCCCTCTTTTCAAGGGGGTATGGCAATTTTCGTCAGGTTTATTTCTTCTCACCCTTCTTGACGACAGACATGATGCAATAGAAAGGGTATTTGTCATGGATGGCTTCCCTGACAGTATCCTCTGCTTCCTGGCTGTCAAAGGCCTTGACTGTCATCTGCTCTACCTTATCCGGACTGAAGGCATCCTTGCTATGGCCATAGGTCACGATATATTTATGTGGAAAAAAACTCATTTGTTTCACCTCTTATAGAAAGAATTATAATTTTTTGCTTCTCCGCTGACAAGTGTGGATGTTCTATCCTATCCTTCAAAACAGACTTTCATTCCCTATTTTTAAAAGCAACATCCAATCAGAAAGGTCACTCAGGCTTTAGAAAGATTGATTGCCTCCTTCTTGCAAACTATAATATTTCGGAAAGAAGGGGAAACCATGGAAAAAACAATCATCACCGCCGTTGGGAAAGACAAGGTCGGCATCATCGCAAGACTCTGTACCTTCCTAGCCGAGAACAACGTCAACATCCTCGACATCTCCCAGACCATCACCCAAGATTATTTCCACATGATGATGATCACGGATTTTTCAAAGGCAAAGCCAGACTTTTTCACCATGAAGAAAAAGCTGGAAGAGCTCGGCGAAGAAATCGGGATCAAGATTCAGATGCAGAAAGAAGAAATCTTCGACTGCATGCACCGTATTTAAACCATGATCAACTATAGCGAAGTAAATGAAACCAACAGGATGATTCAGGAAGAGAAGTTCGATGTGAGAACCATCACCATGGGCATCTCTCTTCTGGATTGCATCGACAGCGACGTAAGCAAGGTTGCCAAAAACATCTATGCCAAGATTTATGAAAAGGCCAAGGACTTGGTCAGGACCGGAGAAGAGATATCCGCCGAATTTGGTATTCCAATCGTCCACAAACGTATCAGCATCACCCCGATATCCCTTATCGGTGCATCCTGCTGCAAGACGAAGGAAGATTATCTGCTTCTTGCCAAAACCCTGGATAAGGTCAGCAAAGACGTCGGCGTCAATTTCATCGGAGGCTTCTCTGCCATCGTCAACAAGATGATGACACCCAAAGAGGAGCTGATGATAGAGAGCATTCCCCTTGCCTTAAGTCAGACCGAGAGAGTCTGTGCAAGCATCAACGTAGCCAGTAGCAAGACCGGCATCAATATGGATGCTGTAAGGC
>JBNMLQ010000169.1:0-2728 GCA_050874925.1 Candidatus Enterosoma sp. | reverse complement strand
TCGTCGACTGGAAATCGGATAGCCTCAATGATGATTTCCTATCCTATCATGAGACAAAGGATTTGAAAGCCAGGGTCGATTCTGCCTATTCCATCCAGAGAACCTTGTATGCATATACATTGATTCAATATCTGAAGCCGTTTTATCCTCATCTTGATGAGGAAGAAATCTATTCTCAACATTTCGGTGGAGTCTATTATGTGTTTTTAAGAGGATGTAAAAAGAATACCGGAAATGGCATCTATGCTCACACCTGGAGAAACTACAACGAACTGAAGAAATCCTTCGATGAAATCATGGATGAAAAAGTAGGAGGAAAGCGATGATGGAATATCAGGAATTTTATAATCTTCTGGAAGAGAGCAAGCTTCTTACACCGATATGGAAGAAAGTGGCTGCTTTTCTCTATCAAGAAATTGCTGATGAAGAAAAAGATGCCATCGTCTGTCTCTTTGGCATCTATTTTTCTCTTTTGGATGATGGCAATATCTGCATGTCTTTGGACCATGATGTCCTGAAGGCAAAATTTGAAAAGAAGCTTCAGGCCAATCGTGTTCTATTGATGAGTCAAGGTGTATATGACGAACAAAAAGATAAAGCCTTGAGTGATGAGATAGAATTGCTTCTTGACGAAAAGCTTCAATTGATAAATGAAAATACCTTATCATGTATCGTTGGTCAGAAGAAACTGTTTGAAATCGATGAAGGCTATCTGTATGCCAGAAAATATCAGGAAGCAAGAAAATCCATCCTCATATCTCTTGACCGTCTGTTTGTCGGGCAGAGCCAAAATGAAATTCCCTTTTCCTATAGAAATATCGTCAAGGATGGCTTTCTGTTGTCTAGGGGTCAGGAACTTGCCTTGGAGGAAGGCTTGAGCAAAAATCTTCTCATCACCGGAGGCCCCGGCACCGGAAAGACAACTTCGATTCTTTTTCTTCTGTTAGGTATTTTAAGTCAAAATCCATCCTATGACGTCTATCTGGTCGCACCTAGCGGCAAAGCTAGCAGCAGGATGAAGGAAAGCATCCTGAAGGGACTTGGCAATATCAAAAAGGAGTACATGGATGCTCATCCCGACCTGTTTTTGAAAATTGATTCCTTGGAAGAATCTACCATCCACAGGCTTCTTGGAACGGATCGTACGACAGGAGGCTTTCTCTATGGGAAGAATCATCAGTTCAATCGAGATTCGGTGTTTGTCGTCGATGAAGCCAGCATGATTGACATATGCCTCTTCGATTCTCTTCTTTCAGCTATCCCTGATGGAGCAAGGGTGTACCTTATGGGGGATAGGAATCAGCTTCCCAGCGTCCAATGCGGAGCTGTCTATGGTGACCTTCTCAAGAGGAAAGATCTTCAGGATCACATCGTTTCCCTGGATGAATCCATTCGCTTTGGAAAGGATACACAGATTTACAGACTTGCCGAAAGCATCAATTCCGGGACTGAGCTTCCAGTCCATGCAAAGGACTGGATTGATCTGAATGAATTTCGTGTTGAAAAAGATGATCCAAGCAAACCGATTTTCTATTATTCGGACAGGATTTCACCAAAGGATTTCAAATCCAGCATCATGAGAGTCCTTTCCAGATGGGGAGATGTCTTCTATGCTTCCCTTCAGAAGGATGCCATGCACTTGGATGCTGAAGATATCTCCTCTATGAATTCATTATATGAAAAGACGGAAGTAGCCAAAATCCTCTCTGCTGAAAATGAAGGAGATATCGGAGTAAAGAAAATCAATGCCTATATCAAGAAGGAATTCATCGATATGAGGCAAAGGACATCTTATCTCGGCTTCTACCCCGGGGAACTTCTGATGGTCAACAAGAACAATAGGATTCTTGACCTTTACAATGGAGACAGTGGCATCCTCGTCAGCTTCCAAAACGACCCTGTCATCTATTTCATGGTTAAGAAATCATCTCTTATCGTCTCCCATGAGGGCAAGGAAGACGGACATATCTTCAAGCTCGGAGACTTTCTCTTCTATCCGATTTCCTTGATTTCACGTGATGAAATCGATTTGGCCTATGCCATCACCATCCATAAATCCCAGGGATCGGACTATAAGAACATCCTCGTCTTTCTTCCAAGGCAGGAAGGACATCCTCTTCTCAACAGGCAGATCGTCTATACCGCCATCACAAGGACCAAAGGAAACACCTATCTGGTTTCTTCTCAGGATAGGTTGGAAGAAGCAAAGGACCGCTTTGATGAGAGAGATACAAACCTCTATTAATGAAATGAGACATCTTTTGCTGACAACCATCATCAATCTTGATGTCTGATCGGAGAATCATATGAAATTTACATTGGAACCTTTTGTCCGCAAAAAGGCAGAGGAAGAAAAACTGCTAGAGTATGGCTTCAGGAAAGAAGGGGATTTCTATGTCTATTCTTTTCTGCTGAAAAGGGATTTCAAGGTCATATGGAAGGTAAAGGAAGGATTCTTGTTTTCCGTGGATGTCGTGGATACTGCAACAATGGAACCCTATGTTCTTCTAGATACCGAGCTGGCATGCGGTGAATTCATCTCTTCTTTGAGGACTGAATATCTTCAAAAAGCAGGTGAAGTCATTTCCGCCTGCTTCTCACCCTGCTACTGTTCTTCTCTTCAGGCTGGTCGGATCTTGGATGAAATCCATCGCAGGTATGGCATCCTTCCATCTTTTCCATTCAAAGGGAAAGACAGGATCTTTCCCGTCCTTACCCATGAAGACGG
>JBNMLQ010000168.1:0-2754 GCA_050874925.1 Candidatus Enterosoma sp. | reverse complement strand
GGACGTCTTTGTCGGAGACAGGCTCACCAAGATCGTCTTCACGCCGGAATGCGGATGCGATTGCAAGGTCGGTCCGATGGCTTTGAGGAAGGCTGGATACATCGTCTCCACCGTCCCCGGACAGGATTATTTCGATCCTGACTTCACCCATACGCCAAACCCCAACCCCGAGACAGAGGAAGCCTACCTCAGCGCCTTTGAGCATCTCAAGGAGCTCAATAGCAAGGGAGAAGGCTACAACATCATCATGGCAACCGACCCCGACGCCGACAGAATGGGTATCGCCTTTGTCAACTCCAAGGGTGAGATCGAACGCTTCACCGGCAACCAGACCGGCGCCCTTCTCATCGACTATGTCCTAGGCACCCTGCAGAGAAGAAACCAGCTTCCTTCCAACGGCTGCATCTGCAACACCTTCGTCACCGGTTCCCAGGGAGCCAAGGCTGCAAGCCTATATGGCATCAAGGTCAGGACCACGGCTACCGGCTTCAAGTATATCGGCAACATGGCTGACAGGATGGTCGAAGAAGGAGACAAATATCTCTTCGGATACGAGGAATCCTATGGCTATCTTCTTGCCGACTTCATCCGTGACAAGGATTCTTTACAGTCCATCGTCGCCATCGCCGACATGTGTGAATTCTATTTAAGACAGGGTAAGACCCTCGACATCGCCCTCAAGGACCTTGATAGAAAGACCGGTCACTACTACGATACCCAGGTCAACATCTATTTCAAGGGTGCAGGTTCCTTAGAGAAGATGAACGATGAAATCTCCGCCATCAGAAAGAGTCCTTTCTCCAGCCTTGCCGGAAAGAAGGTCAAGGTTCTCTTTGACTATCTTGACAGGAAGATCATCGACTTCGAGAACCATGAGACCAAGGACATGGACCTTCCCGACATCGACAGGACGAACTGCTTACGGTTCGACTTCGAGGATGACTCCTTCCTCTGCATCAGACCTAGCGGAACCGAACCGAAGGTCAAGTTCTATATCGAAGTCGTCAAGGATGACGTGACGGCTGCAAAGGAAGCCAAAGCCATGGCTGACGAGCTTAAGGCCATCATGCATCTTTAATCAAAAATTAAAATTGCTGACGCCTATCCACTTGGATGACGTCAGCTTTTCTTATGGTTTGATTTTGAAAAGATCCATCAAAGCGTAATAGATGCCCTCATGGTCATTGTCATAAGGGGTGATAAAGGTGGCAGCCTTCTTAAGCTCCGTATCTCCGTTTTTCATGGCAAAGGAGATTCCTGCCGTCGTGATCATCTGAAGATCATTCAAGGCATCGCCAAAGCAGATGACATGGGCCCTGTCGATAGAATACATCCTGGCAAGCTTCATGACGGAAGTCGCCTTGTTGGTATCATAGAAATAGAATTCACCGAAGCAGTCGCTGTCTCTCCAGAAGCGGATGGACATGTTTTCATAGTGCTCGTTGACATATCTTACCATGTCTTCCCTTCTGGAAGGATCCTTGACCTGGATGACACAGGTCATCATGTCCTTCTCAAGGTTCTTCAATATGGAACCGATCCTGACGATCATTCCTTCCGGATGGAAGAAGTTGACATATTCCTCGTTCTCATGGAGATAGAGCTGGACCTTGTCATCCTCGATCATGATGTTCTTGAAGGAATCCTCACCGAAGTGGGTGAGGAAATCAAGGATGACATCCTTGGAAATCGGCTTCTTGAAAGGCTTGAAGTCCGAGTCGTAGGGATTTTCAATCTCAGCACCGTTATAGGCGATGAAGGGTCCTTTCAGGCCAAGCTGGTTTGAATACTCATAGATGGAACGGCTTGGTCTTCCACTGGCGATGGATACGACGTTTCCATAGGAGACAAGTTCCTGTAAAAGAGACTTGGTCTTGGGAAGGATGGTCTTCTCGCTGGAAAGGAGGGTTCCGTCAAGGTCGAAGACAAGGAGGAATCTCTGGTTTTTCAATAGTTCATTCATAGCAATTCCATTGTATGGGATTGATGAGAGGATTTCAATTTTAATCGCTTTGTGAAGTGCTTACCTTTCAAGGCCTGGCCTTTTGTTGTAGAATATCCACGCTATGAAAAACCTATGGACATTATTCTGCCTTCTTCCTTGCCTGACAGGAACAGGCTTTGCCAAGACAGGCAAGGCAGCCACCATCAAGGCTGCCACAAGATACTATGACAGCACCAAGCTTCTTGACTTCAGCGATTCCAGCAAGGACGAAGTCGATGACTACTATGGCGACATCTCAGACAGAAAAGGAGATGAACTTTTACGATATCTCTATGCCAGGATATCCTGCCCGAGCGTGGATATCGACAAATACTATCTTGACTATGGCTCCGGCCTGAAAGGCGTAGGCCAGTGGTATCAAGTCACCGACAGGAACTGGAAGATCTCCGAAGAAGTCACCCCGGAAACCTTCACCTTCATCACAAGCAATACGGATACACGCTGCAAGAACACCTACTTCTATAGCATGTATATCAGCGATGAAGCCAACAACGATCCTAAGAAAGCCATCAACAACTTCCTCAACGGATATACTAAGGATACCAGCCTCGATCATATAGACTACACGAATAAGAAGAAGCCAAACAGCTATATCCAGATCGACAAGGAGCATGTCTGGGCAAAGAACCACGGCTTCAAGGTCAAGGACAGCAGTGGAAAAGATACCTTCCAGAAGGGAGCACCGACAGATCTTCCTCATCTCATCGCTGCCGACCACAACACCAACAGTGCCGGACATAACGACTACT
>JBNMLQ010000167.1:0-2837 GCA_050874925.1 Candidatus Enterosoma sp. | reverse complement strand
TCCGAAAAAGTCGACTATCTGCCACCGACGGAATACGAAAGGAAATTCCGTGCCCAGGGGACAGAAATCCACGTTCTCATCGCACATAAAAAGAAATGATGACGACCATTCAAGGGACTCCTACGGAGTTCCTTGTTTTTGTTTCGGGAAAGAAAATTAGCACTCTAGTATTGCAATTGCTAATTTTTTGCCTATAATACTATTTAGCATTCGGAAAAGACGAGTGCTAGGAGGGCGGTATGAAGCTGAACAGAAAAGACGAAATACTCAAGTGCATCGTCGAAGAATTCATCAAGACCGCTCAGCCGGTCGGAAGCAATACCCTGCTAGACAAGTATCATCTCAAGTGTTCCAGCGCCACCGTACGAAACACGATGGCCGAACTTGAAAAAGATGGAATGCTTGAAAAGACACACGTCTCATCAGGTAGGGTTCCATCGGCCAAGGGATATCAATACTACCTGGAAAACCTCGATACCACGTCGATGATGAACAACGTCGATATGGAATTCCAGCAGAAGTTCCAGGAAGTGTTGCAGAACAAAGCCCACTCCGTCGAAGACGTCGTTTCCAAATCCTGCAAGATGCTCTCGGAACTGACCAACATGGCAACCGTCGTCCTTGGTCCGAAGGTCAGCAACGAAAGGCTTGTCTCGATTCAGCTCGTCAAGCTGTCCGACAAGATGGCCATGGGAGTCTTCATCACAGACTCCGGCTACGTCGAAAAGAAGACCTTCGTCCTCGATCAGAAAGACGGTCTGTCATTCCAGATGCTCAGCAATGCGATGAACACGCTCAACGAGAGGCTTGCCGGAACAAGAATCGGCGATCTGGAAGCCAAGGCAAAGGCGCTTCAGCCACTGCTCGTCAACCTTTATGGAAAAAGCGGTGACCTCATCATGTCAGCCTTCCTTCAGACGCTCGTTTCCTTCACCAGGGCTCGATATGAAGTCTATGGTGAAAAGAACCTTCTCTCGAATCCGGAGTTCTCCGAAGACAAGGAGACATTCATGAACGCCTTCCAGGCCCTCCAGGATCCAAACGTCCTGGAAAAGAACCTTTGTGAAAAGGATGACCTGGGAAACGTCAACGTCGCCTTCACCAATGAGAACAAAGGTGACTTCGCCATCGTCTCCAAGCAGTTCAACGGAAACGATCAGCTCGCTGTCATCGGGCCGAAAAGAATGGATTACAAGAAAGTCCTGTCCGCCTTGGAATACATCGTCTATATGTTGGATCGTTACTACTTCTCGAATACGTCTCAGGGAACTTCGCTTGTGCCAGTATCTCCTGCCGAAGAAGTCAAGACCACGAAGAAAGTCAGGAAGCGCAAAGCAACCACAAAGAAAGGAGTGAAAAAATGAGTGAAGAAAAAGAAAACGTAAAAGAAGAAAACAAAGATAAAGAAGCCGTCAAAGAACAGGCAGGGCCAAAAGAAAGCAAAAAAGAAGAAAAGCCCGTCGAAGAAAAGAAAGACGAGAAAAAGAAGATTGAGCTCTATGAAAGACAGATCGATGAGCTCAAGAGCAGACTGACTCAATGCCAGAAGAAAGCCGAAGATGCCGAGCATATGGCTTCCGATTGGAAGAACAGATACTATCAGGCCTATGCGGATATGTCGAATACCCGCAAGCAGGTTGAAAGAGAGACTTCCGATTTCAAGAAATATGCCAAGCAGGCATTGGTCGAAGAACTGATTCCGGCCTTGGATGGATTCGATATGGCCCTCAAGAACGAGCCCAAGGATGATGTCATCAAGAAATACCTTCAGGGCTTCGTGATGATTCACTCCAAGCTTCTTACCATCCTCAAGCAGCAGGATGTCAGTGTCATCGATCCCAAACCGGGAGATGAATACAATCCGGACACGATGCAGGCCTACTCCACCGTGGAAGGCGAGGAAGACAACAAGGTAGCCGAGGTCTTCACCAAAGGCTACAAGATGTTCGATCACCTTCTCCGTCCTGCAGGGGTCATCGTGACAAGGAAGAAGGAAGTCGAAGAAAATAAAGAAGAAGTCAAGAAAGAAGATACGAAAGCCGAAGAATCTTCGGACAAGACCGAAGAGACCATTGAAGTCAAATAACTCATAGGAGGATATATATTATGGCTAAAGAAATTATCTTAGGTATCGATTTAGGTACTACCAACTCTGTCGTTTCTTATATGCAGGAAGACCATACGGTCAAGGTCATTCCTTCTCCGGAAGGCACCAACACCTGCCCGTCTGTCGTCTCCTTCAAGAAGGATGGCGAAGAAGTCGTCGGCAACGCTGCCAAGCGTATGCTCCTCACCAACCCTGACACCGTCCATTCCATCAAGAGACATATGGGTACAAGATTCATGACCCACATCGCCTGCCTGAACAAGGATTTCACTCCGGAAGAGATTTCCGCCAAGATTCTTGCCTATATGAAGGGCTATGCCGAGAAGTACCTCGGCCAGCCGGTCAGCAAGGCTGTCATCACCTGCCCTGCCTACTTCAACGATGATCAGAGACAGGCTACCAAGAACGCAGGCACCATCGCCGGTCTTGATGTCGTCCGTGTCATCTCCGAACCTACCGCAGCCGCTTTGGCCTATGGTATGGATTCCAAGAAATCCGGTAAGATTCTTGTCTTCGATCTCGGTGGTGGAACCTTGGATGTCTCCATCCTCGACATCGGTGACGGAACCTTCGAAGTTCTCTCTACTTCCGGTGATACCAACCTCGGTGGCGATGACTGGGATAACCATATCATGGATTGGTTGATTTCCGAAATCTCCAAGGAATGCGGAATCACCATCTCCAGAACCAACCCGGCTGACAGACCGACTCTTCAGCGTCTCAGAGATGA
>JBNMLQ010000166.1:0-2858 GCA_050874925.1 Candidatus Enterosoma sp. | reverse complement strand
TGTCTGATTTCCCTGTTCGGGATATAGCATTCATGTCTGTCAGGATCATATCCCAAGTATCCCAGATGAACAAGGATGGTGAGGGCTGCATCCTGACTGTCGATGGTGCTCAGATCATTCTTGAACCTGTCCGGATTGAACGCCACTCTTTCTCCGGACATCATTTTGACAATCGACTCCTTGAGAACACCACCATCATAGTTCATGTACTCCATGACGGATTCAACAGATGTTGTTGCCGTCCAATAATCCTTGAAGCTTCGCCTGATTATAGCCTTGATGACCGAGTACGGACTATACAGGCTGATGCCTCCATAATGATATCCGTCATACCACTGCTTCATCTGTTCTCTGTCGATATCATTCTTCTTACAAAGGATATCGACTTCCTGTTGGGTAAAACCGAAGAATTCCGTCAAAGGAGAATCATCCAATACGGTATATTCATCAAACATGTTCAGCGTAGATTCCGTATTGTATCTGGTGATAGGGAAGATACCAGTCATATAGACCAGTTCAAAACTTTGGCTGACGTTGATGTCCTTGAAGAGGCTTCGAAGGAAGTCCATATAGCTGTCACATATCCTCTTGTTGTCCTTCCTGTCCCTGAAGACAGCGTCCCATTCATCAATCAGGATGATGAACCTTATGCCTTTTTTGGCATAGATTTCCTTGAAAAGCTGAGAAAGGGTCGTAGCCGAGGATGTCATTTCAAAGTCTTCCTTGAGTGCCTCGACCATGGATTTCTCATAGACACGGATGGGATCCTTTTCAAAGCGCAGGCTCATGATGATGCCGGCTATGTCAAGCACGATGACATAGTGCTTGTTGAGATGTTTTTCAAAGGAAGGATCCTTTTCAATCCTCAATCCATGGAAGAGTTCCCTGCTCTTACATCCCATGGAATAATAGGATGAGAGCATGTTGACGGCAACGGTCTTTCCAAACCTTCTCGGACGAGTCACACACAGAAAACGGGAAGAGGTGTTCAACCTGGCATTGGCGAACTGAATGAGCATCGATTTATCGACAAAGTTCGGGCTGTTGACATCCATCTGCATGCCGATGTTATCCGGGTTGAGATAAATGCTCATATCAAGTCCTCCTTCCTGCCTTTTGGCTACTTCCATTATACCTTTTTCAGAATTGTCCATCAACGGCTTGCGAATCTTGGTTTTTGACATATCACTGCCTCCCAAGATATATTGTCAACCAAGAGAAAATAAAATACGGATTTATCAAAAAAACATTCCAACCCATCTTTTATTGACGGGTTGGAAATAGAAGCAAGCGGCTTGGTTCAAAACGAAAATCAGTCGTGGTCAGAATCGTCGTAATAGAGAATACCTAAGGTGTTTGGTCCACAATGGCAGGTGATGGTCGCTCCTGCCTGGGTAGGCTCGACTCTCTTGAATCCTTCCTTGAGAAGCCTTTCCTTGACAGCATCGACGACTTCCTTGGGAGCACTGCTATAGGTGATGAAGACCAGAGACTTATCCGGAGTGGATGCTTCCCTAAGCGTATCCTGAACATAGTTCATGACGACCTTCATCATGTTTCCGCGGTACTTGTGTGTGCTTGTCATAGAGCCATCCTTCATGATGATCTTCGGTTTGATATGAAGGAGGTTTGCACCAAACATCGCAAGGGCCGAACATCTTCCACCATTATAGAGATAGTTGACGGTCTCAAGGACGAAGGAAGTCTGAACCTTGGGAAGTCTTTCCATGACCTTCTTGACTATCTCCTCCGGAGAAAGACCCTTCAACGTCAGTTTTCTTGCGTAGATAGCCTGAAGGGCGATAGCTGTAGACAGAGCAAGGGTATCGATGACATAGACGTTCTGAAACTTCTTTGCTGCCTGAATGGCATTCTGACACGCAGAGGATATCTTCGAAGACAGGGAGAAATGAATGATGGCATCATAGCCTTCATCAAAGAGCTTCTGGAAATGCTCTTCGAACTGGTACTGGTTGACGGCGCTGGTCTTAGGAAGACTACCTGTCTTCTTGACATAGTCAAAAAGTTCCTGGGCATGGACTTCTCCATCTAGTGCACTCGTCTCTCCCAGAATCAAAGTGAAGGGAACGATGCGGATATCGAATTCCTCCAGCATACTTTTAGGAAGGTCGATGGTGCTTTCTGCAGATATGGCAATTTTCATATGTTTTTCCTTTCTATCAAGAAACAAATTCAGCCTTGATTTCCTTCGATTTGTAATTGTCTTCCAGAATCAGCTTGGGATGGTCATCCTCACTTCCGTATCCATGGAAGACAATCTTGGATATCTGATGTTCATCCGAATAGGCATCATCATAGACAAAGGCATTGGTCATGATGGTCAATGAAGGAACTTCCTCATTGTTATAGATATGGATTTCCTTGAGTCCGTAGTTCCCAGAGAAGGCATTGGTCTTGATAAGAGACAGCTTGCCAAAGGCTATTTTTTCAGGAAGTCTGCAGGAGCGGAAGGATTCTTCTCCGATACTTGATACATCATAGTTGATGACACCTCTTAAGGAAAGGCAACCTTTGAAGCAGGATTTCGTATACGTCGTATCTTCATCGACATCATCCTTGAGATAATATTCCAAGGCCATGCAGTCTAAGTATTTTCCATTGGTATTATGTAGCTCTTTATCATAGTTCTCATTCTTATCGCTATATCCATGTTCAAAGCGGATTGAGCGAAGATAGAGGTCTCTGTCATAGTCCGGCATAAAACGGATGCTTTTGGGGATATGAAGGGATCGTACCTTCATGTTGTTCAGGATATTTGAGATAAAATAATACTTTTTCTTCATGGAAGATGTATCCTGTGGAAACATGACGGACTGAAAGCCTTTGAAGTCTTTGTC
>JBNMLQ010000165.1:0-2864 GCA_050874925.1 Candidatus Enterosoma sp. | reverse complement strand
TTCCTTGCTTCGGAGAAATGGACGAACAGGTCTTTGTAGTCTTTGAAGGAAAGAAGCTCGTGAGCCTTTTTTAGAAGCCATCCAAGACGGAAGGCAAAGATTCCTGCATTCCATAGGGCACCTTTGGAGATATACGTCTCAGCCGTCTTTTCATCCGGCTTCTCCTTGAAGCAGGACACCATGCTGACAGGTTTATCATCCACGGGGATGATATATCCGTACTTTTCGCTTGGATAGGTAGGTTCCATGCCCATCAATGTGAGATTGGCTTTTCCGTTCCTTGAAAGGGAATCGATCTGCTTGAGTGCTTCAAAATAGTCATCTTCGACATAGGGATCGACAGGGCAGATGATGATGCTCTCATCGTCCTTTACACCCATCACGTCATGGAGATAGGATACGGCAAGGGCGATGGCTGGGAAGGTATCCCTCCTTTCCGGCTCAACCGAAATATGGATGTCGTCTCCCAACTGGTTCTTCAGTTCGGAAGCCTGCGACTTTGAGGTTGCAATCACGACATTGGCATCCTTGTCGATTCTTCTGATGGAGCGATGCATCCTCTGTACCATGGACTCGTATTCTCCGTCCCTGTTTTTGAAGATCTTGATGAACTGCTTTGACCTGATGTCATTGCTTAGAGGCCAAAGTCTTTTACCGGATCCACCGGATAATAAAATGATGTTCATGACATCCTCTCTTCCAACATCAGGCATAGACAATGATAAATCGGCAGATGATATTCCTGAATCATGAACGTCTCCTTGCTTGGAGCTTTGATGACACAATCGGCAATCTTTGCAAGCTGTCCTCCATCTTCACCAGTAAGACCGATGACTTTCATACCCTTTGCCTTAGCAACCACGGCTGCATACATCACATTTTTGGAATTACCCGAGGTAGAAATACAAAGGAGAACATCCCCCCGATTTCCATATACATTGACTTGTTGGGCAAAAGTAAGAAGACCACCATTTTCAACATCATTAGTAAATGCAGTGTTCAATCCAGGATGTCCGTCAAGGGCAATGCACGGAAATCCCGTTTGAAGTTTTGAAGCCAGTTCTTTTCCCCTGACAGGATCAATATCGATAAGTCTGGAAGCAAATTCATTCGAAATCGTCCTTTTTTTCTTAAATCCCTTCATCAGTTCACCGACGATGTGTTCACTGTCTGCACAGCTTCCTCCGTTTCCGCAAATCAACAATTTATGTCCTGAAGAAAAACAATCCGAAAGAATAGAATAGGCATTCAAAATAGATTCCCTGCACACACTTAAAGCAGGATAACGCTCAATCAGTTCATCGACACCATAATGATAATTTTCATCTTCCATAAAACACCTGCTTTCTTTCATCCAAGAATCTTCTTAACGGCAGACAATAGATTATCTGCAATAATATCCGGTACTGAACCGATTTCCTTTTTACCGATATATGCTGTCTTGCAGCCACCATTGATTCCACATTGAATATCATTCTCGCCATCACCGATAATCCATGATTTTGATAAATCAATATTGAAATCCTTCTGAGCTCTATATAGCATACCAGACTTAGGTTTACGACAGTCACAGTCAAATTTCAATTCAGTGATTTCACCCTCGAAGCCTTTATCAGGATGATGAGGGCAATAATACAGTCCATTGATGAAGGCCCCCTCTTTTCCAAGAAGAGTCTCCATCTTGTTGTGGATTTCATTGAGTTGAAGTATCGTCACTTCCCCTCTTGCAATGACAGGTTGATTGGTCACAACAATAGCAAGATATTCACTTTGATTAATCAAGCGGATAGCTTCGGCTACACCAGGGAGCAATTCAAAATCTTCTATTCTTCTAAGGAAGCCTACATACTTATTTATTGTACCATCTCTATCTAGAAAAATCGCCTTCTGTTTATGAGACAAGTTACGGATTCCAGGTATATCATGCTGGATATCCTCAATTACCTGATGATATCTGTCCGGAGTTCCCATATCCTTGACATATTCAGGAGAGTCATAAACATAGAGCTGTTTTTCAGCAATCAAAGGTTTGAGAACTTCTCTATCCAAATCCATCTTCCTTGCTTCTGTAAATCTATCCAGAATATGCTTGTTGAAGAAATGAAGTCCAGCATTGACTCTATTATGATACCATAGCCTTTCTTCTTCCTTCGTCATCCATTTCGTGACCAAGCCATCATCAGCAGCGACAATGACACCGGAATCATACGGATGATTGTTCGGATGAGTGAAGATTGTTGCAAGGCAGCCATGCTTGATATGTGCGTCATAAAAACGAGAGATATCAACATCAAAGAGATTGTCACCATTCAACAAAAGGAAATCATCCGATACCATATCCTTCAAAAAGAACATCGAACCAGCTGTGCCCAAAGGTTTCTTTTCTTCGATATATCGGATATCCACTCCAAACTTGCTGCCATCACCGAAATAAGAAACAATCTTTTCGCCAAGATATCCCACAACTAAAACAATGTCAGTAATATTCTGACTCTTCAACGTTTCGATTTCATACTGGAGGATAGGCTTACCTAGAATCGGTATCATCGGTTTGGGAACTTCAGAATTGATTTCCCGTATTCTAGTGCCCTTTCCACCTGCCATAATGACTGCAGTGATGTTCATTCTTAATCAGCCTTTTTGTATCCCGTTCTTTTCCCAAAATTCTGGGACATAATAGATGACGCTTGTACCATCATCTTCAAAGTTGAAAGGAACTTCCATCAAATCAGACAAAGCTTCCCTGACAAATTGTTGTTTTTCGGGTTGGACATAGAAAAGAAGGAATCCTCCCCCTCCTGCACCCAAGAGTTTCCCACCCAAAGCACCTGCTGCAATGCCTTTGGAGTACAATTCATCAATAG
>JBNMLQ010000164.1:0-2887 GCA_050874925.1 Candidatus Enterosoma sp. | reverse complement strand
TTTCCTACTTACGTCCAGTAAGAATCTGATACCGATAGAAGTTAGATCATCTTCATATCATTCACATAAATCCCTGGATGAATTCCAAAGCAAGTATTCAGACAGAGTCAAAAGTTCTTATATCATTTACCAAAGACGTTAAAATAGAAGGGAGCATAACTTATATTCCCTTCTATATGACCATGTTCTTAAAAATGAAGTCCTAAAATGCCAACCGGTTTCCCGGTTGGCATATTTGATTCTGTAAACGTTAGAATTCGACGTCGAGATCGTAGTAGCAGGCAGTGAGAAGCTTCTCCATCTCTTCCTGGGAAGGCTGTCTCGGATTGGAACCTGTGCAGGCATCGCCGATGGCGTTCTTGGCGATGTCGGCAAGTCTTTCCTTGAAGACATTCTCCGGAACGAATCCCTGCTCCGTCGGATAGGAATCCTTTCCATAGTGGTTGATGGAATGAGGAATGTTGAGTTCATCGTTCATGCCACGAAGATACTTGATGAGGAGCTGAACCTTATCTTCGTCGGAGGTTCCGCCAAGCTTCATATAGTCAGCAATGACACCATATCTCTTCAAGGCTTCCGGATTCTTGGCATTGAAGGCGATGACCTTAGGAAGATACATGGCATTGGCAGCACCATGGATGATGTGGGCACCATAGTCTTCAAAGGCAGCACCGGTCTTGTGGGCCATGGAGTGGACGATACCTAAGAGGGCATTGGAGAAGGCCATACCAGCCATGCACTGAGCATCATGCATGACATCACGGGCAGCCATATCGCCATTGTAGGACTTGACCAGGTTATGCTGGATGAGTTCGATGGCATGGATGGCAAGGGCATCCGTATATTCGCAATGAGCGGTAGAGACATAGGCTTCGATGGCATGGGTCATGGCATCCATACCAGTGTGTGCGACAAGCTTCTGAGGCATCGTTTCAGCCAGTTCAGGATCGACGATGGCAACATCAGGAGTGATTTCAAAGTCAGCGATAGGATATTTGATACGATCCGTATAGTTCGTGATGATGGAGAAGGCAGTGACTTCGGTTGCAGTACCGGAAGTAGAGGAGATGGCGCAGAAATGAGCCTTCTTTCTAAGCTGCGGGATACCGAAGACCTTGCACATATCCGGGAAGGTGATCTCCGGATATTCATACTTGATCCACATGGCCTTGGCAGCATCGATTGGAGAACCACCGCCGATGGCGACAATCCAGTCAGGCTGGAACTTTTCCATCGCAGCGGCACCCTTCATGACGGTTTCGACGCTAGGATCGGATTCGATTCCAGAAAAGATTTCGACTTCAAAGCCAGCTTCCTTCAGATAGGCTTCTGCTCTGTCAAGGAAACCGAAGCGCTTCATGCTTCCGCCACCGACACAGATCATAGCCTTCTTTCCCTGGAGATGTTTCAGATTCTCAAGGGAACCCTTTCCATGATAGACATCACGGGGTAAAGTAAATCTCATAGGTAACCTCCTTAACTTGTGCCTTGCAGCACAATTACCATCTACAAGGTTATCATTGAAAAGGCTTTCACACAATCATTTTTGTACATTTTCCTGAAATTGAGCAATATGCAACCGATTACGCATTATTCTTTTATGAAATGCGCACGATTCATTTATCAAAATGATATACGTATGTTGCTTCATCAGAAGAAAGAGACAATATCTCCTCATTCTTCTTCGTCAAAACAAGTTCAGCATGACAAGATAGACTCAAAGAAACGACTCTTTCCATCTTTCCTTCATGAAGTGTCTTCCTCTCCAGTTCATCAGCATCCCATAGATGGATGTTGACGACATAGCTTCCTTTCTTCAAAACAAGATGTTTTCTTTTTTGATGCACCATCTTGGCATGGAAGAAGGAATACTCTGCCGTCTTTGTCTGAATCTGACAAGAGACATATTGAAAAGGAACAGGGCCAAAGTGAAGATCAGAAACCATCAAATAGGCAGACTCTTCTCTTCCAATCATGGATAAAGAAAGATATTCTTTAGGAACATCTTTTCCATAGGAATGTCCATATCCTCCATATCCGTCATCAAAGATCCATTGGTTTCCGTTGACATATAAGACACCATCTACCCTCATATAGGAAGTATCCAAGGTATACTTCATCTTCAACGGAAGATGTCGACAATAGGACATGGCATCCTTTTTCATGCTATGGTGATGGGAAAAATAAAGACGGCCATGGATTTCAAGACCGGCTTCCCTGATATCAAAGAAAACTTCCTTCTTAGAAAAACGGACTTGTCCGTCATCGGCAAGGAAACCACTGTATCCATCAAAAAGAATCTGGATTCTCTTTCCTTCCTGACTATCAGAAAGGATGCAGAGAAGTCCTTTTCCTTCTCCGTTCATGACCTTCAGATAGGTGAGAACATTGTTTTCTTCCATGGATTTACCTCTCTTCCATTATAAGACAGGTGCCATGAGATAAGCATGATTAAGATGGAAGAATCATCAAATAAAATCAAACATCCAAGATGAAAGAAACATCTTTTCTTCATGGCAACGTCAAAAAAGAGCCCTTCCGAAGAAAGGCCCATGTACATCACTTCTTTTTCTTCTTGTTGGCTCTTCTGGCCGCTCTGTTGGAACCACCGGAATTACCAGAAGAAGAATTTCCGACATCATACCTATCCTGAGGAAGGACGGCAGCAGAATTCAGTTTTGACTTATATGCCGTCTGGAATTCTTCCAAAGTAAGATTCGGATTCTCCTTCTTGTTCTTAAACCATTCGACAGCCATGGAAGTATCCCATTGATTATCAAGCAATGCTTCCTTGGCTTCCTTTGTCGTGCAAAGACACATCGTCTTCACCAATCTGACTCTTTCCTTCTGATCTGAGGTCAGGAATGTAAACATGCAATATACCTCC
>JBNMLQ010000163.1:0-2969 GCA_050874925.1 Candidatus Enterosoma sp. | reverse complement strand
TTCATGCTCTCTGTCATCAATGAGAAGTTCACCAAGAAGGACTTCACCGTCAACCTGCAGCCTCTTCTCAATACGTCCAACAGAAAGATCTTCGGAGCCGAGCTTCTGCTTCGTCTTTCGGATGAATATAGGAAAATCACCTTCAATACCGATAACCTCATCAAGGTTGCCGCAATGAATGGGAAAATCTCGTTGATTTCATCGGCGTTGCTCGACTATATCGACGAACTATATACGCAATATGGTGCAGCCTTCTTCAGGATCTATGGTTTCAAGAGGTTGTCCATCAATACGGATTATTCCTATCTTTCCGATAAGATGCTTCCTGAGAGAATCAAGAATCTCTTCGAGAAACATCATCTTCCGAAAGGTTTCCTTGCCTTTGAAATCAATGAAAAGGAAATCTACGACCATTATGATGATATGAAGCAGTTCATCATCACGGTCGCTAACCTTGGCGTGACGTTCGTCTGCGACAGATACAACGGTGAATATCTTTCCTTCAGCAGGTTGGAGGACCTGAATATCACCGAAATCAAGATCGACAGGGACTATACCCGCTTCATCGATACCGACAAAGCCAAGTACAACATGGTCCGTTCTCTTCTCATGGATGCCAAGGAGGCTGGTATCAAGGTCGGCCTCATCGGTGTCGAGAACATGGAACAGTATAAGATCATCAAGGACATCAATCCGGATTGCTATCTGCAAGGATATGCCTTCTTCAAGCCTCTGTCCAAGCAGGATCTGGTCACTGCCGTCCGCTCTACCAATACGGCTATGAACATCAACTGATACGTCATCTAAAAACCGGGACTCCATCAAAAGGGGGTTCCGGTTTTTAGGTTGTCTTTTCATATGTCAATCAAAAAGCCCCATAGGGGCTTGGCTTAGAAGTCAATCTTGACTTTGACGACAGCTTTCTCGATGGTCTGGTCGTTGACTTTGATGCAGGGCTTGTGAAGGTCGTTTGGATAGACAAGGCAGAAATAGCCACTGGACAGTCTTACGACGGCATCGAGGTCACCTTCATAATTGGCTTTGTCCTTCTCCGGATTGTAGGGAGAAGTGATGTTCTTCTCATCATACTTCCTCTTATCGACATAGCCGATGTCTTCCTCGTTCTTCAAAACGAGCTGGATGTCGAGCCACTTCTCGTGACCTTCGATCTTGGCATCCTTGAATTCCTTTCCGACATAGCTGGAACGGTTGAGATATACTTCGCCGTCTTCCTTGATGACATGCTTTCCGCTTTCCAAGGCAAGAAGTCCTTCGATGCCGAGTCTGTTGAGATAGGCAAAGGCAATCTGAAGGTTCTTGGAATAGCCGAAGTCCTTCTGGCTGAAATCTTTGATGTTTCCTACGATCATGATATGAGTCCTCTCTTGTATACAAGGATATTGTAATCCTTTTTCCTGCCGATGGAATAGAAAAAACAGGACTTTGTATCCGGAAAACAAAAATCGCTTCCCAGTGGGAAGCGAAGTGTCTTAGGCTTCTTTTTTCTTCTTTTCGGTATATCGGCAGAAGAAGAACATGCCGATCATGGCAAGGACAAGAAGGACGGATCCGACGATGTAATCCCAGGTCTTGATGGTACCTTCTGTATATTTTGGATACATGGTAGAGTTCATGAACATGGAGAAGATGCTTCCCAGGATGAGACCGAGGATTCCATAGAAGGTGGAAACCCTGTGCTTGGTGAGAAGGCTGTTCATGACCTTGCTTGAGACTAGGATTCCCAAGAGGGCTCCGATGACAAGAAGAAGGGCGAGGATGAGGCCGGTGACTATCGTCATGGTGTCACCGGAATGGAAGATGGAATCGTTTCCGGTATAGGTGTTGAGAATAGGAAGATACATGCCTATGACCATGAGGCTCATGCTTCCGCTGATGCCAGGAACGATGCATGCCCCTGCGGCAAGGAAGCCGGCGAAGACGATGAATAGATACATCCACCATTCTCTTGCCCTGAGATAGGCTTCCAGATCTACTTTGCATAAGGCTGTGACAAGACCGAGACCTGCGGCGATGAGAAGGCATAGGATGAATGGCAGGATGTGGTGAAGCTTTTCAGAAGATGTCTTTCCTTTCCTAAGTTCGCTGATGGCGACAGGAAGGGAACCGATGACCAGTCCGGCAAACAGACCGGTGAGGGTGAATGGTGCAGCCTGATATCCTCTTTGGATACCGATGAGGGCAGCCAGGGCACCGAGAATCAGTCCGATGACGTAAGGAAGAAGCAGAAGGAAGTTCTTCTTGAACGACTTCTTCAAATCGGATACGGCATGGATGATAGGATCGTAGCATCTTTCGGCGATGGCAATCGTACCCGCGGAAAGACCGGGAATGGCTGCGCTGATTCCCAATGTGATACCTTTGACGACGTTCAGGATGGGATTCTCCTTCTTTTCAGGCTTTGGATTGGTTTCTATGTTCTGTTCTTCCATATGTATCTAGTTGGCTCCTTGACGCGGCTATTATAAGCGATTCTATTCTGGATACAAAAAGATTCTCATAAAAAAAGCAGGAAAGCCTGAGCTTACATGGTTGAAAGTGCTTCTTCTTTCTGAAGTTGTTTTGCTGAAAGCGAGATAGACTAGCTTTTGATGACATATAATGTAAGAGAGGTAGATATTCATGGTGGGAATCATTCTTTGCGTGCTTGTCGGTCTGACGATCCTTCTTTTGGTAGCTGTTTTGTTCTTGCTTTTAAGAAAGAATTCCAAAAGCAGCAACAAGGATATGTTCGATTACCTTGAACATATCCATAAAGACAATCAGGATGCCTTGCTCAGGGTCAGCCAGGAGATGGACTCCTTTCAGAACAGGATGGAAGGACGTCTTGAGAAGATGTCTGCTTCGTTTCAGGATCATCAGCTGGATAGCAGGGAAGCTTTCCAAAGATTCAAGGAAGAACAGATGCGTTCTCTTTTGGAATTCAAGGAGAGCTCCTCAAAGAGCATCCA
>JBNMLQ010000162.1:0-2975 GCA_050874925.1 Candidatus Enterosoma sp. | reverse complement strand
CCGCAGAAGGTTTGGCTATCTTCCCGTTGAGCCTGACGAAGCCTTTGTCGATGAATTCCTTGGCAGCTTCTCTTCTTTTGATGAGGCGGCTGACCTTTAAATATTTATCCAATCTCATATCAGTATTATCTTATCACAAAATCCTTTCTGGCTGTCGATATCCATAGAAAAATCATCGCTCCACAGGTATGGAATATGACTGGACTTCTATTTCTTTGCTTTTCTCAGCCGACATAAAAATGGATTTCACGGCGTCTGTTCTTTTTGATATGATATTGTCGTAAAACAGGGGATTTGAAACATTATGAGAATAAAGGAAGTCTTGCTATTGTCTGTCTTCTTGCTTACGGGATGCAGTGAAGAGGCTTTGTCTGATGTAAGTCCTGATAATCAAATCAAAGAGGTTTATCTTGATTACAAGCAAAACGGATGGACTTTGGATTATGCCGACTGGTTGGACAGAATCAAAAGCGGAAAGGTAACAGATGCTAGGAGCATCACTTCCATCATCCAAAGTGGCATCGATGGAAACAAAGTCACCTATACCATCATCTATTCGGATGGCAGTACCTCTGATTTTACGGTGACAAATGGAACGGATGGACATACACCGGTTATCACCATCGATGAAGATGGATATTGGTGTATCGATGGAGATTCCATCGGTGTCAAAGCCAAGGGCGAAAATGGAGCAGACGGCAAAGGAATCCTTGATGTAAGCTATGAATATGACGAAGATGGGAACACCATCATCAGTTTCTCGTTTACGGATGGGACGAACCAAAAAATCCTCTTGAACAAAGGTGAGGCCGGAAGAGACGGAATATCTTCTTACCTCGGGTTTGATGGTTATTATTATAATGGCTCGAAGAGAACGGATTATCAGGCACAGGCGAGACTGGAAGATGGTGTTCTGGAAAGCTCTATCGGAATCAGTGATGTTATGAAGGATTATTTTCCTTATTCCTATCTGGATCTGAGCAAAAACACTCTTGCCTTGATGTCTGATTATCAGCCTTATTCATGCAATACACGTTTTTCAGACAGTCATATCGAGGAAGTTGCTCTTGTCTCTGAAAATGACGGCTGCCTCTATGTCGGGAAAGGAAACGTCAATGATGTCATCGAATCAAGAAACAAGGGTTCTTCCTTCGACTATCTGGAAGGAAAGATGGTGACCCTTAAGAAAGGCAATAATATCGTCAAACTCGATTTGACCATTTTGGAAAAAGAAACATTGGTTCTTGGTGGCATGAATTCCACGGCAAAGCTATTTGCGGCATATTCAATCCCAAGTGAAGATGAGAGCGGAACATATGCTCTTCTTGATTCTTCTTGTCATGACAGCGTCATAGAAGAAAGAGATGGACATGATGACAGAATTGCCATCAAGGTGAAAGGCAACTTTAAAGTTTTTGAAAACATCCTTGAAAGTTCAAGAGAGGTTTTTCCATCATCTATGTTTGCGTCAAGCCCAACATATTATCGAAACAATGGTCCCTATGCCTATGCCGATTTTGATTATTTTTCTGGCAAGCGTCTCACTGGCATCGATATTCCCATCCGTGAAGTATCACAGACTGGAAGTCATTTCTTTACCATCTATGTCATCGATAAAAATGACTTGAAGAATAAGTGCGTCAATCTTTCTACGGCTAAGAAAATCTATCCTGTTTTTCCTGAGAGTGAACTTGAAAAGAAGAACAGCTGGATTCACGGAAGCTTTGACGTCACTCTCGGTGAAGAGGAAACGCTTGCCTTTTCCAGCTCTGATGACAGGGTTCAATGGGTTTATCAATCCAAAGGAAACAAGCCATATTTCTTCTATGCCACCGTCAGAAAGAGCGCCAGCTCTATTTCTGGTAGCAATCCAGGTATCTATTTTACTTTGACGGACTCTTCGGATGTCAGTCGTGAAGACCATCATAATCAACTATTGAAAAAGGAAGAGGAAGAGAAAAAGAAGAACATTTAAAAAAACAAGTATGAAGGAAAAAGGATGTCCATCCTTGGAGATAGTATCTCTACCTTTGCTGGATACTCCAACGATGCAAAGAATGCCAATTCCACCATTGGCAACAATGCTGTCTATTATACCGGCAGCAATTATTTAAATGATGTATCCCAGACTTGGTGGAAGAGAAGCATTGATGAATGCGGGATGAAGCTGTTGGTCAATAATTCGTATTCCGGGGATATGGTCACAAAGAAGGCACAGGAAAGGGCAATCAACCTTCATGATGATACCATCCCTTCTTATGAAACCGACCCTGACATCATCGCCGTCTATATGGGTATCAATGATTTTGATAATCAGGTCTCCCTTGCTTATTTTAAGGAAAGCTATCTTGGCATGGTTCAAAAGATGATGAAAAGATATCATGATGCTGAAATCTATCTATTCACCCTTGTTCCGAACAATCAAAGAAAGGATGAGGCTGCCTTGTTTCAATACAACTCCGTCATCAAGGAAATCGCTGAGGCATACTCTCTTTCTATTGTCGACATATATGAGGATAGCAACATCAATCAAGATAATTGCTCCCAGTATATGGGAGACTCTTCCTTGCATCCGAACATCGAAGGAATGCAAAGGATTTCTGATTGTTTCCTAGATGTCTTATATGAAAAAGCAAAGCTTGTCTTGAAATAGACTATATATGGAAGAGGCTGAAATCTTAAAATATGATTTGACTTGAAAATCCTATTGTATGTCGATATCCGGCATGAAAAAAACTATAATAAATATAGTTTCTGGAGGGACATCATGTCAGACATCAAGGAAGACGCTTTTCAGCTTCAGTCCATCATCTCTCCCAGCCACAACATCGTCTTTTTCGGTGGAGCGGGAGTGTCGACGGAATCCGGCATTCCTGATTTCAGGAGCAAGGACGGACTTTATCATCAGGAATACCGATATGATCCGGAAGAGATTGTCTCGGCTCCTTTCTTTTATCAGAATCCTAAGGAATTCT
>JBNMLQ010000161.1:0-2981 GCA_050874925.1 Candidatus Enterosoma sp. | reverse complement strand
GGTCTTGGCATTGCTGGAGTCAACGGCACCAGAGCCAGAGCCACCATAGACGATGCTGGCAGAATTCTTTCCGAAGATAGAAACTTTGTTTCCATCCTTGGTGACATCCATCGGGAAGGCGTTGTTCCTGTTTTTCAGCATGACGATGCCTTCTCTGGCAAGGTTCACATTGAATTCATCGCCTTTCTGTTTGGCTTCATCCTTGCTCTTGGTCGTCTTCTTGTAGTATTCGGAAGTTTCCTCACCGGTCGAAGTGCTTTTGAGCCTTCCCAAAGCAAGGATGGCCATATCCTTGACGGTCGGAACGGCAAGGGCAATGTTCACCACCAAAAGCAGCAAAGCAAGAACACAGGAGACGATGAACCATACTCTTGCCCCGACGTTCTTAAAAAACTTTTTAACAGTCATTTGGTCTTTCCTTTCGACAAAGATTATTCTTCAAACAAGGAAAGATTATCGAGAATCGGATTGTAGGTAAGCTTTGCATCCTGGAAATCCGTCAGCTTGACGCAATCGACCATCGGAGCCGTGGCATACATAGTTCCACCCATGGCTTCAGAATTGGCCGTGATCAGCTTGATGGTGTTTTCACCCTGGACAAGATTGATTTTTTTTCTCAGCTTATGGTTGGAGAAAGGACGCACATAGCCTGTACTATCAGAAGTAGAGGCACCGCTAAGGGAAATCGTGCCATAATCCTGGATATCCGTTCCGTTGACCTGAACCTTGTAATTCTCGGAAGTCAAAGTGATGTCCTTGATTTCGCAGCTGAGCCTCAAAGTAAGAGAGACATCATTGACAGCCTTGGTGCTGTTAAAGACGAAGTCGACAGACATATTGGTGACATAGAGATAGCCGAGCCAATATCCATTGGAGGCATTGGCAGCTCCGCCCTGATCCTGCTGGACCATTTCCTTTCCGTTGCTCCCTCCGGAATAACCAGCACCCTTCTTTCCGGTAAGATCGGTATATTCTGCTTCCATGGTGAAGGTCGTGTCCGTTGGACCAGCCTCGGAAGAGGCAGGTGCTTCTTCACTGGCAGGTTTAGATGTAGCTTTCTCAGTAGTTTTCTCGGAAGTCGGCTTTTCAGTCGTCTTGGTGCTCTCCGAACTTCCCGATTGACAGGAAGCAAGCATCAACGGCAGGACAATCAACGATAATAATTTTTTCAGTTTCATGTTTTCCCCTCTTGATTTACTTATAAATACAATCCCAGTCGAAGGACTGGGATTGTATCATCTGCTACGATTTACTTATCTTCTTTCTTCTTTTTGATGACAAGAGCTGCACCAAGGAGTGTGAATGCTCCTAAGGCACTGGTGGCAGCAATGATGCTTCCACCGCATCCGGAAGAAGACTTAACCTTCAGTTCATCGACCTGCCTCTGAAGCTCAGTAATCTTGTCTTCCAAAGCCTTGGTATCAGTGGTATTACCCTTAGAGACCTCAGCCTTTAGATCAGCGATTTCCTTTTCAAGGGCAGCAATCTTCTCAGCCGTCTCGTCCTTGACTTCTCCGCTGGCATCGGCTTCGACGGTGATGGTGAAGGTTTCCTTGTAGTTGAATTTTTTGGCAAACCATCCAGAACCCTGGGAAGCAGAGCAGTTGACGGTGAAGGTATAGGTTCCAGCCTTGGTAGCCTTACCGGAGATCGTACCATCTTCAGCGATAGTCAAACCTTCTGGAAGTTCTCCGTCTACGATGGAATACTTGATGTTGTTGTAACCGGATTCGGTCGTGACAAGTTCGGTTGCGACCTTGTCAGAATAATCCTGACCGACCTTGGTCGTGGTCTTGGAAAGAGAGAAGGCAGACTCGATATTCATGGAGTAGGAGAGTTCCTTCTCAATCCATCCGTCGATGGTAACCTTGACGGTGAAGTCATACTTACCGGAAGTGGTCGGAGTACCGGTCAGCTTGCCATTGTCAAAGGTGACACCATCTGGAAGCTGTCCCTTGGTGATCTTATAGGAAACTTCAAGAGCATTGTTGGTCTGGGCAGCGGTCAAGGAGAGGTCGGTGTTCATGGCATCGCCGACAGAACCCTTGATGTCGCTCTTTCCGACAAGTTCGTTGACCTTGACACCATTCTGGATACCAGAAGTGTTGCAATAGGTCCAGAGAGATCTTCTGACCGTATCACGGACAGCAGACCACTGGGTCGGGCTTGCAAGCGTATGCTGCTTGTTCTTGTATTCTTCGGCATTCTTGGCAACAAAGACCATATTCTTCTCTTTGTCATAGACACCTTCCAGCTCATTGCCGGCACGGTTGTTGGTCCCCATCGGATAAGCGTTGCATCTGACAAAGTCATACATGGTCTGGACATTTCCGCCGATATCGGAATCGGAAACACCCTTGAATCCCCATTCATCCTGAAGGATGTTGTGATACAGACGATAGTTGACGGACTTGGAAAGACCGATTCTGTTGAAGGCGGACATGGTGCCGTTGCAGTCGGCTTCGGTGAAACAGAGTTCGAAGCTCTTCAGGTAAATCTGTCTCATAGCCTGCTCATTGCAGTAGGTGATGACGCCGCCAGAAGTACCACGGTTCATTTCCTGATCGTTGAGGGCGAAATGCTTGAGATAGACATGCATACCCTTGCTCTGGACACCTTTGATGACTTCAGCGGCAATCTTTCCGCCCTGGACACCATCCTGGGAATAATATTCGAAGTTACGTCCGGAGAGAGGTGAACGATGTGTATCCGTGGCAGGACCATACCAGCCGTTGACACCGACGAAGAGACCGTCGTTGCCGACCATGACACCCTGACGATAGGCAAGTTCCTTGTTGTAGGTGCTGGCGATATTGACTTCGCTGACCCAGGCAACACCACTTCCCTTAGATCCGCCCTTGAGCTGGGCAGGACCATCGTTATCGACTTCGGCAAGCTTGCCGATACCGGCAAGGGCATTCATCTTACGGCTGTTGCCGGAGAGATAGGCGACCATTTCCTCATAGGAGAGGTTGTTGAGG
>JBNMLQ010000160.1:0-2998 GCA_050874925.1 Candidatus Enterosoma sp. | reverse complement strand
TTGCAAAGCTTAAGATTCTCAGGAATGAAAGGGAAGGTCTTTCTGAAGTCATCCACAAAGGAAAGGACGTTTCCGTGGGACTTCTTTACCCCCTTTGGACTTCCGGTAGAACCGGAAGTGAACATCAGATATAGAGGGTTATCCAAAGAATGTCCTTCTTCCATCTCCTTGACATCCTCTTGGGATATAGGAGAAGACAAAGCTTCCTTTGAATCCAGGTTGCCTTTTAAGAAGGAACTATCAAAACCATAGGTGATATCTCCGATCCGGATGATATCTTCCAAGCGTTCCTTTGGCGTATCAGAACTTACCGGAACATAGCAGTTGTTGCTGAAGGCGATGCCAAGAAAAAGAAGAAGCGTATCATAGTCTCTTCCTACCTGAACCAATATGGCCTGGTTTTCAATCTTCATCTCATGAAGATGGCAGGCGATGGAAAGGACCTTGCTTCTTGCCTCCTTATAGGTGATGGAAGAGTCTTTGTCCACAAAAAGCAAAGCATCATCCATGCCACCAAAGAAGAGCAGATCAGTTACGTTTTTCATACATGAACTATTATAGGGATAGAAAATTATTTTATCTATACAAATGGAAGGAAATTTATCGATTTCACAATGCAGGAATCAAAAAAGAAGAACAACATCGATCAATTCGTTTTCCCATTCAAAAGCAAACGTATTATATCAAAAGTCAAATACACTCCTGATGATGTCATCTGACAACCTTCCAGCTTCCCTGTTTCTTAGAACCCGTCCTTTCAACGATTCCATCATCCTTAAGCGAGGAGACGATTCTTGAAACGGTCCTTCTTGAAACTCCCATCTTATCTCCCGCATCCGATAAGGAGATATTCGGATTTGAAAGAAAGATGCCAAGCAAGGTGAGTTCCTTGTCTGACAGATTGTCCTTTTTTAATGTGCCATTTATTGTGCCATTTATTGTGCCACGACCAGCCATGACCTTCTTATCAAAAGGTATCGTGACTTGAACAAACCCGTCCTGAATATCAAAAGCTTCTTTCCCATATGCCGAAATGATCTTGACCGTCCCATGGCCTGTCTTCTCTGTTATTTCAAGGTCCTGAAAGACTCTCATAAGAGACATATTCCTAGGAACACTGATTCCTTGAAGAAAACGTTCCTTCGTCTGAGAATATGGCATCCCGCCATAAGACAATATTTCCAGTCTGTCATCGAACATACAGAAAAGAGGTTCACTGATGTTCCAGTCATTATGGACAAAGGCGTTGATGACAGCTTCATCCACAGCATCCATGTCGAACAGATAATTTTCCTTTCTTGGTCTTACGGTGGTATCGACCATGCAGACATTCTCAGCCTGGAGTCTTGTCTTCAAAGCAAAATAGGAATTGATGATCGATTGCCTTCCGAAATCATTTCTTTCAGACATGACGGTTTTGTCATTTCCCCTGAATTTTGCAAAAATAATATGAAGGTTATTCTTATCTGAGAGCATTTCTGCGACTTGATTATATTCTCCCTTTTCAGTAAGCAAATTATAATTGATGGCAAAAGATTCATCATTGATATGAAATCCTTTTGTCGAAAGAGCAATCTTGAGTGAAGTAAAGGTGATGTCACCATAGGCTGCTCTTCTTTGAGTCATATAATCATTAGAGGATTCAAACCTCTTCCTATACCTCATTTCGATTTCCATCACAGGCATTTCTTTAGTCATAGATCCGATTCTCACCGGACATCCAGATTGTGAAAAGCCATATTTCTTGATGCAATAAAGAGAATGGAAACCACGCATGACCATAATCTCTACGATTTCCTTTCCTTCTCTTGTGATGATGGAGGTCCTGATGAGATTCGTCGGAAGAGGTTCTATCTGATTGGTGATGATATCGCTGATTTTCCTTTGTGCCTCATCAACAGAATTGACTCCACAAATTGTCTTATCATTGTTCACACCGATATAGATTCTTCCTCCATGGGCATTGAGAAAAGCTACGATTTCTCTGGTGATAGTGTCATTATTGAACGATGATTTGAATTCAATCTCCTCAGATTCGGAAAATTCAAACATAAGACAGCCCTCCTTTTTTGTGCCATATTATCGATTTATTATGTCATAAATGGCATTTTAATTCAATCGCTCATTACATTCAAAAAAGCAAATCATCAAAAAACACTCTTTGCAGATACCATTATCAAACATCAAAAAGGCTTTCTTCAGCAAAAGAACCTAGGCCGATATGAGATGAAAATGATCCAATACGATAAATAGGGTAGAAGCCAAAGGAAGAAGGATTCCGTTCATGATACCTGCAATCTGAAGAATGAGGAAGCTATCCTTCAAAAGAAGAACCCTCTTATTATCCTGAAAGCAATGCTTTATGGTCTTCTTTGAGATGATGATGTAACTGACGAGAAGGAAAAAGCCTGTGAAAGCAAATATATTGATGTATCCAAATACGCCAACGTTATTAGTGATGCAACGATCCAAAATCAGACTATAGCAATAAGAGGAAACAAGAAGGAGGAAGATAGAGACGATGAAGGATGGATAGGAGACAGACTTCTTTCTTCCTGTGCGTATCCGATATATGGATAATCCGATAAGATAGAGGCCGATGGAAACAAGCAAGGAAAGAAGGATAGGCTCAGATAGCAAAGTGACATCCAATGGTAGATGCAATACGGCAAAGAGAAGATAGGAAGGAAAGAAGGATAGGACGAAGCATGTTGAAAAAGTCAGAGACAGATAGATGTTGTTAGCCGAATTCTTCTCAAAAGTAGGATGGGAGGAAGATTCAATCTGGTTTCCATACCTGTCATACTGATACTTCTTGACGAAAAAAGGAGTCAAAGGAATATATGTCATGAAAAGGAAAAGAACAGGGGCACCGATACTGGAAAAATAAGATTGGAAATAATGGTTTTGATTCAAAAGGTGAATGACACAATAGAAATTGACGCCTAACAAAAGAATAGAAAGAAGAAGGAAAAGAAAATCATAATTCTTCATCGTT
>JBNMLQ010000159.1:0-3025 GCA_050874925.1 Candidatus Enterosoma sp. | reverse complement strand
GCTCCCAGAAGAAGCTCTTTTCTCTGTTCTATCGTCTTATCCTTTTTGGCCCTGTCCATCTTTGCTATCATCTCTTCCATGTCGAAGGGAGAGTCGTCAAAGAGAGAATGGATTTCCTCCTTTTCAAGGATGTCCTTGGAGATCCCTTTTTTCTTCAGCCTGTCAAGGATGTAGTTCTTTCCGTATCCCTGCTCCAGTCTGGCTTCAATGTAGTCTCTGGCATAGGAGGCATCGTCGATGATGCCGTTTTCAAGGTAAGGAGAAAGAAGGGACATGGCTTCTTTTGTGCTCAAGGCGTACTTTGTCTGCAACTTCATGACAAGCTCGTGACAGGTGTATCTTCCTGAGGAAAGAAGCCTGGTGAGATAATCATTTGTCTTCTTTTCCTTGCTTTCCAGGGAAAGCTGATGGAATTCTTCTGTGGAAAGCTCCTTGCCCGGATATAGGAAATGGTCAGTAAACTGGTTGGTGTTGAGAAGATATTCTTTGCTGTTGATGGTGATGAGAATCCCTTTTTTCTTCTCCTTTATCGACTCTATCCTGTAAGTAGGTTTCATTAGTTCTTCTCCTCCTCATTATCTATTGTGGTACGATGGAGGATTTTTTGATATTTCCGCTGTCTTTTTTCTTCGATTCGCCTTGCTCTTCGCTCCGATATCTTCTTCTGACGCTTTTCCTGAAGACGCAGTTCCCGGTCCGTTTCCTTCTGGATTTCCCTGTCCGGCTTCTGGCTGGACAGGATGTCGGCAACTTCCTTCTGTGCCCTAGCCAGGCTCAGCTGCTGCTCATGAAGGGCTTTTTGAAGATCATCATCGATGATCTCTGTCTCTTCCTTCTTGTCCGAGGCGATGTTCTTCCTCAGTTTCTGGAAGGATCTGCTGACTTCTTCCTGGTTCAAAAGAGGCGCATAGATCTTTTCATCTTCCTTGCAGATGTCACGGATATAGGACTTTGTCGATTCGTCTGCATTCCGGATATTGTCGATTTCCAGATCGTAGATGGTTGCGGTGTTGTAGAGAAGCTGATATTTCTTGGGCGAGCCTCTATAAAGAAGAAGGCTTAGAAGACCGATGGCAAAGAGAAGATAGAAGGTGATGGAACGCCAGAGGAGGTTTGCTGCGCTGGCAAGGCTGAGGAAGGACTCTCCTCCTAAGAAGAAGGAGAAGGTCGACTGGAACATGATTTCCGGTATGCCGACATTGAAGAGAGAGGAGATAGTAGATATATAGCCGGTGGCAAAAAGGGATTTGGAAAAGGAAAGGACGCCACCATCGATTCCCAGGGAAAGAAAGACAAGGAATGGAACGCAATCCAAAAGGAAACGTTTCAGGAGGTTGGATAAGAGGAGAAGGAAGACCAGCTTCAGGTTTCCGAAGAGTCGCTTCATTTCGATTCGATAGGTGACAAACTGAAGGGTGAGTTTCCTTCTTGTCTTTTCCGGATTTCGGCAGAGGTGGAGCTTCACCAGAAAGTCGATACCTCCATTCAAGACAAGACGGTGCATCCTCCTAGAAAAGCCAAGCAGGCAGATGCCAAAAAGAATCAGGCTTTGAATCACCAAAACCAGGATGCTGAGAAGGGAAAGAGGCATGTTGCCAAGAAGCTCGATGGGGACTTCCTTCATCAAAGGATAACCCAGTATCACCATGACGAAAGAATAGATGAGCAAGGATATCTGGAACATCAGATAGTTCATCGTCAGGATGGATGCTGCCTGGGCGTTCTTTATGTCCTGCTTGGAGAAGGTATAGGCTTGGATGATGTTGGCTGCCGATTTGACGAAGACGCCGGCCACCTGCCCGACACAGACGTTCATCAGTCCCTGATAATAGTGGTATTTCCGGTTATATAGACGGGAGAGAAGGGTGATGTTCATGCCGTCAAGAACCAGGGTCATGATGATCAGCAGGATAGCCAAAAGAAGGGGCAGGATTTCTGCCTGCCCCAACATGGAGAACGTCTTGATAGGATCGTCTTTGAGAATGTAGATGATGGCGAAGGCCATCAATGCGGCAAGAAAGCCGATTTCAAGGATGAGCTTGATCCTTTTTGCCCTGGACCTGGAACCGGACTCCATCCTTATAATGTTGCTTTGACTTCTTCGATGCGGCGAAGGGCCTCATCCTTGCCTAAGATGCGAAGCACGTCGAAGAGCTTCGGAGACTGACTTGATGCACATACGGCGATACGGACGATGGAGATGCAGTCTGCATACCATCCGTTATAGGCTGTCGGATTCTTCTTGTAGACTTTCCTGTCATCGCAGAAGTTGTGTCTTGTTCCCAAGACCTTCATGGATGCAAACCAGGTATTCTCATCCTGGTTCTCGAGGTCCCAGGACTGGGCAAAGTCATCCAAGACGGACTTGATGACATCATGGGAGATGAATTCGTTGAACGGAAGCTTGTCAGCCTTCAATAGATTGTCATAGTCTTCCTTATAGAAGAAACGGACTTTTGGAAGGACTTCGGAGAACTTCTCATAGTCTTTTCTAGGCTTTTCCTGATCTCTTTCGATGTTGATGATGCTTTCAAAGTAATCACGGTCGGATTCAATCTTGGAAGCGAGCTCCGGACAATAATCCTTTGCCCAGGAGAGACATTCATCCGTAAAGGTCTTCTTGTCGAGGATGGCAAGAAGTTCCTTGGAGATGTTGTCGAGCTTTGGCATGTCAAAGAGAGCACCATCGAGGGAGAATTTATCGAAGGTGAGCTTGAATTCGTCAATCGGAGCCTTTGGATTTTCCATCATCCATGCCTCAAAGTTGGAATTGGCGATGGTGAGAAGATAGCGAAGGACACCTTCCTTGGGATAACCTTCCTGAAGGAAATAGGAGACAGCTGCTTCCGGATCCTTTCTCTTGGAGAGCTTTCTCTTGTTTCCGGTCTCCTTGTCATTGACCATGCTGACAGGAAGATGGGCATACTTAGGTGCCTTCCATCCCATGGTTTCGAACAGCTCGAGGTGGATGGGAAGGGAGGAAATCCACTCTTCGCCTCTGGTGACGAGCGTGGTTCCCATGAAG
>JBNMLQ010000158.1:0-3035 GCA_050874925.1 Candidatus Enterosoma sp. | reverse complement strand
GAACCAAGAATCTTGCTGCAGGAGGTAGCATCCAGTAATGACTTACGATAAACCAATCACATATAACAACAACCCTGTCACCGGCAACCGCAAGCTCAAGAGATTCGGAAAGAACCTCTTCTGGTCCTTATGCTGCCCTGTTGTCTTCCTAGCCATCGCCATCATCCTTTCCTACGCTTCCGGAACTGGCTTCTTCATCATCTCCACCTCTCCGTTTGACAACCTTGCCAATGGTCTCATCATGCTGAGAACCCTGACCATGACGTTGATTGCCGCCTTGGCCCTCAACACCAACCTGAACTCCGGACGTATGGACTTCTCCCTTGGTGCAACCGGTGTCCTTGCCTGCCTCTTTGCTTCCTTGATCGTCCCTGGCGTCGATACTCCTGCCCATATCTTTGCCTTCCTCTTCCTTTCCATCCTCTTTGGTATGATCTTAGGCTTCATCCATTCCATCGTCTTGATTCTTACCAAGCTTTCTCCGATCGTCATCTCCCTTGGTATGTGTCTTATCTATGAAGGTATTGCCAAGGTCGTCGCTGTCGCTACCGGTTCTACCGGAAACGTCAACCTCGTCAGCGGTTCCCATACCTCTTCCTTCTTCCAGGAACCGATTATCCTCATCCCTCTCCTTGTCATCATCTGCATCATCATGGCTGCGGCTCTTTGCTACACCAGATTCGGTTATAACAAGCTTGCCCTTGTCTATAACCAGAAGATTTCCGTCGATACGGGTATCAATGAAATCTCCCACTGCATCGCAAGCTTCATCATCGCCGGCGGTCTCATCGCCATCTATCAGGTCATGACTTCCTGCGGTACTGCCTCCATCACCATCAACGTCAACCTTGCTTCCTCCGGCAGTGTCTTCAAGAACTTCCTTCCTATCTTCATCGGCGGTATCCTTGCCAAATATTCCAACCAGATTGTCGGTCTTCTTCTCGGTGTCTTCGCTACGACGGTCCTTTACAACTATGGCTTCGACAATGCTTCCGTCATCGGTCTCTCCGCTACGATCTCCAGCCTTCTCAACGGTTTCTCCGTCTTTGCCGTCTTGGTCTACATGGTCGACAAGAACCGCTTCATGAACTGGCTGAAGATGAGGAGCTACCTCAGAAAAGAAAGACGTCTCAATCCGAAACCTGCAAAGGAGGCTTAAATTATGATGAAGAAAAGAATGTTCAAATTGCTTTGCCTGACCTTTGCTCTCTCGAGCACGGCTTGCAGCCCGTTCATCTTCGGTGGTACCTCTACCCAGGTCACTGACTACGAACTCTTCGAAGGTTGTGAAAATTCCATCTTCTTTGCTCTTTACAACTATTATGGATACGAAGGACAGCACTTCACCAACAAGTGGCTTGGCATGAACGATGCTCTTGCTGACCACGGCATCACCGTGACTGGCTATGAACAGGAGAAGGATGCCCGTAAGTTCAAGGTCACCAGGGAAAACACCTGCGATCTTCCTGAAGATGCTGTCATCTACATGGTCAACAACCAGAACTGGGATGCCGGTATTCAGTATTCCAAGCCGATCACCAAATACAAGCCAATGGCCATCATCTCGACCTGCAATGGTGTTGAATTCGCTTCTTCCCCGATTCTCTCTTCTGGCATCGGAATCTCCAATGCCACGATGGGTGGATTCTCTGATACATACCGCGCGGCTTTCGAAAACGGATCCCTGAATTATCTTGATGCCAAGTACTCTGCCCACATCCTTCCTATCTTTGCAGCCTGTGTCAATGCCGTCGAAAACGGGAAGGCCATCAGAAATGCCGATGGTTCGGCTTTGTCTCTCTCCATTCAGAACTGGGCCATCCAGTCCTTGACCGAATATGATGAGATGTCTGCTATCGATTCCATCGATAAAGACCATCCGACGATGAGAAAAATCAACGTCGACAAGTTCTTCGACGGGACCTACAATACGGAAGATGGCTCTGCTGCCAAGGCTCTTACCGACTATGTCGCCGATTCTCAGAAGGATACCATCAAGGCTCTCTATGAGGAAAACGGCAAGAACAAGGAAGCGGATGAGGCTTCCTGGGGTAACAAGACCGGAAAGAAGATCAAGTGCGGTATCATCGCTCCTAGCTCCGTCAATGACTCCGTTCAGAGTTATATCGACTTCATCAGGGGATATCTTGCCGATGCCTATGGTGTCGAAGTTCTTCCTAACGGCGCCGTTACATCCAGCAATACGCAGGATCAGGTTGCCAAGACCCTTTGCAACCAGGGTGCTGACTTTATCATCTCCCTTCAGGATGATACCAACAGAAATGCTGCTGCAACCATCTGCAATGAAAAGAAAGTCTACTTTGCCATCGGTGGCTCCTGCCAGAATCCGATCGACTATGCCGGTATCAAGGACCTTGAATATTATGTAGGTTCCATCGGTACGTCCATCGACGAGGAAAGAAGGGCTGCCAAGGAGATGACCGAATATTATCTCCAGTGCATGATCAAGCGCGCCGAAGGTGAAGATGCCCTGAAGAAGTATCAGGATTCTGTCAAAGGTTCCTCTGAAAATGCCAAGGAGAATGCATAATGGCAACCTACTCCATTGAATTCTATCCGAAATCCCTTGCCAGAAAGGTCCGTGTGGATGTCTGCATTCCTTCCCTCAATCTTCAGGGATGCCTGAAAAACAAGGATGACAGCTACTATCAGAACCTGGATAAGAAATATCCTCTTGCCATCTTCCTCTGTGGCTTCGGCGACAATGAAAAGAGCTGGCAGGCCAACACCAGGATTCTTGCCCTCTGTGAAAAAAGAGGCATCGCTGCCTGCTTCGTCAATGGCGAAAACGGCTGGTATCTCAACAGAGGACCGATTCTCGACTATTATTCCTTCTTGGAAAGAGACTTGCCTGACTTCTTATATGGAAACTTCAGGGCTCTGGACAAGAATATGCCAAAGATCATCTGTGGTGTCAGCATGGGTGGATATGGTGCTCTCTACCATTATCTGAAGAACACGACATCCTATGCCGCCTGCGTTGCTCTCTCTCCTGCCACCAAGCCGGATTATAT
>JBNMLQ010000157.1:0-3052 GCA_050874925.1 Candidatus Enterosoma sp. | reverse complement strand
TTGACCAGCTTATCTTCCAGAATTCCGGTAAGACCAAATTGTGAGACATAGAAGTCTCCTCCGTTCTTATCCTTGAGATAGGCGTCAAAGAGTCCCTGAAACGTCGCATTGATGACGGATGTCGGCCCACCAGACTGGAAATAAAGAACATTTCCATCACAATTCGTCTTCGTAGCTGTCATAGTTCATTTTATCCTTTCTGACTGCCATGTCTTTCAGATACGTCATGGAAGAAGTCTCAGCAAGCTTGCGGATGCGGTTTTTCTGCCCATAATAGGCTAAGGCGATCAACGTGATGAAAAGGCCAAGAGCCGTAATCATGAATCCTTCCTTGAAATAAGGAGAAGAATAGACAAGCTGATACTGATGCTTCCCTTGCTTTCCTTCAAAGGAGATGAATCCTCCCTGGGCAGTATAGGTCTTTACTTTTTCCTTCTTTCCATCCGTCACCTCATAAAGGTTCCATCCGTTGGACACAGGATAGTTGAGAGCAACGAACTTATCGGAAGTATAGTCGGTAGTAAAGGAAACCATGTCATCAACCCTGTAAGTGATATCGACGGTATTCTCCTTGAGCTTGTCGATAGCCTTCTGATAGTCGGAATTCTTCTGGACGCATACATAGAGGTTGCTGCTAAGATTCACCGGTTCATCCTTGCTTCCGCTTTGAACGATGCCAAGGATCTTATAGACCGGCCTGTCAGCATAATATCCGTGGGCCTGTTTATATTCGGCATAGGAATGCTTGGCAAAGCTGATAAGATGGTCATCCTTGTCATAAAGACGCCATTCGATATTCTTTTGGTTCCATAACGAGATATAGCCACCTGTCTCCGGTTTGCTAGGATCGGCATCAGGAAGAATCGGAGAAGGCTTTCCATTTCTGTCGACCGGCTGGAGAAGGATTTTGGAATTGTAGAGAACATTCCTGTCATACGTGTTTCCATAAATATCCTTCTTGGTGACATAGTCATACATGTCATCGGCAGGGCGGATACCATTTTGATATTCCCAAGGATGTTTTTTCTTATAGGCTTCCTCACCCGTCGTATCATAAGGATCGTCTTTGTTCCATTGGGCATATTCACCGCTGGGATTGCTTGCCGTTGCCGGCCAATTGGCGGAATAGATGGTTGCCTTGAGCCTGTTGGTGCCAGATCCGATATGATATTCCTGGATCGGAGCCACATAGCCATCCGCATCATTGACAAGGGCACTGGAGAAGGCATTGGACTGCTGCTGAGGCTTCAGATTCGGATTGATGGTGACAGGCTGACTGTTGATGAGAATCGTCCCGGCATTGTATTTCCCATCCTTATAGAAAGTCTGATAGTCTTCATCGGGAAGGATGGCATAACGGAGGAGCGGATATTCATTATAGTCTTCATAACGGTTATAGGCTGTCGGGGCGCCATCCTTGTCAAAGGATGTCCCAAGCCAGGATTCATCGAAGATGGTGTCAAAGGCAAAGGCAAAATCGATGAAGTTCGTATTGACATAGAGTGTCTTTGTACACGAATCAGACTTCAGATAGGAAAGCAATTCATTTGAATATTCGATGCCAAGCTTTTCCATATCCGCTTTATCGAGACTCGTCACATCCACATAGCCATACGGGATGTCATAGTCTTTGACCCAGCCATTCTTCTGATAATTCCATGGCGTTGCCAGATTGTCTGCGTCATCGAAATAATCCTGGTTGATTCTGTCGACCAGATAATATTTCGTTCCGAGGAAGGTCTCCAGGTTATATCTTCTGTTATGGACACCCATGGACCAGTTTCCGGAAGTATATGGAATACGGCTTCTGTCGATGAAGTTCTGTGCCTGATAGGCATAGACGGAATGGAAGGCTCCCAATCCCTGATAACCTTCTCTCATGGACAGATTGATGTTTCCTCTGTCTGCAGAAGTATTGTAAATGCGATAGAAGTCATCATAGTTCTCATCCTTCTTGAGAAGTTCGACGATTTTGCTTTCTTCACTGATGGTCGGGTTCTGGCTGGCCGAAGATAGTCCATGGCAGTTGATGGTAAGATTGGCCATGACGATGATATCAACAGAGGAAAGGAAGAATACCGCCTTGGAGAATTTCTTCTTATGGAAGAAGCGTCTCATGACAAAATAGCAGAGGGTAACCCATAAGATACTGCCAGGAATCAAGACCATCTTGAGGTCCCACTCCGTATTTTTAAAGCTGCTTGGACTGTCATTGACCTCATAGATCATCAAGAAACAGCTGACAGCCATGAGTAGGAGAGTGATGACAAAGGAAAGATCCAGATCAGTCCTTGGAATATTCCTTCTTTGTTCCAAGGCCTCGCAGTCAAAGACCACCATCCAGGCAATCGGGACAATGTAGAATCTTGCATAGCCGACCGTAAAGCCGGAGAAAAGATAATATCCGACAGGGGTAAAGACCAAGAAGGCTGTAAGAATGAGTCCGATGATATAAGACCACTTCTTCTTTTTGATGGCCTGGATAAAAGAAACGAAGAAAAGCAAGAGCATCGGAGTCGTCGCATAAAGACCTGCGACCATATTGTCATACCAATAGACATTGAGAAGGTTGGAAGAATAACAGTCATCATAAAGGAAGAGGAAGTTCAGTAGCGGTGTCACCTGATTGTGGGAATAGCTAAAGCCGAAGATGGCATCCAGTTTTTCCTTGAAGGTTTCGGCTGAAAATATCTTGGAAAGATAGGAAGCAGAGCTGACTCTCGGCATCTGGGTTGCCGTAGACATACCCGGAAGCAATGTGAAGCATCCCAGCATGACAGCGACGACAAAGGAAAGGAAACCGACACCGATGGTGCTGAGGTTCTCTTTTGAAGTACGTTCCTTCATGGTCTGGAAATAACGGAAGATGGCATAGAAGAAAGCTCCGAACATGAACACGACGAAGAAGAAATAGCTTGTCATGGCATTCAAGAAAAAGCCGACAAGGAAGATTCTTGGATCACGCTTCTTCAGAAGGCGTTCCACACCAAGGAAGACCAAAGGAAGGAAGGCTACGGAATCGATGAAATGGAACCACAGATAGGAGAAGGAA
>JBNMLQ010000156.1:0-3076 GCA_050874925.1 Candidatus Enterosoma sp. | reverse complement strand
GGTTACAGATGAGAGCAAACGTCTGGTATAGGAAGGTGAAGAACATGTCCTTGAGTGCATCGATAAGATCACCAAGCAACATTTCTCATCCCTCCCCTACATCTGGCTTTGGACCCATTCCTCAAGGATGGGAACGGCAATCTTCAAAGCCAAGATCAGAACGAAGATGATGACGAAGCCTACGATGGCTCCGATCAAATCCTTCTTGGCCTTCTCCCTGGAATTCTGCTCATCCGCCTTGGAAATCTTCACGCCCAAAGCGATGCAATAGATGGTTCCGACCGCCACGACGACCGCGATTGCCGGCCATAATATGGCATCGAGAATCTCCAGAATCGGCTCGACCACCGGATTGAAATCAATATCAGTCAATATGTTGAACATCAGTTACCTCCTTCTGCTGTGAGTATCGTTGCGACATGTGGGTATCCCACTGATGGCTTGCCATAGTGGGAAGTGGCGTCACAGCGCGTCACTTCCCTTATCCTGTTTCTGTTTTTCATGGTTATTTCTTAAACACCCTTTTTCGTTTGAAGATGATGAAAGTCACCACGCCTACGAGCGATACCGCTCCGATAGCAATCAAAGCGATAGCCCATCCGTTCATCTGGAAGGCGAGGGTGAAGGAATAGGTTCTTGTGTTGCCAAGCTTATCGGTGGCAACGACTTTGTAGGAACCATATTCCGTAATCTCATCGCCGAGTTTGTAGTCGATTTCTACTCCGTCTTTATAGACCTTCAAGGTTCCTTCCTCGGTCATATCGGAGATACTGACCGAGCCGTCGACTTTTCCGCCATCCTCGACTCCGTTAAGTGTCACCTCAGGGGCGGTCGTATCGAGCGTCAAAGAGAAGCTATATTCCTTGCCTTGATAGGAATAGAAGATTTCATAGGTCCCGTCTTCGACGAATTGGAGATGATTGCCCTTCCAATCGATTTCCACTCCGTCTTTGGTAACCTTGGTGATGGTCACATCCTCACCCAAATCGAAGTCGATGGACGTCCTAGCATCCATACTTGCAATCTGGAAGTTGATTTCCTTTTGATTGCCATAGGAATCGGTGATGATGGCTTTATAGACTCCTTCTTCGGATATCTCATCTCCAGGAGTGTAGGCGTAGGCCTCTCCGTCTTTCGTCAAGGTGACGTTGGCTTTCTCGTTGAGGCCGATGCTGACAGGCCCGTTTGAGATCCCGCCATCCGCCACGTTGATATCAAAGTCCACGGATTTGTCGATGACGATGGTGAAAGACGTCTTGTTCCCGAAAGCATCTTCGACGGTGATTAGATATCTTCCTTCCTCGGTAAGGCTGTCGCCTTCAGAATAGAAATATTTCTCTCCGTCTTTTAGGATGAAGATTTCTCCAGTCTCTTTTAGATGGATGCTGACATCGCTGGAAGTCGTCGCATCGCCGAAGATGGCCTTTCCGTCTGAAGTCGTAACTTCGTAATTGACCGTCTTGTCGATGGTAAACTCTTTGATGGTGAGATTCCCTAAATCGTCTCTCACTTCGATCCTGTAGGTTCCTTCTTTGCTGAATGTGTCTCCGTTTTGGAAGCTTGTTGGTTCTCCGCCGTTTAGCGAAACCAGAGAAGAAGAGACGTCTTCGTCATCCCAGGAGACGGTCACAGAACCATTTGTCGTCTTGCCGTCTTCTACCCCATCCAACCTCACGTCAGGAGCCAAGGCATCGATTGTGAAACAATAGCTGTTTTTGTTTTCTTCATCGGTCTTGTTGACGAGGATGAATTCATAGGATCCGGATGTTTCGGTTGATGCCTTGATTTGATAGTCTCCAGAGTCGTCCTGCGAGAGGAGTTTCCCATCCTTATAGACTTCTAGACGATAAGATTCGGAATCATAAGAGAAGGAAACATCCTCTTTGGTCTTGCCTCCCTCACTGACACCTGAGAGAGTTCCCTCAGGAAGGGCTTTGACGAATCGATATTCCTTTTCGATGGTTCTTCCGAAATTGTCCTTCAATACGACTTTATAGAGGCCGTCCTTATCAAATACATAGGAGAGATTGTCGGGAGTGATTCCGGATAGCTTCACTCCATTTCGATAGATATCAAGCGAGGTGATCGTCTGATTCTTGTCGGTCAAGGAGATATCGATATGAACCTCTTTGTCTTCCTTGGCGTTTACGAAGTAGATGGTTTCCTCTTCGTCCGAGATATAGACAGTGAAGGCAATTTCATTGCCGATTCTGTCATAGACTCGGACATCGTATTTCCCGCCGTCTTCTATCGTCGGAAGCGTATCGCCTTTCGAGTAATAGGACGTTTTTCCTTCATGACTTACGGATACGACCGCATAAGGGTCGCTGTCGATGATGGATTTGATGCAGAAGCTCTTTAAGTAATAGGCCTTGCTTACAGGAATCGTATCTTCGCTGATAGTCACATCTTGAGAGGCGGTCGAGTAGGTTTCCATATCCGCCAAAATGGATGGCTTTGCCTTATCGATGATGACAAGATAGGAGCAGGAATTCCCGGCTCTATCCGTCTCGGTGATTTCGTATAACCCATCCTCAGCTAGCTGTTCTCCAAGAGGCACGCCATACTGAAGATCAATCTTGTTTTGCGTTCCCCGCTTGATGGCGTAGGCCGTAGATGGCTCAAAGCTTTCAAGGGAATATCCGTTTCCGATAGGAGCCAAGGTATCACCATAAACGAACATAGAATCCGTGACGTTCTCTCCAGAAGTCTTGTTTCCGCTATCTAGATAATATGGTCCGCTGACATAAGAGGAGGCATAATGCTTTAAAGCTTCCATCAATAGATTTTCATCGAAGTAGTAAAGGGAGATATCAGGATTGGCGATGGATTTATAGAACCAGTAAGTCCCTGCCCTAGGTTCGTCGTCATGATTGTTTGGATTTCCGTTTGAAGCCACCATGCTGGTCTCTTTGAAGTCAGTTACGTCATCTAAGAAGAGTTCTTTTACGGCATCTTTTCTTTCCAAAGACATGGCTTCCTTTAAGGCGGAATCGTAATCTTTAAACGGCGTGATGCTTCCTTTGAAGCTCACCTCATACCATTTGGAAGCAGAATAGGAAGGATTGTTTTTAAG
>JBNMLQ010000155.1:0-3078 GCA_050874925.1 Candidatus Enterosoma sp. | reverse complement strand
GATTTACACCTCCAGGAACAGATTCAGTCAAGGTTCGAGGAAAACGGACTTGAAATGAAGGAAGACTGGCTTGAACCGACAAAGACCATGGTTGAAAATGTCATGAATGCCGTCTTCCCTGTCATCCATGGAGGAAATGCCATCGAAGGCTCTTTCTCCTTGAATGAAATCATGGAACAGGATAGAAGGGCGGAAGTGGAATTTGATTTCAACAGGGAGGGAGAGAAGCTGAAGAACTGTTTCAACGGTTTTATCGATCTCCTTTTCAGAAGGGGAGAATATTATTCTATCGTCGACTGGAAATCGGATAGCCTCAACGATGATTTCCTTTCTTATCATGAGACAAAGGATTTGAAAGCCAGGGTTGATTCCGCCTATTCCATCCAGAGAACATTATATGCATACACCTTGATTCAATACCTGAAGCCGTTCTATCCTGATCTTGATGAGGAAGAAATCTATTCTCAACATTTCGGAGGAGTCTACTATGTGTTTTTAAGGGGATGTGAAAAGAATACCGGAAATGGCATCTATGCCCACACCTGGAGAAACTACAACGAACTGAAGAAATCCTTTGATGAAATCATGGAAGAAAAAGTAGGAGGAAAGCGATGATGGAATACCAGGAATTTTACGATCTTCTGGAAGAGAGCAGGCTTCTCACACCGATATGGAAGAAAGTAGCTTCCTTTCTCTATGAAGAGATTGCTGATGAAGAAAAAGACGCCATTGTCTGCCTTTTCGGCATTTACTTTTCTCTTCTAGATGATGGCAACATCTGCATGTCTTTAGACCATGATGTGTTGAAAGCAAAATTTGAAAAGAAGCTTCAAGCCAATCGTATTCTATTGATGAACCAGGGTGTATATGATGAGAAAAAAGATAAAGCCTTGAGTGATGAAACAGAATTGCTTCTTGATGAAAAGCTTCATCTGATGAATGAAAATACCTTATCTGGTATCGTCGGTCAAAAGAAGCTGTTTGAAATCGAAGAAGGCTATCTATATGCCAGGAAATATCAGGAAGCAAGAAAGTCCATCCTGACATCCCTTGAACGTCTCTTCGTCGGGCAGAGTCAAAATGAAGTCGCCTTTTCCTATCGGGATATCGTCAAGGATGGATTTTCATTGTCTAGGGGGCAGGAACTTGCCGTAGAGGAAGGCTTGAGCAAAAATCTTCTCATCACCGGAGGACCAGGCACTGGAAAGACAACGTCGATTCTTTTTCTTCTGCTTGGCATCTTAAGTCAGAATCCATCCAATGACGTCTATCTTGTCGCCCCCAGTGGCAAGGCAAGCAGCAGGATGAAGGAAAGCATCCTGAAGGGACTTGGAAATATCAAAAAGGAATATATGGATGCGCATCCCGGCCTGTTTCTGAAAATTGATTCCTTGGAGGAATCTACCATCCACAGGCTTCTTGGAACGGACCGTACGACAGGAGGCTTCCTCTATGGGAAGAACCATCAGTTCAATCAGGATTCCGTGTTCGTCGTCGATGAAGCCAGCATGATTGATATATGCCTTTTCGATTCTCTTCTTTCAGCTATCCCTGATGGGGCAAGAGTATACCTCATGGGGGATAGGAATCAACTTCCCAGCGTCCAGTGCGGAGCCGTCTATGGCGACCTCCTTAGGAGGAAAGACCTTCAGGACCATATCGTGTTCCTGGATGAATCCATTCGCTTCGGAAAGGATACACAGATTTACAGGCTTGCCGAGAGCATCAATTCCGGGACTGAGCTTCCTGTCCATGCAAAGGATTGGAAAGATCTCAATGAATTCCGTGTTGAAAAAGATGATCCGAACAAACCGATTTTCTATTATTCAGACAGGATTTCACCAAAGGATTTCAAATCTGGCATCATGGGAGTCCTTTCTAGATGGGGAGATGTCTTCTATGCTTCCCTTCAGAAGGAGGCCATGCAATTGGATGCCAAGGACATCACGTCCATGACTGCATTATATGAAAAGACGGAAACCGCCAAGATACTCTCAGCTGAAAACGAAGGTGATATCGGAGTCAGGAAAATCAATGCCTATATCAAAAAGGAATTCATCGATATGAAACAGAGGACATCCTATCTTGGCTTCTACCCGGGTGAACTTCTGATGGTCAACAAAAACAACAGAATCCTTGACCTTTACAACGGAGACAGCGGTATCCTGGTCAGCTTCAAAAAAGACCCTGTCATCTATTTCATGGTCAAGGAATCATCCCTCATCGTCTCCCATGAGGGCAAGGAAGATGGGCATATCTTCAAGCTCGGAGATTTCCTTTTCTATCCGATTTCTTTGATTTCACGCGATGAAATCGATTTGGCCTATGCCATCACCATCCATAAATCCCAGGGTTCGGATTATAAGAACATCCTTGTTTTTCTTCCAAGGCAGGAGGGGCATCCTCTGCTTAGCAGGCAGATCGTCTATACTGCCATCACAAGAACCAAAGGAAACACCTATCTGGTTTCTTCTCAGGATAGATTGGAAGAAGCAAAGGATCGTTTTGACGAGAGAGATACAAACCTCTGTCAATGAAATGAGACCATCTGTTGCTGATGCATCAATGTTGGTGTCTGATTGGAGAATCATATGAAGTTTACATTGGAACCTTTTGCCCGAAAGAAGGCAGAGGAAGAAAAGCTACTGGAGTATGGCTTTAAGAAAGAAGGAGATTTTTATGTCTATTCTTTTTTGCTGAAAAGTGATTTCAAGGTCATATGGAAGGTGAAGGATGGGTTCTTGTTTTCCGTGGATGTTGTGGATACTGCCACTAAGGAAGCCTATGTCCTTTTGGATACAGAGCTGGCATGTGGCGAATTCATCTCTTCTATGAGGACTGAATATCTTCGAAAAGCAGATGATGTCATTTCCGCTTGCTTTTCACCCTGCTATTGTTCATCCCTTCAGGCTGAACGGATTTTGGATGAAATCCACCGCAGGTATGGTATTTTTCCTTCATTTCCCTTCAAAGGAAAAGACAGGATATTCCCGGTTCTCACCCATGAAGACGGAACGTGGTTTTCCCTTATCATGGAGATATCCAAGGATACCTTGTATCCTTCTTCCAAGGAAAAGG
>JBNMLQ010000154.1:0-3134 GCA_050874925.1 Candidatus Enterosoma sp. | reverse complement strand
GGTGGTGCCCATGGTGGTGTATTTCATGCTGTAGGTGGCATCGATATCGATGGTCGCACCGATGGAACGGGTACCGGTCTTGTCGAAGACGAAGGCGATAGAGTATTCGTTGACATTGATATTGCTTTCAATATCAGGTGTGAAGTCTTCGTCGATACCATCTTCCAAAGAATCCTTTACATCATCCGGGATTTCATCCTTGAAGGAGGAGGCATCTTCGAGGTCTTTTGCGCTGACGGAATAGGAATAGGTTCCGTCATCATGCTCCAAAGCCTTGACGGTCCCACCCTTGGAGGCGATATCCTCGATCTTCTGGCTGACCTTATAGGTCAGATGGTCGATGCTCTCCTTGGTAAGCAAAGGCATATCTTCATCTTCAAGACCGTTATCGAAGGCAACCTTCTTCATGCCGGTCCACTGGGAATTGAATTCCTTGTCGAAGATGTTGTTTGCCGTCGTGGTAGAGATGACGCTCTGGAGATTGTTGTCGGACAAGTCAAGATAGTCCATGATGCCATCGACATAGAAGTTCAGACTGGCTTTTCCCTTGGGTGTCTGATAGCTCTTTTCAACACCCATGCCGGAGGTTGTTCCATGGATGTCGATGTCAGCACTGCCTGTAAGGCTAGCCTTGACATCCTCCTTCTTATCGGAGGTGAGTCCCTTCATAGCTGCTTCGAAGCTAAGATTCTTCAAGGAAGTATCTCCATCAGCCTTCAGGTTGATGGTATGTTCTTTTCCTAAGGGAAGGTTCTTTTCAATCTCATAGGAGGAATGATAGGATGCATTCTTCATGCTGAGACTTAAGGCGTCCTCGTTCTGCATGGCAGCAGATGCCTCGTTCATCACTTCCTTGGCTTCTTGGACAGTGATGGCTCTTCCCTTCTTGACTTCTCCGCCATTATAGGTTGCGACATTGTCGCAGGAAGCAAGGCTGAGAAGCATAACGGATAACATCATCGTACGGATATTGTTTTTTTTCATGTTTTTTATCTCCTTACCATATATACAAACCATCCTGCTCTTTTATTGGATTTTATTTGTCGAATTGATATTGGATTTCTCCTTCTTCATTCAGGGTGAAGCTGAATTCCTCCTTGATGAGGGAGAAGGGAGTATACTGCATGTCGAAGTAGTCGACATCGTATTGTGCCCTTCCTTTTCTGGTGGTTGCCTTGAGGAGGTTTTTGGTGGTGCTGTGGATGATGTCGACTCTATCGACATCATCTCCTTCCTTTCCAAATAGTGTGGATATCTTATAGAACTCGCTTGGCTTATGTTCCTTGTCATCCTTGTCGCTGACCTGATAGAAGAGTCCGCTTCCGTCTTCATCCTCTCCCTTGAGGATCGTGATGGCTTTGTCTTCGTTTTCAAAGGTGGTGACAAGATTTAGGCTATCTTCTTCGCTCTTTACCAGGATGCTTCCCTGATAGATGTTGCCCTTTAAGACATAGACTGCCTTAGACAGGCTAAGATCCTTTTCGATATCATCCTTGGTATAGATCTTGCTATCTCCTTCTATCAGGACATAATTGTACTTTTCGTTCTTATAGTAGTATTCCGTCTTTCCATAGGTATAGCTGATATGGTCTTCTGTCTCAAAGAAGCTTTGTTGGAGAGAGAAGAGGGAAGCATAGTTCTTCTTGATCCGTTCTTCTTTCTTTTCCTTTGCTTCCTCTATGACGGAATCGATGTCGGGAAGCTGTCTTTGCTTTAGGTTTCGATTTCCACTATTTTCAAGCTGTGTCGAGAAGAAGAGCTGTACACCTGCCTGGGAGAGAAGGGTGTCATCTTCAAGGCTGACTTCCTTTTCAAGTATCGGTGTAACACTGACATCATTCTGTGGTGTGTCTGGCTTTGGCAGGTTGATACATACAAGGGCGATGATGATACTAGCCAAAGCCAGTCCTGAGACAGGAATCCAATAAGGGAATCGTTTCTTTTTCTTCTCCTGGTACATGGAGAGGATATCTTCTGAGGTGGTATGGATAGGATAGGTTTCTGCTTCTTCCTTGATTCTTTTTTCAATATCCATCATCTTTGAGTGCCTCCTGTAATTTCTTGATGGCATTGTTATATGCCCATGTGATGCTTCCTAAGGGTCGATGAAGTGTCGATGCGATCTCTTTATGTGTCATGTCATAGAGACAGTGCATCAGGACGATCTGTCTCTCTTTTGGTTTGAGAACCTTCTTCATGACTTCCATGACGGTGTCGTCTTCAATCTTCATTTCTTCTCCTACGTTCTCTATCGGATAGGATGCATCTCTCTTCTGATAGGTCTTGTAGATATTCAGGGATAGGTTCTTGGCTGTCTGCATGAGATAGGCTAGGACTGACTTGTCCTTCTTCATGTGAGGCAGTCTTTCTAAGAACTTCAGATAGGTATCCTGCATGACGTTCTCACTGTCTTCCTTGTTATGTAGGATGGAGTAGGCCATCGAAAAGACACCTCTCTTGGTGAGATCGTAGAATTCATCGAAATACTCCATGTTTCCTTTCTGGAGTTCTTCTGTGAGTATGCTGATTCTATCCTTGTCCATAGGTTTCCTACACCATATATACAATTATCTTCCTTCTTTTATTGGGTGGATGCAAATAGTTCTTTATGAAAGAGGATTGATAAATGAGTTTTTATCCATAGTTATGTCTATGACGTTTTACTGAAATTGTAAATTTAAATTCATGTGTTCAACATCTATACCTTATTTTGCCAATTATTGGCATAGCTTAGCCATAATAATTGAATATCCTCCCTTGTTTTGTTTAATAATACACCTATTATTTTTTTTTTTATTTTGAAACCTGCAAAGTTTTGGCCAAAATTTGCCTTATTCTTTAAATTTTTGTAAAATAAAAGGGTAACCATTCTTTATAGACTCAAGAGCCGAAGGAATGGAGATATGGATACGGATATTTAGATAAGATTTATTGGTAGTATATAAGATATTTTATTTTTTTCTTATTGTAGTTTATAAGAGTTCTTACATCACGGAGGATCGATTGTGAACCAGGAAGATTCCCAGGGCGTTAGCGACACAGGTGTCATACAGGACTCCACTTCTTTTTTTGTTGATGAGAAAACAGAAGAAGGAAATATGGAGAATGATGACATCAAGGTCGGAGGTGGAATG
>JBNMLQ010000153.1:0-3139 GCA_050874925.1 Candidatus Enterosoma sp. | reverse complement strand
TATGGACTTCTCTTTTCTGCCATCGCCGGCGTCTTTGTCTATTTCTGTTCCGATATGCTTCTTCACATCTATATCCAGAACGAAGCCGCCATCAGCTATGGAAGAGAAAAACTGAGGATCATCGGTATGACCTATGGCCTATATAGCCTTGTATGCACCATCTCTTCTGCCGTCAGGGGACTAGGCTATTCCATCACCCCGATGGTGATATCTCTTGTCGGTATCTGTGTCCTAAGAATCATATACATCTATACCTTCTTCCCACTGGAAGCCTTCCATACCATCTTCGGCCTTTATCTCTCCTATCCGATCTCCTGGGGTATCACAGCCTTGGCCCATGGTATCAGCTATCTCTTCATCTCCAAGAAGGCATTCAAAAAGATGGTCCTTAAAGACAAGGCGCCTGTTTCTGATATTCAATAGAAATCGTTTTTCAAAAATAGCTGGCCTAGCCAGCTATTTTACGATATCCAACAAATCCGCAAAGTCATCGATCATATAGTCCGGTCTGCTCTCCTGGAGTTCATTCTTGTCTCCATATCCATAGCTGACGGCGATGGTCTTCATATGGAAATACTTTCCTCCGAGGATATCAAACTTAGAATCTCCGACCATATAGGTATCTTTGCAATCCGGAGTGGAATTCATGACCTTTTGAAGGACTTCGACCTTGGAAGCCTTGCTTCCGTCATCCTCGGCGCCATAGATGCCATCAAAGAGAGAGTCCATGCCTAGATGGGTAAGAAGTTCTCTAGCCAGAGCCTGTCTCCTGCTTGTTCCCAGATAGACAATATAGCCTTTATCCTTGCATTGGTTCAAAGTCTTCCTGACACCAGGATAGAGTTTCAAATCAAACTTGGTCACTTCCTGCTGATGACGTGTATAGATATCTACGATTCTATCCAGATCTTCTTCCCTTACATGGCACAGTCTGAAGCAGTCCTTCAGAGGTGGTCCGACAAAGAAGTCCATCTCTTCTATAGGGAAAGTGGCATACCCCAATTGGTCCAAGGCATAGTTGGCACTCATCTTGATGCCATGTCCTGAATCATACAGGGTGCCGTCTCCATCAAAGATCAGTCTGATTCTTTGCATTTTCTGTTTCCTTGTCTTTTACTAAGCCTGCTTTCCTACGGTCGATGATATAGAATGGGAGATAGAAGAGGAAGAAGACAGCAAATATCAATACGGCAAGGATCAAAAAATAGATATACCACTGCCACTTCTTGGTGATGACGATGCCACCAATCGGAATGTCAGTCGTAAAGAACAAATCGGCATTATGGACGATTTCAATGGGGAGGAGCTTGTTGTCAGGGTCTCTGTTGACGACCGTGAAGGCTGAATTGACCATCAAAGAGGCACATCCTAGCATCAGCATAGCAAAGATGCCATAGAAGCTATCCTTGAAATGGAACTGCACCTCCTTGGTATCCGTTGCGATATACAATCCACAGAAGAGAAGGAAGGAATGGATGAGCCAGAAGGAATAATAGATGGGGGAGATAAAACAGAGGTCTATCCATCCTGCATCCGGCTTGAGGGTAAAGATATTGGGCATGAGAAGGGCCATGCTCGCTCCGAAGATGGATGTCGGATAGAAGAAGGCAAGATATTTCTTCCTCTTCTTCTCATCTTTCTGCCTGGAGGCAATGAACATCACGAAGAACTGGATGGAACATAGATGAAGCGGAAAATCCGCAGGATCGAAGTAAGGTGCATACTGTCCTTCCAAAGGATGTCCTTTGGCATAGGGTAGGAAGTGCATCATCCCCATCATCTGGATGAGTTCCTGGGCAAACAAGAAGATGGCTCCGATGAGAAGGAAGGTGGAAAGCTTGACAGGCTTCCATTTCCTGAAGAACAAAAAACAAAGCGCAATAAAAACAGCACAGATGGCAAGCCAGACGAAATGTCTCCAAGTATACATAAGTTTCTCCTCTAACTGGTGTCTATTGTACTCTCTTGCCCTCAAAGTTTCAATCAAGCCCATGATGTTTTCTTAAAGGATGACGTCTTCTTTTTAAGAAAGATGGCACTTAAGAAAGGAAAATGTCGTAGTTAAGTGAACGATTTGTCTTGTTTTGCCTTCTTTTTCATCCCTTTTTACGTTTTTTGTTTATAACAAATAACAAAACTTTTATAATAAAGGTACGACAAGAAAGGAAATAATTCATCATGTCAGACCTTGATGCCCTGAAAAAGGATTACGAGACACATCAGCTTGCCGCCGAAATGGCGACCAGCATCCAAGACTTCCTATCTGCGTACGACAATCTGATGGCTTGCGGAGACCTTGCCAGCGAAATCGGCAATCTCACCCTTGACAGCAAGGAGAGCAAAAAATATGCTGATCTAAGCGAAAACTGCTTCAAGAAGGCAAGTGAAAGCATCGCCCATCTCAAGCTGTCGGATTCCGAAATCGCCAAACTCAAGAAGAGAAAGACACCCAAAGGATTTGATAAGTTCATCGGCGAAGACAAACTCAAGGATCATCTGAAAAAGGATGTCATCGAACCCTGGCTTGCCCACGACATGAAAAGCAGGAAGAGCTCTGCCATCCTCATCTACGGGCCTGAGGGCATCTCCAAGACCGTCCTTGTCCAGTCCCTCATCCATGAGCTTTCGGCAACCCCATACTTCATCAAGCCGATTCTGAACTTCTCACCCTTCAGCGAGAACACGAAGGCCAATTTCCAGAAGCTCTTTGAATTGGCTGAAGAGAAGGACAATGTCGTCTTCTTCTTCACCAAGCCGACCTGTTTCTTCCCCAAGGAGGATGACAAGGAGAGCAAGGCTACCTTCAAGCTCTTCTATAAGCTATTCAAGAAAGAAATGAAGAGAATTCGTAAGAAGAACCTCAACATCCTCTTTGTCGGCGCGACATCCATCCCGGACAAGATGAATCCTAAGGTCTTCGAGAAAGGTTTCTTCGATGATCTGTTAAGAGTCCATCACCCTGACAGATATACCAGAAAAGCTCTTATGGAGGAGCGTCTGAAGTCCATCGAATTCGAAGATCCTCAAGAAATCGATAAGCTGACTTCCATGACCCACGGATATGTATCCAAGGAAATCTCAAGGCTTTGCCGAAGGATCAACAGCACCGCTGAGCTCTATAGGAAGGACGGAAAGCCTG
>JBNMLQ010000152.1:0-3193 GCA_050874925.1 Candidatus Enterosoma sp. | reverse complement strand
GACTTCGTCGCTGGCAACATCCATAGCATCGTCGAAGGTGATGATACCTAGCATCCTCTGCTGGTTGTTGGTGACAGGAATGACGGAGACATCATATTTGCGGAAAGCCTTGAGGACGATTTCCTGGTCGGTGTTGACCGTGACACTGACAAAGTCATTCTTCATGATGTTGTCCAACGTCTCATTCTCATCGCTCTCCAGGAGTTTGTCCAAAGTCAATGTACCGACAAGTTTTCTTGTGGAATCCACAACAAAGACTTCCCAGATAGTTTCCATATCCTGGCCTTGATTCCTGATTTTGTCCAAAGCAAAACGGACAGTGTCTTTATCACGGACCTGAAGATATTCCGGAGTCATCAATGTACCTGCACTGTCCTCCTTGAAGTTGAGGTAGGCAGAGACCCTTGCCCTGTCTTCCGGATCGGTAGCCTTGAGAACCTTGGAAATGAGGTTGGCAGGAAGGTCATCGACAAAGTCGACAAGGTCATCGGTCGACATGTTGTCGACAAGCTGATGAAGTTCGCCGGAAGTGAAGGCAGAGATGACCTTCTCCTTGGTATCCTGTTCAAGATAGGTGAACACCTCAGCAGAATCGTCGCTGTTGACAGCCTTGAAGAAGAATAACAGATCTTCGGGATCCAAAGTCTCAACGGCCTTGGCAACATTGACAGGGTCATAGGAATGCACGGTGACATTCAGGATGTTCGTATTCCTATTATGAATGGTTGCCTTAAGGAAGTCAGGATTCAAAGGATGATTGACCTTTCCCCTGATGGTGGAATCGACCTCGATGGTTTCGATTTCAGGTTTCAGTTCTTCTTGATTCATATTCCTGTCCTCCTAAACCCTAAGAAACGGAAGCACCATCAAAGTGCCTGGTGCAACACCGTCGATCATAGCCGTGGCAATGCCAAAATAAAGTAAGAGAGTCACGATATCCATAAGACAGGTCATCAAAGGACCGGACATGACAGCCGGGTCGATCTTGACCGCCTTTGCGACAAGCGGAAGAATCGCTGCGAACAGCTTGGAGAAAGTGATACCGATCAAAAGGGCAAAGGCCGTGATGGCAGCAACGGCAAGATAGATGTTCTGAGCACTTCCGAATTTGGCAATCAAGTCTGGATTGGTGGCTATCGAATCCGTATTCAAAATCGGAGTATTCAATTCAACCATGACCCAACCAAAATCAAAGATAGCAACAATGAGTCCTGATAAGAACCCAGTCAGAAATTCCCTGCTGACCACCTTGAAGTAGTCTTTTTTGGTGATTTCTCCGGTCGTCAAAGAACGGATGACCATGGCCGTCGTCTGAGAAGAAGAGTTTCCGACCGAATCATTGATGGCAGGGATGAAGGACAAAAGTATGGGAAGTGTCAGCAAGGCGTTTTCAAACCTGGAGATGATGATTCCCGTAAACGTGTTGATGACAAGAAGGATGACAAGCCAGATGACATAGGAAAGCGCAATCTTGAAGACCTTGTTCTCCATATAGGGAACATCCGTCGGAGCGACAGCACCCTGCTTCAGGGTATCTTCCGTCGATTCCTGTTCCAAGACATCCATGACATCGTCAAAAGTCAAAATACCTAGCATCTCTCCATTTTTGGAGACGACAGGAAGGACCGGAAGGTCATATTCCTGACATACCGGGACAGCGGATTCCTTGTCGGCAATTGGAGAGATATAGGCAAAGTCCTTGCTCATGACTTCATCGATTCTTCTCTTGGGATCTTCAAACATCATGTCTTCCAAACGTTCAACACCGAGAAGCTTGTTGGCATTGTCGATGACAAAGATGCTGCGTACCGTTTCAAGCTTTGCTCCATCCTGCTTGATTTTGGAAAAGACATCACTTATGGTCGTACCAGATAAGACAGAAAGATATTCCGTCGTCATGATGCTTCCGACAGTATCATCAGAATATGCAGAAAGCTGATTGATGATGTTTCTTCTCTTGTTGGGAAGATAAGAAAGCGTCTTTTCCCTCAAGGCCTTTGGAAGATCTTCAAGGAAGTCAGCCATATCATCGTTGGAAACATTGGAAAGAACGGCAAGGAGTGTCTTCTTCGGAAGATTGTTGATCAAAGCTTTTCTTTCTTCGACAAGAAGATAGGAGAAGATTTCGCCAAGCTTGTCATAGTCATTCTCTAACGAGGAATAAAACAGAATGATTTCATTGTCCGTGAGCGGAATGAGAGAATCAGCCAGAACAACCGCCGAATTGTCCCTGAAGATTTCCATAAGACCAAGCTTATCGTTTGTGATCAATGCCTGATGAAGCATGGATGGCAAAACAGGGTCGTTGACAGCGACCTTCTCTTCCTCCTGCACGACTTCGTTTCTCGTCATGTCATCCGCCAGTTCGAGTCTTTCCTTTTCGTCCTGGGGATCATTTCTTTTTTCGTTATTCATAGGCAAACCATTGTAGACTCTTTTTTTCAAAAAAGGTTATTGTTTCAGCAATTCAAAAAGACGTTTTCTAAGATTTGTAACATCTGGACAGAGATTTCCTGGGTTAAGCTTCTCCATCTCCAGCTTGACAGACTCATCCGGCTGGCAATAGGTGACAGACAGAAGATCAACCCCTGCCTTTTCATGCATGGTATGGATATCAGCAATGGTATCTCCTATATAGATGATATCCTTCTTTTCCACACCATAGTCATGAACCAGGTTTTCGATGTTCTTATCTTTGTTGATGCCTTCATCACTTCCGCTGTAAACCTTGGCAAAATATCCTTCATAGCCAAGATAGGCAAGAGATATATCCGTGGTCACCTTACTTCTTCCTGTCACAAGGACAACTAGGATATCATTCCGTTTTGAAAGTTCTTCAAGGAGTTCATCCATTCCAGGTATCTTTTTTATCGTATCCGGTTGGATGCGGATATATTCTTCAAGGAAGAATGTCCATGCCTCGGGAAATACCTTTTCTCCGACGATGCTTCGGATGATGCCGCTTTCGGTAGGTCCGAAATGACTTTCCAGGTTGGCCTCATTGATTTCCATATGTCCGTATTCGTTGCAGGAATTGATGATGGTTTCATGGACAAGCCTTGTCGTATCGGCAAGAGTTCCATCGAAATCAAAGGCAATCACGCTTTTTTGGTTCATAGTACTAGCTCCTATACACGTACCACTATACCATAAAAGGCCCTTCTTTGCCTTCCTGAAAGAGAAAAAAGAAGCG
>JBNMLQ010000151.1:0-3215 GCA_050874925.1 Candidatus Enterosoma sp. | reverse complement strand
TATCCCCAGGCATGGTCGATGAGGAGTTCGGCGTTGACGCCGAATTCATCAAAGAGGAGGTCTTCGTTGTAATAGTCTTTTTCTGATCCCAGACTGCATCTGGCGATATCGCCCATGGTATATAGACCCATGCGTTCCAGTCTTTTTTCATATCCTTTTCCGACTCTCCAGAAGTCAGTCAGAGGTCTGTGGCTCCACAGTTTCTTCTGGTAGCTTAGTTCGTCTAGCTCAGCGATTCTCACGCCATCCTTGTCTGCTTTGACATGCTTGGCGATGATGTCCATGGCAACCTTGGCAAGATACATGTTGCTTCCGATACCTCCGGTAGCGGAGATGCCTGTCTTTTGATAGATGTCTTTGATGATGTTCCTACAGAGCTCATGGGCATCCAGATTGACGTTCTTCAAATAGTTTGTGACATCCAGGAAGGCTTCGTCGATCGAATAGACGTGGATGTCTTCCTTTGCGACATATTTCAGATAGATGGCATAGATGTCACTGCTGACTTCGATATATCGATGCATCCTGGGTGTTGCCGTGATGTAGTCTAGAGCAAGTTCATCATTGTTTCGTAAGATGTCACCATCGATACTCTTTCCCAGGAAATCAGGATAGGGACATTTCTTTTTCCTTTCCTGATTGATCTGCTTCACTTTTTCGATGACTTCAAAAAGCCTTGATCTTCCTTTCAGGCCATAGGCCTTCAAAGAAGGGGATACGGCAAGGCAGATGGTCTTTTCCGTCCTTGACAGGTCGGCTACGACGAGATTGGTCTTCAAAGGGTCGAGATGTCTTTCGACACATTCGACCGAGGCATAGAAGGATTTCAAGTCAATGCAGAGATACGTTCTTTTTTTCATGGCGCAGTTCATCGATATAGGTATCCAAGGATAGGGAAAGGATGTTCTTGGAATAGCAGTACAAAGGAACGAAGCATAGGAAGGAAAGAAGAGGTCCTAAGAGGAAGTATAATACAAGGAAGATGAGATAGGAAAGAAGGTGGATGAGAAGATGGCTTAAGATGCTTGCCGAAAGACTTTTCATGCTGATCGCCTTTCTGAATTTCACCTTTCCTTTGGAAAAGATGATCCAGGATTTCAATAGGGATAGGAAGAACTGAAGGAGAATCATGACAAGATAGGAAAGAATGGGTGCGATGATGTATTTTTCTGACAGATAGGTAGCCAAAGATAGGATAGAGGATATCACCAGGGAATCCAAAAGCAAGGATAGGATGCTCTGAGTCAGCTTCTTCTGGATGTTTTTCTTATAGAGGATATAATGGGTGAGGAAGTTTGAAAGATAAAGACCGAGAAAGAGAATGACATAGCAGATGATGAGATTCCTCTGAAGTTCTCTTTGCATCGTTCCTTCATAGATCTGAAGCAGGGCCTTGTCGGAACTCGATTCCATCTCGATCATGGAATTGATGCCTAGGAACATCTCCTGGAAGAATTCGATGCTGAAAAGGGTCTTCAGGGAAGAGAAAAACTGGTTTCTGAAATCCAGCTTTGAAAAGAGATTGTTGAAGTAGTCGGCATAGGAAAGAGAACCGCTGCTTAAGGAATCGGCGTTCTCGATGAATGTCTTCAAGGTATCTTTGGATGTCAGATAGAGGACCAAAAGAGCGATGGCAAGAAAGGAAAAGAAGGTCAGAAAAGGAATCCAGATATACTTCAGGTTTGATAAATACCGGCGGAAGGTGTTTTTAAGCATGGTTTGCCTGGATGAGAATGTTCTTCAGTTCTTTCTGGTTCAGAAGTCTTGGGACAGGATAGAGAGGATTTGCTTCCTTATAGGCACGTTTGGATAAACTGTCGAAGTCCTCTTCTTTGAGCTGACCTTGGAAGGAAGAAGGAATATCCATCCTTTGGTTCATGTCTTCGATTTCCGATATCAACAGGGCAGCCTTGGATTCCATGGATACATCCTTCTTATCAGGATAGAAAACGTCATAGACTTCAGAGAGTCTTCTTTCCGCCTTCTTTCCATAGGCTCTCAGGACGTAAGGAAGCAAGATGGCAATACATCTTCCATGGGCGATATGGTATTTTCCGCCGATGGCATGGGCTAAGGCATGGACATATCCGACATAGGCTCTTGTGAAGCTGACGCCGGCATCAAAGGATGCCTCAAGCATCGATTTTCCTGCCCTTTGGTTGCTGCTATCCAGATAGAATGGTGCAAGGTTTTCATGGATCAGCTTAAGAGCAGTCAAAGAGTATTTTCTGGTCAGAGGTGTGCTGCTACAGGAAAGATAGGCTTCCAAGGCATGGCAAAGAGCATCCATTCCGCAATCGGCGATGACCTTCCTAGGAAGGCTCTTAAGAAACCTGCTATCAAGAATAGCATATCTTGGAGTCAGAACAGGATCGCTGATAGCAAACTTGTAGTCTTCCTCTTCTTGCGTGATGACAGAGCACACCGTGGCTTCGGAACCGGTTCCGGCTGTGGTCGCACAGGCGATGAGAAGAGGTGTCTTCTTTCTCACCTTGAGGATTCCGGCAAACTTTTCAAGAGGCTTCTTAGGATAGAGAAGACGTACGGCAAGAGCTTTTCCGGCATCCATGCTGCTTCCTCCGCCGATAGCGATGATGCAGTCACATCCATTACAGCGATAGAAGGTGGCAAGGTCATCGATTCTCTTCCTGTCAGGGTCAGAGGAGACTCTGTCATAGAGGAAGGGAGATATGTTGTTATCCTTAAGAAGACGGATGAGAGAAACCACTTCTTCTTTTTTGGATATCGTCTTTCCGGCAATCAGGATCGGTTTTGCCTTTCCTTCCTTCTTCAGGATTTCAAGGATGTCATTCAAGTTATGAAAGACTTCCGGAATCGGAAAACGGATCAGCTTCGATAAAAGATACAGGGCCTTCTGGTATGACCGGAAAGCAATGGTTTTGATTGGGTTCATGTCATCAGTCCTTGAAATGATATTCTTTGTTTAGATAGCCTAGGAGGAATTCCTTGGCTAAGGAATCCGGAGCAATCTGTTTGACTGCCTCCTTGAGGGGAAACCATCGATAGGAATCGATTTCCCAGTCCGGAGATACGTTCTTGTCCTTGGCGATAAGGGTGAAGTTCAGCATGAGGGTCTCACTCTTTTTGAAATAGTGGGAATGGTTGAAGAAGAATCTATCTGCCTGTAAGCCGGTCTCCTCCTTGAGTTCACGAAGCAAGGCGTCCTCGACATCTTCTCCTTTGTTGACATATCC
>JBNMLQ010000150.1:0-3230 GCA_050874925.1 Candidatus Enterosoma sp. | reverse complement strand
TTCCAAGAATCAAAAGATTGAATCCTTCCATCATCATATAAAAGACACCTTTTGAAAATACAGAATTTACATAGTCCTTCCACGGATCGGAAGCATCCTTGGAACTACGATTACCATAATTCACATATCCATATACGCGGATGTATTTTCCTTTAATTGTCGATAGCTTCTCTTTGATAGCTCTCATGATGCCCTTAAATCGATAACAGAAGCAATACCCCCTTGCTTCATCGGCCAGACAACACCAATTGCATATGGACTTCCCTGTCTTTGAAAAATACATCGTTTTAATTAAGATGTCTTCTGATAACTGACTTTCTAACTTTGAATAGCAGGAGTTTTCTGTGACATCAAAGGAATTGCCGGGATTGATGAAAGAAATGCCAAATCCAGGATCCAATGGTTTCTCCGTAAATAGATAAAGACGACAAGACTTTCCTTTGCCAAAGCCTTTGGATTCATCCTCAAGTCCATAAAATAAGCTAGAAGGATCAGAAGTCTCTTCCAGTTTCTTTTGAAATACTTGAAAAAGAACAAAACAAACATTGGATGATGAAGTATCCGACTCTTTGTTTTCTATCTTGTCATCCATAGTTCCACCAGCCCTTTCCAGATGATTGCATTCTAAACGCTAAAGCAAGCATTATCAAAACAAATCATCGCATAAATATGTTCTTCATTTGAAAGAGGTGGTCAGGTTGACCACCTCATTCAATACAGGAATCGATTTTAAAGAGACAAGGAATCCACCCAGGATACGACATCCTTGGAAGCAACACTGGATGAGAATCTCTTCTCACTGAGCCATGTTCCCTTTCCGTCCAAAGCCTTGAGGTTCGTACAGCTGAAGGAGGAAGAAGCAGATGTTCCGAAAGGAATGACGGTCTTACCGGAGAAATCATTTTCTGAGACAAAGTCATTGATGACCCAGCTGAGCTCTCCCCACCAGACCGGAGCACCAAGGAAGATATAATCCGCAGTGGCAAAATCCGGACTTGTGGTACTGACCAGTTCTGTATGCCTATTAGGATCATTGTGTTCCTTGGAGACCCTGCTGTTACTAGAAGAATAATTCAAGTCAGCGCTGGTATAAGGTGTGACCGGAGTCAATTGGAAAGTCGGTGCATCAAGATGACTGGAAATCGTATCGGCAACTGCCTTGGTATGGTTGGTTGCCGAGTAATAGACGACAAGAGCTTTCTTGCTAGAAGCACTCGTATCATCATTTCCTTTTAAAGAAGAAGCAGCGCCAACTATCGATTCCTTCGATGAAGTGTTCTCCTTCGAGCTTCCCTTATCAGAAAGGGAAGAAGATGTCCTAGACGAACAGCCCGTAGTCAAAAGAAGTGATGCTGTGACAAAAAGCAGACTCTTCAATCTCATTCTTTGTTCCTCCTATCCTGGATCAGCTTTCCAAACCATTCGATGATATTTGGATCCTGATGGCTGAAGAAGGCTGAAGTCTTCTCATCAAGAGAAGCGATAAGCTCCATATCGTCATTGGAAAGAACAAAGGAATCGATGTCGAAGTTCTCCTTGATTCTTTCCTCATGGACGGATTTTGCAAGAGAGACGATACCTCTCTGATAAAGCCAGCGAAGAACAACCTGGGCAACGCTATGATGATGTTTGTTTCCAAGTTCAACCAGAGTCCTGTTATGAAACAGGTCTTTTCTTCCTTCGGCAAAAGGAGCCCAGGCTTCCAAGACGACACCATACTTGTCAGCCCAGATTTTCGCTTCCTTCTGCTGGTTGAAGATGTTGACTTCGATCTGATTGACCATCGGCTTTATGTCGGTAAACATGCATAAGTCGACAAGCCTGTCAGGATAGAAGTTGGATACACCGATTGCTCTGACCTTTCCTTCCTTGTAGAGTTTTTCCAAATCACGATAGGCACTGTAATAGTCTCCGACAGGCTGATGAAGAAGGATCAAGTCAAGATAATCGGTCTTGAGCTTCTTCATGGAAGCCAGTACGGAATCATAGGTTCTTCCCTGTCCATAGTTATCAATCCATACCTTGGTCGTAAGGAAGATATCCTTTCTTTCGATACCGGATTCAAGGATTGCATCTCCGACTTCGCTCTCATTGAAATAAGCCTGTGCCGTATCGATATGACGATATCCTATCTTCAATGCATCCAAGACTGCCTTCTTGCAGTCTTCCTTGCTGACCTGATAGACACCAAAACCATTGGCTGGAATCACGACACCATTTCTAAGTTCCATATCTTTCATCCTGTTTTCCTCCTATTTATTCAAAAAAGCAATATGACTTCTGACATCCTTGTTGAACAATCCTTCCTTGATATCCAAAGAAGAATCGATAGTCTTGGCATCACGAAGGCTGTTCACCATATACTGAGGGTCGTTGGAATAGCTGTTGGCAAAGAGAATGACCTCCCCCTGATATCCCTTCAAACCTTCCAAGAAGGTTCCTACCGGCATCGGGAAGGTATACCACCAGATAGGGAAGAAGAGAAGAATCCTATCATAGTCGGAAAAATCGACATCCAGGGGTTTGATCTGCGGATGGATATGCTTCTGAACCTCGTTCTTGGCATCCACATAGGCACATTCCTCATAGACATCGGAATATGGCTTCACCCTTTCGATACGAACGACATCATAGGAAAAGCTTCGGTTCACCTCCGTGACAAGCTTCTTGGTGTTGTTGGAATAACTGAAATATGCAATCAACGTCTTCATCATGTGTTTCCTCCTGATACGATTCTGTTATGTAGTGACCAAAGTCAAGAATTATTTTCAGAGAATCTGAAATCCTTGTCTTTTCATCGCTCCGACCTGATCGACAACGTCTTTCCCGAATCGGGAAACTTTCGATAGAATCGGCTTAATGACCAATCTGTTATTCGTGCATAGGCATGGTTTCCCACACCCGCGACAGGTCAATGGTCTTGCCGGTGGCCCCATACTCTAATTGCAGGGTTCTGCATAGCTGCAGCCCAGATAGGATTGCCATGGATGGCCGACCAATCATCAAAAGCTTCCCGTCCCGGACAAGGCGACATACACTTTTCCCTTTGCAGAACATATTCCTTATATATAGTCCGAAAACATCAATCGGTTCAGTCGTCATACCTCATCGATGCAAGTCCCCATATGAAGCCGACATATTCCCTGGCACATGCAGTGACCGCCTCGTTCTTGTCCTTTCCGCAGGCTATGAGATGGGTATATCTCCGCTGAATCCTTTCCGTCCCCTTG
>JBNMLQ010000149.1:0-3235 GCA_050874925.1 Candidatus Enterosoma sp. | reverse complement strand
CCATGAGATTCAGAAGCTCCTCACCAGGGAGAAGGATCTCTCCTATGTCGTCTTTCCCGAAGGAACCCGTTCCAAGGGACCTGATTTTCCGATGGCTGACTTCAAGGGGGGCACCTTCAAGATTGCAACCAGGCTCAACCTCCCCATCCTTCCTGTTGCCACATGGCTCAACGAAAGGACCCTGGACCAGCATTATCACTATAAGAAGTATCCGATTCAGGTCACCTTCTGCAAACCGATCCTTCCCGAGGAATATGACAAGATGACCACGGGTCAGATTGCCAAGATTGCTCAAGACAGGATCAAGGAAGCTCTGCAGTCTGAGAAGGAGAAGGATCTCTCCTATGTCATGAAGCTGAATGGCTATTCCGAAAAGAAGGCAAGGAAGGTCCAGTATTCCAAGAATACCAAGACGATATGAGATACAACGCTGTTTGGAACGGATTTGTTCCGACAGCTTTTTTTCTCATCGAAAAAGAGCCCCTGAGGGCTCTCCTTTGACTTAGAAATGGATGAGGGCACGTCGGTCGATCTTGCCGATGTTGGTCCTTGGAAAATGTGGAAGGCAGGTGACCTTCTCCGGTAAGGAGTAGCGGATCAGGTTCTCCTTTAGGTGCTTCATGACGGCATTGGCAAGGACATTGTCTTCCATGGCATGGTTTTCGATATAGAGGTGGATGTATGGATGCTGGCCGGGGATATAGATGGCAGCGGCATCGACGACGCCTTTGACTTCCTCTGCCAGGGATTCGATGTCAGCCGGGAAGACGTTGTATCCGGCAATCTTGATGAGGTCCTTCTCCCTGTTGCGGAAGAAGAGGAATCCGTCTTTGTCAAGATGGCCGATGTCGCCGGTGCAGACATAGCGGATGCCGTTCTTCTCGAAGAAGGGCTGATGCCTCTCGTCGGTTCCAAGATAGCCAAGGCAACAGCTTTCTCCGCTGACGAGGATTTCGCCATCCTGTCCGACGGGAAGCTCCTGGCTCCTGTTCTCCGGATTGACGATGCACACCTTGATGTCACCGATAGGCTTTCCGACGGAATTCGGCTTGTGGTAGCGGATGGAGTTGACGACTCCGACGGTGACGATTTCAGTCAGTCCGTATCCTTCGTAGAGTCGGTTGATGGAGCCGTGTTTCTTCATCAGTTCGTCGAATTGGCTTACGAGGGTCTCCTTGGGTCGGTCGGCTCCGACGAAGGTCATATAGAGATTCTTCAGCTTTGCATTGCAGAACCTTCTGTCAGCGATGAGTCTTTCCATCATGTAAGGAACACCGACAAGCAGGTTGATGCGGTTTTTGTTGATGCCTTTGACAATCTGATGGATGTCGAAGCGTATCATCAGATAGCAGCTGGTATGGTTCATGAGCGGAGCATGGATGCCCATGGCGAGTCCATATCCGTGGAACATGGGAAGGACACCGATCATGGAGAGGTCTCCGACATCTCTTCCCAGGATGTTGGAAGATTGGATGCCGGCATATCTTATGGCCGAGTCGTTCAGGATGACGGTCTTGCTTCTTCCGGTGGTTCCTCCGCTTCTGAGGTAGCAGCTGACCTTCTTGTTGTCACTGCTGACAGGAATGGAGACGTTTGCTTCTTCTTCGCCTGGCTTGTCTATGCTTCTGATGAGACGACTTTTGTCGACGAGGGCAAGCTCTTTTCTGTATTTCTTCCGAAAACCGATGCGCTCGGCAAAGGACAGATCGCATTCCGGTGTGATGAAGAGGATGGTCTGCCTGACGTTTCTCAGTTCTTCAAGATAGGTCTTGTAGCGTACGTCACAAAGAATGGTAAAGGAAGAGGATGTCTCCTGGATGGATTCATATAGGCCCTTCACAGGAAGAAGCGGGTGCAGGATGGTGACGATGGCACCGATCTTGCTTAATGCATATAAGGAGATGACGGCTTCCGGTATATTCGGGGAAAGAAGGGAGACGACACTGTCCTTGTGGATTCCAAGGGCGTAGAACTTCATCGCCATCACATCGATGCGCTGGTTCAGCTCCCGGAAGGATATCTTTCTCTTCTGGAAATAAATCGCCGTCTTTTTGTCATGAAAGGCGGAAATGTCCTGATACAGAGTGTTTGTTTTGTTCATAATTTGAATCCCATGGAGACGAATACGATGAAGAGGACGACGACGATGATAGGCTGATGAAGGATGTAGACCCAGATGGTATGTTTTCCGACGAAGCAGAGGGGACGGAAGATATAAAGGGAGTCCATCTTAGGGAATTTCGTCTTTTTGTTGTCACCATAGAAGTACTTTCCGCATGCGACCCCCATGAAGAAGACGCCGGTGAAGGGGAAGATTCCCCACCAGTCGATCCAACCGCCATATTTTCCGAGAGCTTCCAAGAAGAAGGCCCAAGGATCCGCCTTATATCGTTCGATGGGAAGCAAGGAAGCATCCACGAAGGTCGTTCCCCAGGGGGTGAATTCCTTGAAGGTGAACGGGTTGAAACCTGCACTGGTGCAAATGGAGACAAGGAAGATACAACCTGCCACAAGAAGACAGAACCATATCGGTGTCTTATGGTGGAAGAAGAAATCGATGATGGCATACAGGGTGACGCTGAAGGCTATCAGATGGATGACGCCCCAGTCGATAAAACAGTCATCTTTGGCGATGTAGGTCACCGCAAGCGTTCCGAGAGATATCGCTATGGCTGTCGCCCAGAGAAGCAAAGCTCTTCTCCTGTTGCTCCTTGTAAAGATGCTCGACATTCCTGAGACGAAGATGAAGAGGCCTCCGATAGCCGGTATGATGAAGGTGTGGATGAGTTCGTTTGACAGGATGTCGTGGTTCAGGAAGATGTCGAAGTTCCTGAGATTCGGATATTTCAGGAACATTTCCGAAGTATTTGAGAATATGGACAGGACCTCTGTGAAGGACCAACAGAAATGATAGAGCACCACGAGAAAAATCGGGATTCCACGCAACAGGTCGATTTCTGAAATCCTCTGCTTTTTGTCCAAGGACCTTGTCAGTATTCTTTTTCTGTTCACGGGTTACATTATACACTCATGAATCCTATATATAAAAGAAAAAAGAAAAGGAGAAAGAGATGGGCGAAGATATGTACACGGGTTATATACAAAAAGTTGTTTCGTTTCGATTGGAATCATAGTTTTGCGCCGATTCGCAGTTGTTTTTTGTTGTATTGACCTCTTCGATTCATTATAATTTTACTAGTTCATAAAGGTGGGCAAAGACTTGAATAGATTATTT
>JBNMLQ010000148.1:0-3300 GCA_050874925.1 Candidatus Enterosoma sp. | reverse complement strand
TGGAGCAACCGATGAACGACTTTCCCCAGCGGCTCTTCTACTCAATCAGATGTCCGACATGACACTGAGGACAAAGAGGGGCATCTGCAGGAATTTCAACCGGTTTCTTTTCGGTTCCAAGAGGATTTCCCTGCAAGTCCTCCATATAAGTGCATGAAGGGTAGTTGGAGCAACCGACGAATTCGCCTCTCTTCCCCTTACGTTTGACAAGTTGTCCTCCACAGCGTGGACACACCCTGTCAGGAATGACATCGGGCTGTTCCTTTTCAATGTAATTGCAATTGGGATAATCGGAACAACCGACGAATTCACCATACCTGCCTTTACGATAGACAAGAGGCTTTCCGCACTTCGGGCAGACCCTTCCTTCAACAACCTTTGGCTGAAGCTTTTCCATGTGCTCCTGGGCAGCATCATAGTATTTGGTAAACTCATCCCAGAAATCGCTGAGCAGCTTGATACGGTCAGTCTTGCCATCGGCGATGCTGTCGAGGGAAGCTTCCATGCCGGCAGTGTAGCTAGCATCCATATACTTCGGGAAATATTCTTCCAGCTTGTCGACGGTCAGTTCACCCTGCTCCGTCGGAATCAAGGAACCCTTTTGGCTTTCCACATAATCACGGTCAAGAAGCGTGGATATCGTCGAAGCATAGGTAGAAGGTCTTCCAATACCATTCTCCTGCATCAGCTTGACGACACGGCCTTCATTATAACGGTTAGGCGCCTTAGTGAAATGCTGCGTCTTGGTGATTTCCTTGACGGAGACGACATCACCGACCTTGATATCCTTGGGAAGCTTCTCGACATCCTTGCCATCCTCTTCATATTTGCCATAGATGGCATAATAACCAGGAAATACATTCTTGGTGGAAGAGGTCTGGAAGTCATACTCGTTTCCAGAAAGTGTCAAAGTCGTAATCTGATCCTGTTTGGCGGCCATAAGAGAACTGACAGCCCTGTCATAAATCAAAGTGTATAGCTTCAACTCATCCTTGGTCAAAAAGGCCTTGACCCGCTCAGGAGTGAACGTGATATCCGTCGGGCGGATGGCTTCATGGGCGTCCTGGACATTCTTGTTGGATTTCTGCATATGGGCATTGCCAAGATATTCCTTGCCATAGGAAATCAGGATATGCTGATGTGCTGCATCGATGAATTCCTGGGCAAGTCTGGTGGAGTCGGTTCTCATATAAGTGATAAGACCGGTGAGGGCACCATCAATTTCCTTACCTTCATAGAGACGCTGGGCAAGGGCTGCTGTCTTTTTGGTTGAAAAATGAAGCTGGGCAAATGCTTCCTGCTGCAAAGTGGAAGTGATGAACGGAGGTTTCGGTTCCTTCTTAGTGATATTCGACTTGATGTTGGACACAGTAAAGGAGTCCGGAAGCTGGCTTACGATATCCAAAGCTTCCTGTTCGGAAGCAATCTTGATCGGCTTTCCAAAATGAAGAGCCAAATCCGCATGGAGGGTATTCCTTCCGGAAAGGAAATCGCCGGCAATGGTCCAGTATTCCTGGGGAACAAATGCTTGAATTTCACGTTCCTTGTCGACAATGAACTTCAAAACGACGGATTGGACACGTCCAGCACTCCTGGACTTGATTCTTCTCTGAAGAAGATTGGAAAGCCTATAACCCATCAGACGATCGATGATACGTCTGGCTTCCTGGGACTCAACAAGTTTCATGTCGATGGTTCTAGGGTTGTCCAAGGCCTTTAGAATTGCATTCTTGGTGATTTCATGGAATTCAAGTCTTGGCGTTTTCTCGACATCCAGTCCGAGCACCTGTGCAAGGTGCCAGGAAATTGCTTCTCCCTCACGATCGGGGTCAGTTGCCAGATAGACGACATCCGCCTTGCTCACGGCAGCTTTGAGTTCCTTGACGGTCTGAACCTTATCAGGGGAAATTTTATATGTCGGCTTGAAGCCGTCGTCCAAATCGACACCCAAACCCATCTTGCCGGTAGAGGCAAGATCCCTGATATGGCCTTTGGAAGCCAACACTTTGTAATCAGACCCTAAAAAATGACCGATGGTCTCACTTTTATGCGGGGATTCAACAATTAATAATTTCATATTTCGCACACCCTTGATTTTTTCCCTACTATTATTATTAGGTTAGGAAAACTTGTCAAGCCATTGTTTTTCTCTTAACTTTATAAGTTAAGAAGATTTTTCGTTCCTGCCATGTTTTTAAGAAACGGCATCACATACGCTCTCGATGGCATCGATCAGGTCTTTCGGACAGAGAATGGACTCCGCTCCACTCTTGATGGCAGCATTGGTGAGATCATCGCCGGTTACGTTGCATGGCAAGGCACATACTTCCTTTCCGAAATCCAGGGCATACTTCAACGTCGAAGATGTTCCGGAACGATTGGTTCCGCCACCGATGAAAAGGACCGGCGATGCAATGGCAAGCAATCTGTTGCGGAAAAGGAAGTTCTCCTTTTTTGCCTGAAGGTTCCCTGGATATTCGGAGATGACAAGCCCTTTTCCAGACTTGCAGTAATCATAGATGCCCTGATTGTCACTCGGATAGGGGTTGTCAATCCCACTGCCGATGATACTTACGACAGGGGCTCCTCTTTCCATGGCTGCCTTCATGAAGGTCTGGTCAAGGCCATCAGCCATTCCGGAAACGACGACAAGTTCATCCTTGAAATGTTCTTCGCAACGCTGAAGAAATTCATAACATGTACGATTCTGATAGATGCTTGGCTTTCTTGAACCGACACAGGTGATACGATACTTCTTTTCCAGAAGCGATAGATTGCCATAATAGTAGAACAGGATGGGTGGATTGGCACAGTGCTTGAAGACTTCCGGATACTGATCTCCGGTAATTTCACAGAAGTTCGATTTGACCTTGGAAAGAGCTTCCTGTATCCTCTCAGGGGTAAAGGCAGGCTTACGATACTTGATTTCATCAATCATCTTCTGATAGTCTCCGTCATACTGAATCGAAATCGACAAAAGAATGTCACGTGCTGAAACTTGCATGAATAAGTTCCTCCTACTCATATATTGTCATCAAAGTAGGAATTCATACGTTTTTTCAAAACAAAGTCATCTGTTCGATTCCGAGAGACATGCTTTTGACAGGTTCGAAACTCTTTCTGTGAACACCTTCGACAAAGCCGTATTCCTTCAATGCAGCAAGGTGATCCTTGGTTCCATATCCCTTGTTCTTAGCAAAATGATACTGAGGATACTTGTGATCAAGTTCCACCATATAGTCATCCCTTGTCACCTTGGCAAGGATGCTAGCCGCAGCAACAGAGAGACTTGTCGCATCT
>JBNMLQ010000147.1:0-3321 GCA_050874925.1 Candidatus Enterosoma sp. | reverse complement strand
TCATAAATATCATCCTCCGTCCGAAATATCTTTTTTTCATTATAAACGAAAAACAATATGTATTTCAAATGTATGCAAACAGCAATGCTTAAAAAAGTTGTTTTTTTCTGTATCTTCGTTATCTTCATAGATTAAAATAATAACTGGAAAGAGGATCAATCTATGAAAGTCTGCCCGTATTGTCATCATGAGTATCCAGAAGGAAACTGGAATTGTCCGTATTGTCATAAGTATGTTCCGACCAATCTTGTTGGAACCGGACATGCAACACAAGGTGACTTTTCAAAACTAGAAGAAGACAAACAAGTCTCCATTGAGGACCAGGATATCATCCGGGATGATAACCACATTTCCTCTTCTGCGGAAGATAGTGACGATGTCGAACCGGCTCAGCCCTATTCCTTCGTTGAACATAATAACGGAGACCGGGACTAACAAATAGAAAGTGAAAAGCCTCCCTTCGTGTACTGAACCCCTCTAATTGGACCAAAGGACAAGACAATGATGCCTGAAGGACTAGTCCTTCAGGCATCGGCGCCTGTCCGAAGCCATAGGAGGGGCTTTTCAGATGAAGTATACATGGAAGCAGAAGCTGGAGGCGGTCAGGCTGTATGCCGGAAGCGGGACCTATGATTATCCGAAGGAATGCAAGTCCGGAGCCCGGAAGAGGTCATATGCCAAGCAAGTGAAGTTCTGGCATTCCGTCTACCTCGCGAAAGGCGAGGAAGGGCTGATGCACAAGACGGCCAATTCGTTCTATCCGCCGGAGCAGAAGAGGGAGATGATCATGCCTGTGCTGGCAGGGGAGAAATCGCTCACGCAGCAGGCGAAGGATGTCTGCATCAACCAGGGGACCTTATATTCCTGGATCAAGAAATACAGACAGAGCGGACCGGAAGGACTAAAATGCTCTAAGAAAGGAAGACCGGGAAAGAACATGGGACATCCGGAAGAAAGACGGGCGGCAGGAAACGCCGCAGCCGCTGCCGACGACAAGAAGAAGATCAAGGACCTGGAGCATCAGGTCGCGCTGCTGGAGTTCGAGCTGGAATACAGAAAAAAAGCGCATGCCTTGGCCGAAAAGAAGAGGATCTCAGAGCAAAGGAGAAAGCGGGGATCGTCAGGGAAATCGTCCAAGGCAAGGAATACGGAGGGAAAATAACCCTGAAGGAAGCGCTGGCCGTCGCGGGACTGGCGAAGTCCTCCTACGAATACGCCCTGAAACGCTCGGAAAAGCCCGAAAACCCGGACAATCTGCGCATCAGGGAGGAAATCAAGGCGATATGGCTGCGGTCGAAGAAGAGATACGGATACCGCAAGATCCTCATCGGACTGAAGGCGGGGTATTCGGAAAGGATCAACCACAAGAAAGTACTCAGACTGATGAACGTGCAGGGCATCCATGCGGTCCTCGGCGGCCACGACAAGAGATACTGCTCCTACAGAGGGAAGGTCGGCAAGACGGCACCGAACATACTCGGAAGAGACTTCCATGCCGATGCCTGCCTCCGGAAGGCGGGGACGGACGTCACGGAATTCAAGTGCCTGTGGGGCAAGGCCTATTTTTCCCCCGTCATCGATTTCTGCAATGACCAGATCCTTGCCTATTCGGTCTCCGAGAGCCCGAACAGGAAGATGGTGACGGACATGCTTTCCAGGCTGCACAGGAAGTTCCCGAGGACAAGACACAGGATCCTCCATTCGGACCAGGGGTGGCAATACCAGATGGAAGCCTACCGGAACAGGCTTGCGGAATACGGGATCATACAGTCGATGTCGAGAAAGGGGAACTGCCTGGACAACAGCAAGACGGAGAACCTTTTCTCCAAGAGGAAGAAGGAGATGTTCTACGGACACGAAAAAGAGTTCCGCAGCTTCGCGGAACTCAAGAAGGCTATCGACGAATACGTGGACTGGTACAACAACGAAAGAATAGTCCAGCGGCTCGGCGGTGCTCCTGTTTCCAACAGGAGCATTGAACCTGTCCCCTTGTTGTGCTATAGTCCTACTTAAAGTCCAATATTAGGGGTTCGGTACATCGCAGAGAGGCTTTTCTGTTGAAATATTATCTCTTTAGCACTTCGGCTTGAATTTCCGAGTCGATTCTACTGCCATAAGCCAACCGGAATAGAGCTTCTCCCTTTCTTCTTTTTTCCTATGAGGATGATAGACTTTCGAGATTTCGTGGTTCTGCTTAATAACGTCCTTTGATTCAAAGAATCCTTGATACAGACCAGCCCTGTATCCCGCTCCTAAAGCGGTCGTTTCCACACATTCCGGAAGAAGAACATCACACTGAAGAATATCTGCTTGGAACTGCATCAATACTGGATTGGAGCTGGCTCCTCCATCCACCTTCAATCCAATCAATTCAATATTCGATTCCCGCTTCCTAGCTTCAATGACATCCTTTGACTGATAAGCAATCGAATCCAAGGTAGCCCGAATAAAATGATACTGGTTTGCGCCTCTGGTCAGTCCAAAGACAGCACCTCTTGCCTCATCGTCCCAATAAGGAGTTCCAAGTCCGACAAAAGCAGGGACGACATAGACACCTGCTGTATCCTCAACCTTTTCAGCAAGTACAGAAGATTCCTTAGAATCGCGGAAGAACTGCCTCTGGTCTCTCAGCCATTGGACAATCGCTCCACCCCTAAGAACAGATCCTTCAAATGCATAAACCGGTTTTCCGTTTTCGCTCCAGGCAACCGTAGTAAGAAGACCTTGTTTTGAAATAATCGGTTTATTTCCGATATTCCTCAGCCTGAAACAGCCCGTTCCATAGGTGTTCTTCAAATCACCCTTATTAAAGCAGCACTGACCAAACAAGGCAGCCTGCTGATCACCGGCAACACCCAGAATATGAGTGTCTTTATCAAAAAATCTTGCAGGACCGAAATCAGACCTGTTGTCTTTCACTTCTGGCAGCCTAGAAGCAGGAATATCCCAGATCTTCAATAGTTCCTCATCCCACTTCCTAGTATGGATATTGAAAAGCCTAGTACGACTTGCATTCGTGACATCGGTATAGTGACAGCAGTCTCCCGTCCTCTTATAAATCAGCCAAGAGTCGACTGTACCAAACCCCAGCTCACCTCTTTCCGCTCTTTCCTGACCATTTAGAATATGATCCAGAATAAAACGAATCTTGGAAGCAGAGAAATACGGATTCCTTCTTAGTCCTGTTTTCTGTTGAATCAGATCCGTATATTGTTCCCGTTCATCACAAAGTTCTTTTGTCTGCTTCGATTGCCAGACAATCGCATTATAGACAGCTTTCCCTGTTTTCTTATCCCAGACAATCGTGGTCTCACGCTGATT
>JBNMLQ010000146.1:0-3327 GCA_050874925.1 Candidatus Enterosoma sp. | reverse complement strand
GGAAAAAAAGATAAATTATGAAAAAGATGTCTAAATTAGGAAAATCCGTATTGTTGTCCAGTCTTGCGATATTGGCCTTCGGCGGAATTGCCGCAGGAACGACCTATGCTCTCTTTACCGACAAGCAGGAGACGAATGTCACCGTCACGGCGGGTAAGGTTTCCTTGAAGGCAACATTGTCTGATCCTGAACTCTATAGTCCGAAAGAAATCGATAAGGATGGAACAATCATCGATGCCACCAATGCCGCTTCGAAGACCGCCTTTGCCAGCAAGGGTACCGTAAGCGTCGAGGGAAATGATGTTTCCCTTACCAATGTCGCTCCTGGTGACAAAGTCACCTTCAAGCTCTCTCTTAAGAACGAGAGTACCATCGATACCAAATTCAGTGTAAGCACTGAAGTTGAAGATGGATTTGCTGATTATATCAAGACAAGTTTCGAAGGCTGTGATGACGGATACTGGTATTCCCTTGCTACGGGAACTCAGCCTGATGAAATGACTTTCACGATTGAAATTCCGACTACCGTCACCCAGGAACAGTTCAATGGCACTGCCAAAGTCAAGCTTGTCGTGAATGCAGTCCAGGCCAATGCCAAGGTCTATAAGGCTGTCAAAACCGAGGCTGCCCTTCAGGAAGCCCTCTCCCATGGCGGAGATGTTGAAATCAAATTGGAAGATGATCTGGATATCACGAAGACCCTGAAGGTTGAAAATGGTACCAATGCTACCATTGAATTGGGCGGACATACCATTACAAACACAACTGATATTTGGAAAGACAGTGAGAATAATTGGTCTTTGATTTCTGTCAGAGGAAAGTCCACATTGACAATCAATGATTTGACAGGCAAGGGAGGACTGGTAGCTAAGGAGAATGATTGTTATGCTGTTGACGTTTTTGATGAGACTGCTAAAGTCATCATCAATGCTGGTATTTTTGCAGGCAATCGTCATGCGGTTTTCGTGTCTGATGGAACGGCTGAAATCAACGGTGGTTACTTCTTTGTTCGGCAGAAATACCCGGATGCAACAAAAGCTGACGAGTTTGTCTTGAATTGCTTGGATGCAAGCCGTGAAAAAGGAACGGCAAAGATTGTTGTTACGGGTGGTGAATTTGTTAATTTTGACCCTTCTGATAACTGGGCAGAAGGTGAGAATACCAATTTCCTTGCATCTGGCTTGGAAAGTGGCTTTGAATTGGATGGTGATATGAAAATCTTCAAAGTCTTTGCCAGTGCCGAGTCTGCGTTGACGAAGAATGAAGGAACAATCACTTTGGATATGGCTGAAGACATGATGTTCAATCTCAACGGATATACGAAATTTATTGGGGGAGAAGATACTAAAAACATCGTCATCAATGGAAATGGTCATACTCTTATTTTCAATTGTGAAAACTCAGATTGCAGTAACATCATGACTTCAGATACCTTTGAAAAGTTGACGATAAATGATGCTAAGGTGACTGGATATGGAATTTCGACGACTAACAGCACTTGGAATGAGAGAGGCTTGGTTTTTACCAGTAATGTTGAGTTAAATAACGTAACTTCCGATAGATTGCTTGCATTCAAGGACGGAAAGAAATCTATTCTTAACGATGTGACCATCAATGAAACTGATGCACCGAGTGATACATATGCCATGTGGTTATCGACTGGAGCCGATGTTGAGATTGATGGACTTGTCATCAATTCAGTCAATAAGAATAGTGGAGCATTCAATAGAGGCATCAAAATAGATGATCAATATTCCAATAGTGACAATAAGATGCCTGCTGATACAGTTACAAAGTTGTCTATCAAGAATGCAAGGTTCAAAACTCAGAAATATTCAGCCATCGACGTTGCATCAACACGAAAGACTGTCATTAATCTTGAAAATGTTGATATTTCAAAAACAGCAGATAAAGATAATGCTGTTAGTGTCAATGGTGATATTTCTCTTGTCACTATCAATGGTGGAACAGCCAAGAAGAGATAATTTCTTATAAGCATGTTGTTTGAGGCAGGAGTTGCTTCCTGCCTCATTTATTTAAATGACATTTGCGCAATTTAACATAAAGTTTTTTTATTTAAATCACCACTGATATGAACTCCAACACTGCATCGACATCAAAGAAGAAACAAAGCAAATGGAAGAGAGTCCTGAATGTTCTCTTCTATGTTTTGCTTGGCATACTTTTTGTCTTGGCCTGTATATCCATGACGTTCAGGCTGACCAAAGGGAAGATAGGAAACAGTCAGTATCTTGTGGTCATATCCGGATCTATGGATGGAGAAAGACAGGACTATGAGATAAAGAGTGTTCCTATCAAGTCCTTTATCAAGGTAGACTTGATAGAGGAAGGAAAGGAAGAGGAGTTCTATTCTTCTTTGAAGAAAGGAGATGTACTGACTTTCAACTATCTCCCTTTGAACAATACGACCATCACCCACAGAATCGTAGAAGAACCGGAACTCATCGATGGCGTCTATCGATATACATTGAAGGGAGATGCCGTAGAAGGAGATGATACCCAGACCCTATATTCCGATGGAAGGACTGGTGAGATACTAGGCAAGGTCAGCTTTGTCTCCGTTCCTCTAGGATACTTCTACTTCTTTGTCTCTTCCAAGGTAGGAACCTTAGTCCTTATCATCCTTCCCTGTTCAGCCATATGCATCTTTGAAATCGTCAAGATCATCTATATGGTAAGTGAAGACAAGAGAAAGAAGAAGGAAGAGAAGCAGAAGAAGGAGACGGATGAGAAGGATCAGAAGATCAAGGAACTGGAAAGACAGCTTGAGGAAGCTAAGAAGAAGTCCTAGTCTATTCTGAGATGACATTAGCCTTCTTACCTGAGAATGCTACTCCGATTCTGATAATCTTTGTGATTCCTTTGGATAGAAGCTCAGTTTCATATTTCTTGCCTTTTATCTGCTGTACTGCTTCATCAGCCAGTTTGTTCAGCTGTTCATCGTCTAGATGATTCCTTGCCTTGAGTTCGATAAGAATTCCAGGCATTTCTTTTTGTTTGGGACAAAGAGAGATATCATATCTTCCATCTCCGGATTCCCTGTTTGATGTGAGCTGAAATCTGTTATCCAAGGTGGCACATAGGCCAAGCATCAGTCCTTGATAGAAGTTCTCCTTGTTGGTATCGTAATAACTTACTGACTCTGAGAGCAGCTTTTCCAGGTTTTTCTGAAGAGCTTCCATGTCTTTGGAATAGAGAGCCTCCTGAATGGAGATGGCTGTGGATTGTGGAATCATGGGCTGGAATTTTTCCAATATTTCTTTGTTATATACGAATACGATTTCCTTGTTCGGAAGAGCTACTTCG
>JBNMLQ010000145.1:0-3335 GCA_050874925.1 Candidatus Enterosoma sp. | reverse complement strand
TTTACAGGGTCATTTACAGGGTCATTTACAGGGTCATTTACAGGGTCAGCATAGTTCTGGTTCGGCAAGGTCAGCATGAAGAAATTACCGCTCGGATTGAAAACGGGCTGCTTGTCGGCCCCTTCATATGCCTGGAGGATTCTTGGGATGCCGGTGCCGAAGTTCTCGATGTAATGTAGCTTGCTGAGGATATTGACCAACCCAGGGTTCCGGTAAGTCTGGACGCCGGACATGATCTGCTCCAAGGTTGCCTGATAGATTCCTCCGGGATTGGTTATCTTGACCCTGTCGTCGAAGAATTCGATTTTGATGTTCGAGCGGATGAAGTAATTGCTATGCGAGAAAGCGTTGAGTATGGCTTCGCGGAGCGAGGAGCCGGGATAGGAGATGGTCTCTCTGCGTTGCCATGAATCGGGAGAGATGACGGCAGACACGTCATTGAAATTCGCGGCATTATCCAAAGTGCTCTCTAGGCACTTCAGCAAAGAGCCTTTGAATTCCTTCTTCGTGATGAAATTAAGGTTCTTGTCATATTTCGCAAATTTGACGACGATATCGGATTGATCTGACATCATGAAGCCAAGGTTTGTGTATTTTCCGTCTTTGCCAATCATTCTGAGGGAGCGCAGATTTCTTTCTTCGTGGGGGATGTGGTTCTCGTCGCAGATGTCGTTGAAGAAACGGAATGTCAGATCCTGTTCATCGGAGACATCCTCTTCATAGCTATATTTTTTGGAATCCAAAAGCATGAGCAAAATCTCGCTCTCGGTCGCCATTCTTGATGTCGTTCCGATACGGACATATACACCGCTTGGCTTTGGCCCTTTCTCCTTGAGATAATATGGCTTTTCGATTCCTTGGTTGATCTCGATGACAAAGATATCATCCTCATTGAAGTGATACCTAAGCAGACTGGAGACATTGGGGTAGAAGACATCCCTAATCCAATTGGAGATCCTGACGTCCATCTCATCTCTTTCCTTGGAATCTTTATACGGGACTACCATGCCGTCATCTTTCACTCCAACGTAAATGGTTCCTCCCTCGGCGTTCAGGAAAGCAAGAATCTCTTTCTTGATTTCATCCGTCATCATTTCCTTGAGTTCTACCCTGTTTGATTCGGTGTAATCCATAAAGCTTGCCCCTTTCAAGGTCATTTATATATATTAATTATAATTTAAGTGACCTTGTAAATCAATAGTCCTTAGTGAATCAGCGATTTTCTTGTTTGTTTTGCCCTTCTGACGTGGCCTCGCCCAAATTTGGAAATCACGGAGAAAACCGGTCACGGGACCGTTACGATCATATCTGCCTATGGAAAGGAAGACTTCGACATCCAGGTAACTATCCCCTTCAACAAGAAGGTCATGAAGAACCGCGGCACATTAAATGGCAACATAAATGGCAACATAAATTCTGATTTGTCCAGGAATGAGCTGTCTCTTATAGGCGTGATTATTCAAAAGCCCGGGATCACGCTAACGGAAGCTGCGGAAATTCTTGGGGTATCCAAAAGAACGACTTCGAGAATTTTTGCCAGTCTTCAGGAAAAGGGATGCGTTAAGAGGAAAGGCTCAAACAAAAATGGAGTCTGGAAGGTTGTAAAATAACTGTAGAATCAGCTATTCTGATTAAAGCTATAAAGAGTCTTTTTAATGGCGCTTATGCTCTTGAAGGAAGTGCGAGTGCTTATTGCAATACGTATATATCTATTGAGTTTTAATGTTTTTTACATTTGGGTCGACCTTTTTTCCGTAAACCATCGTATTCATCGCAATTTTGACATTTCAAAATAAAAATCCATAGAATCAAAAAAGCCATTGAAAAAGTTCCTCTCCGGTTTATGATTTTCTTGGGTACTCACAATACCAGGAAACATGAACGAAAGAGAGGAACCATGAACCATTTTAGCAACTCCGTACGCGCTTTGAAAGCGCAGTTTTCACAATTCGTCGAAGAAGTAACCCAAGGATTTTCCATACCTGAGAAGAAGCTTGTGGCAGATCTCCTGTGGGGACTTCTTGGCGGAGGCTCCGTATTCGTGTCCGACATCGCAAGGGGACTTCATGAAGAGAACACGCTGGACTCTACCGAAGTCAGGCTCACAAAGGCTATCCAGACATTCGACTATGCCAAGCTTGACGATGCAATCGCCGAGAGGGTCTTTTCCGTGTTTGCCAAGCCATATTCTCTCTTCATCGACGAAAGCGACATCGGCAAGGAACAGGCAAGGAAGCTAGAAAGCCTTTGCCGGGTCAGGGATGGTTCGAAGAGCGGTGACGTATTCCATACAGGCTACCATATGACTGGGCTGGGAGCTGTCGGAGGTAGTAGAAGGAACGTCATGGTCCTGAAGCTTGACATCTGGTCAAGCACGGCCAAAGGCTTTGTCTCCTCCAACGAGCATACACAGGGAATCATAAAAAACATAAGATATATAATGAATGATTCCGCATGCGAGATGTCCCTCGACAGAGGGTATGATGATGCTGAAACGATGAATTTTCTCGATAAATACGAAATTTTTTATTGCATCCGTGCAAAATCCAGCAGGAAATATGACAACAACGGAAACAAATATACCATAGACGAATTGGCCGGAAAGCTGAAAGGAAAGTATGTTCAGTCCTTTATCGATTCTGAAGGAAACTGCAAAGAAGTCAAATGTTCCGGAACCGTTGTGACTCATCCGGATTTCGGCCATGAAGTGATGTTGGCCATGGAGAGGTTCAGCGACAGCGACGTACGTTTCTATCTCACCAACAGGGTCGATGTGACGAAAAAAGGAGTCATGGATGCGATAAGGCTGTACCGCAAGAGATGGAGGATCGAGGAAGTCTTCCGCTTTGCAAAACAGGAATTCAGGCTTGAAAAATTTCTGGTGAGAAGCATGAATGCGATGAACGTCCTTTCAAGCATGGCAGCCCTTGCCATAAATTTCTTGTCGGAAACCATCATCCAGAGAAACTCTCTTTACCATGCCTGCAGGAAGGCTTATCCAAAGTTCCTTTCGCAGCAAAAGAAAGAGGAAGAGTTTGCCACGAAGGACAGGTTCGCCCTGGAGCTATATCATATAGAGGCAGGCCTTCGCGGCATCATGGCACATGCGGGAAAGAGACCGGAAATAAGAAAGAGGATCCGAAAGAAGCAAGCCGAGCAATGTACGATTTTCAATAGCTGAAGGAAAAAACGAGTGGCAAAACATTAAAACTCAATAAAAGTGCATTTTTACCCTGTCTATCCTATAATTGAAGAAGGAGAAATGAAATATGAACCATATTGATAAAATGATGTCTCTTCTTGGAAAGAGCTATTCGACATTCCATGTCGTAGAC
>JBNMLQ010000144.1:0-3388 GCA_050874925.1 Candidatus Enterosoma sp. | reverse complement strand
TTCGACGGATGTGTCAAAAGGAACGACGACGACGTTGCACTTGTTCTGGTTGAGCTTTCGGATGATGTTGAGCTTGCAACCGCAGTCGATGGCCACGACATTGTAAAGGGGATCAGGACAACGGGAATACCATACCTTTTTGGAGGATACCCGGCTGACCTGGTCATGGGGATACTGGTATTCCTTCAGCTGACGGAAGCACTCCTCGTCGGGGACGTCTTCATCGACGATCATGGCCTTCATGGAACCATAATCGCGGATGATGCGGACGAGTTCTCTTGTGTCGATTTCGGAGATGCCTGCCGCATGATGTTCTTCCATGACTTCGCTCAGTGTCTTGGTGTAGCGGAAGTTGGATGGAAGATCGTTATATTCTCTGACGACAAAGCCGGACATAAAGACGGATTTGCTTTCATAGTCTTCATCGGCAAGTCCGTAGTTTCCAATCAACGGATAGGTCATGACGACGATCTGGTCACAATAAGAAGGATCGGAAAGGATTTCCTGATATCCGACCATGGATGTGTTGAAGACGATTTCGGCAATCCTGCTGTCCGGACTTCCGAAGCCTTCTCCGTGGAAAATCCTACCGTTTTCCAAGACTAGTTTACGTTTCATTTCTGGCTTTCCTTTCTATATACGATGTTTCCTTGATAAATCGTCATGATATTGAAACCATAGAGCGTATTTCCGATGAAAGGAGAATTCTTTCCTTTGGAGAGAATCTCATCTTTGCTATAGGTGTGTTCATGATCGATGTCAAGAACGGCGAGGTTGGCAACATTTCCGACTTTGATTTCATTCAAGGGAAGACCGGTGAGTTTCCTAGGATTGTTGCTTAGGAAGCCTTCCATCTGGCGGAAAGTGATCTTTCCTGTCTTGACAAGATTGGTGTAGACAAGGGGAGCGGCTGTCTCAAGACCGAGGATGCCGTTAGGACATTTATCATATTCCCTGCTTTTTTCTTCCATGGTATGAGGAGCGTGGTCGGTGGCGATGACGCTTGCCGTTCCATCAAGAAGGGCCTTCAAAGTCTCCGTCTGGTCCTCTTTGGTTCGAAGCGGAGGGTTCATCTTGAAGTTCGGATTCCCATGGATGTCATCTTCATTGAGGAAAAGATGATGTGGCGTGACCTCGCATGTGATGGGATAGCCTTGGTTCTGTGCCTTGCGAATGGCATCGAAGCTCTCCTTTGTCGACATATGGCAGAAGTGATATCTGACGCCGATCTTGACGGCGTGTTCAATCTCTCTTCTCACGGCAAGGTATTCGCCTTCCCTTGCTGTGAGAAGCTTCCTGTCTTCGGCATGGGAAGCGATGAAAAGATCATATTTCTTGATTTTCTTCAATGCTTCATCCAGCACGTCATAATCGGCAAAGCCGACTCCGTCATCGGAAAAATACCTTGTGTGTGTCCTGAGGTTGTCGATATCGGAAACTTCCATGCTCTTTTCTCCGACGGTGACGCTTCCATAAGGGATGCATTCGATGATGGCATCTTTCTTGATGATGTCTTCTTCGACTTTGAGATGCCCGAGACTGTCAGGCACAGGATTCAGGTTCGGCATCAGGAAGACTGTCGTATAGCCACCTTTGGCGGCAGCCATGCTTCCGGTTCTGATGGTTTCCTTCTTTTCAAAGCCGGGTTCCCTGAAATGGACGTGGATGTCCGTAAGGCCTGGCAGAACATAGGCACCTTTCAAGTCGATGCCTTCTTTGTCAATCGTATCTTCAATCCTGGTAATCTTACCTTCTTCAATCAGGATATCTTTTTTAACCAAACCATCGTCAGAAGATATCCGTGCGTTTTTGAGAAGAATCATTTCAGTTTTCCATCCAGGACCATGCTGATGACGGCCATTCTGACATAGACGCCATTTGTCATCTGAGGGAAGATTCTGGATTTCTCGCATTCGACGACGTCATCGGCGATTTCGATTCCGCGATTGACGGGAGCCGGATGCATGATGATGGCATTCTTCTTCATGCGGTTGACCTTCTCCATGTCAAGTCCATATCTTTGATGATATTCTTCCTTGGACATACCTAAGGTGGCATGACGTTCGAACTGGACGCGTAGAAGCATGATGACATCACATGTCTTTATGGCTTCTTCCAGGCTGATGACAGGAGCCGTATCATCAAGGAAGGATTCAGGACCGGCAATGAAGACTTCCATGCCGAGTCTTCTCATGATTTCGGCATCGGTATGGGCAACTCTGGAATGGACGATGTCTCCGACGATACAGCATTTCAGGCCTTTGAAGTCATGGAATTCCTCCTTGATGGTAAGAAGGTCGAGAAGGGACTGTGTCGGATGGCTTCCGCTTCCGTCACCGGCATTGAAGATAGGCATCTTGATGCCTTCAAGCTGGTGATAGTATTCATTGTCAGGGTGGCGGATGACGACGCCGTCAAAGCCGATGGCCTCCAATGTGCGGACGGTATCATACAGGGTCTCCCCTTTGTTGACGGAGCTTGTCGAAACATTGATCTGATCGACTTTGATGTCTAGCTTCAGCATCGCCATGACAAAAGAATTCTGTGTCCTTGTCGAATTTTCAAAAAAAAGGGTTGCAAATTTCTTATCTGGATAAGAAACAGGCAACCCATGTTTTAATGATTCGGAATAATTGAGAATATCGACGATTTCTTCTGTTCTAAGCTTCTTCAAATTGAATAAACCAGTCATGTGAGATTCTCCTTTTCAATTGATTCTATCTGTCTGCACACGAAGGAATTGCATGATGAAGTGATGTCTTTCTCTAAATTTGCAAAACCCATCTATTTTTACATGATTGGTGTTGTTTTTCAAGTAGTAGAACAAAAAAGGCCTTCTTCCTGAAAGACGAAAAAATCTTGCCTCCTTTCTACTTAGACAGACAATTTTTCTTTTTAAAATAAGTTGAAATTAAAAAGAATTATAGGATTTTTTCTTGCTTTAGATTACTTTATCCAATGGTGATATTGATTGCTGTCTACTGATTTGCCTAAAAATAGTGCTTGCTCTATTTATGGTTGGTAGTCTTCGAACCCACATTGACAGACGAAACCGGTATCCTCCTTCAGCTTTCTTGTGGAGGCAATCAGGTTGACATCGCTTCCTTTGTCTTGGTCATAGGAAACCTGTATGGAAGGATTGATTCTTCTTCTCAGCACTTCGATGAACTCCTTCAGCTTCCTCTGGTCTCCGGATGCGATGTTATATGTTTCTCCGTTTCTTCCCTTCTCTGCGATCAGGAGAAGCGCATCGGCGACATCGTCGACATGGATGAAGTCCCATATCTGTTCGCATGCCCCGAGTTTCGGGGATTTCCCTTCCTTCAGGCAGGATGCGACATAGTTCAGCACGGAATCCATGTTCCCGAAAGGACCATATGCGCTGAAC
>JBNMLQ010000143.1:0-3395 GCA_050874925.1 Candidatus Enterosoma sp. | reverse complement strand
CAATGTGGTCGACAGATCCGTATCAAGGTTCAGATTTCCTTGTATCTCCATGAAGTTGTTTTCCGTCGTATCGATAGCGCAATCCAAAAGAAGCTTTGCTCCATCGATGTCGACAAAATAGTTCTTGGTGGAATCCTGATAGGAAAGGATATTGTTATCTTTATCCGTCTTGGAGGTATCATCGATCAGGGTTCTCTGATAGGAGGCATCAGCTCCGGGAGTCAGGCCTAGGGAAGCATAAATATCCGTGCTCCCGTTTTCATTGACATAGGCAGAAGTGATTTCAGCCTTGGTGATTTTCTTTGCACTGACATCATAATAGATGATGATCTGACAGTCGCTCTCATCCAAGGCATCACTCATGATGATTTTCGGATTGATGTCAAGAACGATCCTTCCTTCATGGAAGGTAAGTCCTTTGAAATAAGGATAGGCAAAGATACCGGAAGTCGAAAGTGCCTTTCCATTGAGTACATCCATCAAAGGGGACCCGGAAGATTCGACGACGGAATTCATGAACTTCAGATATCGGTAGAGGAGATTGTCTTCGCTGTTTACGGAGTTCAGGCTTCTCATGATGTCATATAGATCGGAATTCTGCATCTTGATATGCATATTGTCATTGTATTCCAATAGGAAATCATCATTCTTTACGACATACCCGGAAAGGTTTGTCGTTTCATCCTGGCCCTGCCGATAATAGAACTCGAGCTTCTGAGGAGAGGTTATCAAAGTAGGTTCCTTCTTGTTGAAGTCTCTGTGATAGACGTTGATAAGACCGCTTGCCTTCTTTTCCTGACTGAAGTCAGCACTGATACCGGAAGACTCTATCTTCATGGAAGGTACATCTTCTCCCGTCTTCTTCATTTCTCCCTGAATGCTCAAATCAAACTGTTTCAAATCCGTCGGAAGGGAAGCAAAGGAAGAAAGGATGGCCTCACCCTGGGTGATGGAAGGATAATCATCCGTATTGAATTTGGAAGTATCAAGTGAAAAATCACCGAGCGTGACATCAAAGGCAATATCGCAGTCATCGACAGTTCCATCAAACGACAAGGAAAGGATAGCTCCTGCCTTCACCTCCAGATTCAGGGAAGACGTGTTGTTCTCATAGGAACTTCCCGTCAAAAAGCTATGAGGATTCAAAACGACACGGAGGGTGTCACCACTCATCTTGACATCCAAGACGGAATCCAATCCCTTCAAAGAGAGATGATCCGTGATATCTTCCTTCAGCTTCTTGAAGGCTTCGCTGTTCTCTATCTGGGAAAGGATGCCTGACATCGAAAAGATGCTCTTTGAAGCCTTTTTGTCATCCGTCTCCACCTTCTTATCCAATAGGGAGAGCATGTCTTCGATGTCTTTTTCAGGCAAAGAGTTCTTGAAGACATAATAAGGGCCATCCGTCAAGGCATCGAATTTGGAATCCTGGTCATAGTTGAAGCCAAAATAGAGGTTCTTGTCATCTGGAGTATAGCACATCTCGATACCTTGACCGAGAATGGAATTCTCATCACCCTGACTGTTCTTCTCCTTGGGAAGGTCAAAAGACAGATAGTAGGTGCCATCCGTCAAAGGAACAAGCTTTTTGTCTTCTTCCAGGCGGGAAGAAGAGGAGGACATGTCAGCATAGATTTTTCCATCTGCATTGAAAGTGACGTCTTCCTGATCCGTAAAGACGAGAGAATAGGAAGCAGCAACCTTCTTCTTATCCATGATATCAGACAAGGATGAGAAAAGATTGCTGACGGGATTCAAGGAAGAATAGTCTTCCGACTGAATCTGGTTGGTACCGCTATACTGATTCAAGGATAAGGTGAGGTCCTTCAAAGTCACCTTATCAATCTTCAAGGAGGACAATACGATTCTGTCAAAGCATTGGTTCTCATCAAAATGCAAGGACATGGAGATATCCTGCTTTTCAAGTCCGAGCATACCCCCGTCCACAATCAGATTGTAGGTGTTGCAGTCCAGGCTGATTTCCTTGATGAAGGAAGAAAGAACGGAATAGTCTCCCTTGGCAAGCTTGTCAAGCTCGCTTTCCTTGGCCAAGGAAAGGACAAGGTTCAGATTTTCATCGATGGACTCGAAAAGTCCGATTTTGCTGATTTCGGAAATATAGGAAAACATGTCCTTCAGCTTGCCATCTTCGATTTTGGCCTTGACAAGGTCATTTATCGCAATATAGATGTCATGGGAAAGATAGTCTGCCTGGATTTCATTATAAACACTTGAGGAAACATCCTCACTTTTTCTATGGGAAAGATTCAAGGAATAGTTTCCATATTCTTCCGAAGAAACATTTTCCAAATCAGCAGCAAGCTTGCCATCAAAATAAGATGTTTCCGTCAAGGAAGAGGACAGCTCATTTTGAATCTGGCCTTGAATGCTGACATCAAACTGCCTTTTTTGATTTTCGGAGTATTTTCCAGAGAAGATATCGGCAACGGTGTTCAAAAGGGACTCATTGTTCTTGGTGATATCAGCAATGTCAGAATAGTCCCTTTCCTCATACCTGGATACGGCATAGATGTTCTTAAAGCTTCCCAGGAAGGAGATGCCAAGTTTCTTTTCCCCGGAGACAAACTCCAGGTTTCCGTCTGTCTGAATGGAGGTGGGGATGTTTTCCTTGTCCGTCATAAGAAGAAGATTCGGATTGACGATGGAAAAGTCATCCTTCTTAAAATCATCCAACCCGACCTGATAGATGAATCCACCATCCAAGGATGAATCTTTTTCTTTTGTCTTCATCGTTTGGAGATAGTCTAGGATGCTGACCAAGGAGACATCACCGCCGGAAGTTTCAGAATCGATGGAGATACCGATATCATTCAAGAGCTTGAGTACGTCATTGAGCGTCTTTGGAACAGACAGTTTGAAAGACCTGGAGCGATAACATACATAAAGAGAATCATCGCTGAGGTATTCGACGAACATCTTTTCCAAGAGTCCCTGGTAGGAGACTTCCAGGTTTGTATGGAATCGGAGGGTTGATGAATTCAGCATGGACAGATCCAGGTTGAGATTCTTCATGGAAAGAGAAAGAGACTTATCAGGAGCATCGCTGTCCAGATATAGTTTCAAAGAAAGCTCATCCATCAGGATCTGCTTGGAATTCACCAAGGTATTGACGGCATCGGAAAGCTTGGATACCTCATAGGATGGTTTGTTGTCATCAAGAGAGGGGACACTGTAATCGATGTCATCCTGATTGTTTTTGATATTTACATCCATGCCAAAAGAGGTCATATGCAATGCATAGGGAAGCAAAAGGGATAGAGAAAATAACAGGGAACGGATTTTTTTCATCGTAAAATGCCTTTTCGGGCTTATGGAAAGTATACACAATTTTGCCAAGATGGTAAAATGTATTTTTCAGGAACAATACATATCAT
>JBNMLQ010000142.1:0-3401 GCA_050874925.1 Candidatus Enterosoma sp. | reverse complement strand
GTTGCGTCATTGGAGGAGAAGCGAAGGCAACCGCCAAGTTAGGACTTCGCATCTCCTCCAACGAATCCTATGGGATTCATGACGGCTTGAAAATTATACTGCAAAAGTAAAATAAAAGCACGCATGTGCAGGTCAGGACTTAAATAGGAAACATCCTCCTAGACAAGAAAAATTGCAGTTCCATATGTGATTCCAAGATCAGCTATGTGCCTCAGGTACCCGTTCTTTTGGATGACAAATCCGTCTTGGACAATCTTCTTTTCGTCTTTCCCCATGCTGATAGAAGCAAAGCACTCAGCCTATTGGAAAGAATGTCTTTGAAAGACCGGGCAGACCAACCGGCTTCAAACCTTTCAACAGGCGAGAAACAAAGATTGAATCTTTCAAGAGGACTCTTTGAAGAAAAACAGATTTTGCTTGTCGATGAAATCACATCGAACCTTGACAAGGAAAACGCCTTTCTCATCCTAAAAGCATTGAAGGAATATTCCATAGATCATCTTGTCATCTTTGCCAGCCATGATGAAAGGTTCGATGGAGAATTCAAAGGTTCTAGCATCAACATTAAGAACAAACATATCACGATAGACAATACAAAGTATCATGATAAGGAACTGAAAGAAACTACTTATCCTAAATTTTCTTTCTTATATGAAATAAAACGTTTCTTCAAAGAAGAAAAATTGTTTTGCTCTTTGACTGCTGTCTTAATCTTTTTGCTTCAATTCTTCCTTATTGGCCAGGCTTATTTCAAAGGGTTTGCCGACAATTCTTACTTTTGGAAGTATAGAGAAATCATCTATGAAAATACCTTCCCAGCCTTATATCTCCAAGTAGCAGACATGGATGACATAGATGAAGAACTGAATCACTATACTTCAGCAAATCAAATTCTGAGTGATGGAATCGGCTTAAAAAAAGACGATGACGATTATAGATTCGGTGAAGACAAAGGGGAGGTCATCTCTGTCATTCTTAAATTTTGTGAAGAAAACAAGCAAAATCTTGATTTACTCTGTGGAACCTATCCAGCTGAAAATGGTGACATCATCATCTCCAACATTTGTTTCGATACGATATTGAAGGAAAACAATGTATCCCTAGATTATGAATCTGCATTGAAAGATGATAAATTGACCAAACTCAAGCCAGCCTGGGGTGATATATCTTTAAAGATAACCGGCATATATAAAAGCCTGGATGCCAGCCTCCTTGAAAAGAAGCTGGACGGCATAAATCCTGAAGACTTAGAGACTTTCGTTTCTCAAATAGAGCGCCAACTTCTTGATTACAAAGTCGATTCGGCATTTGGTATTTTAAGTAAAAAACAAACAAATGGCTTCATCGTCGAAAACACACCAGAGAACCTTCGGATTGCCAAGGAACGCAACAAGAGTCTGTTCCCTGACGGAACTTTTCTATACACTACCATGATCAGCAACAAAGACTCCAAAGACCATATTACGAAGTTAAATAGCATATCAAGGGTCATCAACAGGATGGAGACACCTGTCATCGTTTCTCTTTGTTTCTTCCTTGCATCCCTTTTGGTGGTCTTCTTCTTCAAAAACAGGCTCCGCTATCCTCTCAGGCTGCTTCTCGGCGAAAGAGAAAAGCGGTTAAAGTTCTACCCCGTCATCGCCGTTCTTCTTCTTTGCCTTGCATCATTTGTATTATCCTATCTTATCTCTATCGGAATACTGTCTAGGCCTCTTCCACATATCGATAGCAAAATACTATGACTTCCTCATCGGCTTCTGGTATTCCAAGATGAATTTCACCTTCCTACTGCCGCTTGTGATTTCAATGGTCATCCCCCTTCTCTTCTTCTTGATCATCCGCCATGCCTTCTTCGGAGAATCAAGGATGAAAGCCTTGATCAAAGAAAAATGAAACTTACTGATTTATGCATGTCCTATGGACAAAAGATTCTTTTTGAAAATGTGAACTTCCATTTGAATCAGGGCCTTATCCTCATCAAAGGAAAAAGCGGATGCGGAAAATCCACCCTGCTGAAGATTCTGATGGAAAAAGAAAAGCCGACATCTGGAAATCTGGAAATCCTGGATTCTGAAAAAGATTACCTATATCTTGGTGAAGGGACCTTCCTTCTGGATTATCTGTCCCTGAAAAAGAACATATCCTTCCTTTTAAAAGAGAAAATTACCAAAGAGACTGAAGACAAGGCAAAGAAGCTTTACGTCTATACACTTTTAGACACTCCTTTATGCAAGCTTTCATCCGGAGAGAGGCAAAAGATGGAGCTTCTTTTCGCCTTGCAGAGCAGACATCACACCTATTACTTCGATGAACCCTTTTCTTCCATGGATAAGGAAAGCAGGAAAACTGCCTTTGAACTGATTCAGAAAAAAGCAAAGAATACGTTATGTTTCCTCATCGCCCATGAAGATATCGAATGCGACTATGACGTAAGAATCCTGTTTCAGGATGAAAAAGTCTATGTCGATACCAAAACCACTCAATCCAAGCCATTTGATTTCCACAACGAAAAAAGAAATCCGTTTTCCCTTTCCCTATCCTATCTTCTTCACAAGGAAAAAGACAATCTCATCTTCCAGCTCTTTTTGCTCTGTACCTTCCTTTTCACCTTCTTCTTCGGTCTTTCCAACCTCGATTTGCTTTCCTTGAAAGACAAGAAGGAAACGATGATTTCAAGCTATCCCTTTGCCTATTATCAAATGAAAACGACAAAAGAAGATATCGATGATTCCTTCTTCGACATCGAAAAAGACTGCATCATCCAATATCAAGCCCAGTCTTCCGACCTGAGATATCAATTCACCTTTTTAAGCTGTCTTCAGGAAGAGGAAAAGCCACTCTATATCTCTCAATCAACGAGTTTCCTGTCAGAAGGAGAAACCATCCTTATAAATTCCGTTTCCTATGACGTCGACATCGTTTCGCCTATGAGCGATGGGATAAAAGAAAAGTTGCCGGATTCCTACCATTATCGTCTTGTCAAAGACGACAAGGAAAAAGAAGATGATCTGATTCTCTGTTCAAAGAGTTTTTTGAATCTCGTCCTATCCAACCCAATATCATTTTCAATGCATCCAAAAGTAGAAACCACCTTGAAAACCTTCAGCGTGAGCGGAAACAATATTGCGATGATCAAAAATGAAAACTTCGTCGTAGACATCAAAAATCCAAAGAGACTCTCTGTCCCCGGTCATGGCAAAGGAGAAAAAATAATCGGCGATAGGAATTTCCGTGGCGAGATCACCCTATCTATGGAGACGACACAAGACAGTTTTGATAACACCTTATATATCGGCATCGACTTATACAAGCGATACCTTTTCTACTTCTATAGCAAAGAAGAATCCAAAAGAAGTCCTGCAGTCTTCACCTACATTCTGAGCAAGGAGCAGATATCAAAG
>JBNMLQ010000141.1:0-3433 GCA_050874925.1 Candidatus Enterosoma sp. | reverse complement strand
GAAGTCGGAATTGTCTGAGACAAGCTGACTGAGCTTATCGATGTCTTCCTTGCTGTTTTCGATTTCCGAGAAGGAACCATCTTCGCCTTGCTGATAGGAAGCATAGAAGATGACGGCATCATAGACATTTGTCGGAAGGACCGAACCGCAGTTCTTGACACTGATCACAAGGAATGGAGAGCTGCTGTTGTTTTTTATGGTGATTCTCTTTCTCGTCTTGGTCTCTGGATCAGGAAGGGAATAGGTTGTGTAGCTGATGGCTTCGTTGGTCGACAAGGAGTATGGATTGAGGTTTTCACTGTCGACGGAATTGTAATAGTCAGAATAGACAAGATAATCGCCTTCATTGATCTTTCCTAGGTCGATATAGAACTGGTTGGATTCGAAATGGCTCTGTCCGGAGGCAAACTTGGAAGTGTCGGTGGTGAGGTTGTAAAGATAGAAGTTGCTGTTTCCCTGTCCGAGGATGTCGGATGTGTGCTCGCTTGAAAGCAGGTCCGGCGTGATTTTGGTTTCGGAGAGGAACAGCTTTGTTCCGATGAGGGCAAAATCGCTTGCCTTCTTCATCTTTTCCTTGCCGAAGCGGGAATAGACCTGCTTGCTTTCATTGATGTTCTTCCCGGTCAAAGTGATATAGGATTCATCCGAGAGGGAATCGTTGGAGTCGGAGATGAGAAGAAAGCAGGAATAGGCAACAAGTCCGATGCTGGCTATGGCAAGAATGGCCGAGACGACCTTGATGAAAAGAGGAAAGCGGGAAGGCTTTTTCTCAGCCACGGAAAAAGAGGATGGAACTTCTTTTTCTTCGCTGATGGTTTCGTTGGAAGTTTCTTCCTGCTTTTTCTTTTTTCTGAACATGTTTTAGAATTCCATGTCTTTGTAGCAACGCGGATAAGGAAGGACGTCACGGATGTTGCTCATACCGGTGACGAGCATGACAAGTCTTTCGAAGCCGAGGCCGAAGCCGGAATGCGGCATGGAGCCGTTGGCTCTCAGATCGAGATACCACTGGTAGGCAGGGATATTCATATGAAGTTCGTTCATACGGTTGAGAAGCTTGTCATAGTCAGCCTCTCTTTCGCTGCCTCCGCAAAGTTCACCGATGAAAGGTACCAGGAGGTCTGTTGCTCCGACGGTCTTGCCGTCATCATTCTGCTTCATATAGAAGGCCTTGATTTCCTTCGGATAGTCCGTGAGGAAGATAGGACCCTTGAAATATTCTTCGGTGAGGTAACGTTCGTGTTCGCTTCCAAGATCGAGGCCGAAATGAATGTCGCTGACTTCGAACTTGTGGCCGTTCTTGACGGCTTCCTGGAGAATCTTGATGGCGTCTTCGTATTTGACGCGGGCAAACGGCTTGTTGATGAACTCATCAAGACGTTTCTTGACATCCTTGTCGACCCATTTTTCAAAGAAATTCATGTCGGATTCACAGTCTTTGACGGTATTCTTGACGACATATTTGAGAAAGTCCTCCTCGATGTCGCATAGATCGCTTAGATGTGCCCAGGCGATTTCCGGTTCAATCATCCAGAACTCGGCAGCATGTCTGACGGTGTTGGACTTTTCGGCACGGAAGGTCGGGCCGAAGGTATAGACCTTGCCATAGGTGAGGGCAAAAGGTTCGACATGAAGCTGACCGGAGACGGTCAGATGGACATTGTCCTTGTTGAAGTATTCTTCCGGATGCTTGACGTCGGCATAGACATCGAAAGTCTGTCCTTCGCCTTCGCAGTCATTGGCGGTCAGGATCGGCGTATGGATCCAAAGGTATCCGTTCTTGTGGAAATAATCATGGATGTAGTAGGCAAGGGTGGAACGGACACGGAAGACGGCATTGAAGGTGTTGGTCTTCATTCTCCACTCGGGAAGGTCTCTCAGGTATTCGAAGGACATCTTCTTCTTCTGAAGAGGATAGTCTTCCTTGACGTCGCCTACAAGTGTGACTTCCTCAGCCTGGAGTTCGAAGGGCTGCTTGGCATTCGGGGTGACATGAAGGGTGCCCTTGCAGAGAAGGGAGGCTCCAAGCTTTGCCTTGAGGGCATCCTTGAAGTCTTCTCCATAGACGACCTGCAGATTGTCAAAGCAGCTTCCGTCATTGATGGAGACAAAGCCGACGGCACCTCCGAAGCGGTTGGAGCGGACAAATCCGCCGAAAGTCAGCTTGGCACCTTCCAAGGTGTCGATGCTGTGGTCTTTGACCTTCTGATATAGGTCATTGACAGTGTATTTTTCGCTTAAATCCATAAATGAACCTCTTTTCTTGGTTATTCTTCTTCTAAATTCTTATTTGGCATCGTGGTGAAGGACAAAGGAGATATCTTTCCCTGTTCGAGAAGATGATGGGCGGCCTTGGCAATCATGGCAGCGTTGTCAGTCGTGCACCAAAGGGGTGGAATCATGACTTCGATGTCTTCACCCTGGAAGACCTCCTTGATATGGCTTCTCAGATAAGAGTTGGCCGAGACACCACCACCGACGACGACCTGCTTCACTTTGTAGTCTGTCGCTGCCAGATGAAGCTTGTCGAGAAGCTGGTTTACGAATGCTTCCTCCGTGCTTCTGGCATAGGATTTGACGACATCCATGGGAAGGCTTCCGTCTTCGTTTCTCTTCTCCTTCTGAATCATCCTGACAAGATGTGACTTGAGTCCGGAATAGGAGAGGTTGTATCCGCTGACCTTCGGCTTGGGAAGAGCGAAGGTCTTGATTCCTTCTTCCCTTGATATCTTGTCGAGATTGACGCCTCCCGGATAAGGAAGGCCGAGTTCCCTGGCAACCTTGTCGAAGGCTTCGCCGATGGCATCATCTTCCGTCTCACCGATGATTTCGAATTTCATAGGTGAAGGGAGATAGACGATTTCGGAGTTTCCGCCGCTGGCGATGAGGGCAATCAAAGGATATTTGAAGTCCGTCACATATTCATTGGCATAGATGTGACCGGCAAGGTGGTGGACACAGATGAGGGGGACTTCAAGATATTGGGCGATGGTCTTTGCAGCCATGGCACCGATCTGAAGCGCTCCGGGAAGACCAGGACCCTGGGTGATGGCAACATGGGTGATGGTGGAATAGTCAAAGTCCTTGAGTGACAGGGCGTAGGAGACGACCTTCGTGATGTTCTTCAGATGGAGACGGGAGGCAAGTTCGGGATAGACTCCTCCGAAACGCTTGTGGTCTTCAATCTGGGTGTTGACGGTGTTGACCAGGAGTTCCTTTCCGTTTTTGAGAATGGCGACGGCTGTTTCGTCGCAGGATGATTCGATGGCAAGAATGACTTCGTCTTTCATTTGTTGGCCTCCTTTACATAGCAAAGGGCATCATCGTCGAGATAGTAGTTTTTCCTGATGCGGTATTGGACAAAGCCGTTGCGTTCATAGAAGGCGATGGCCCTGGTGTTTTTCGAACGTACCTCCAAAAACACCTTTTCAAT
>JBNMLQ010000140.1:0-3463 GCA_050874925.1 Candidatus Enterosoma sp. | reverse complement strand
TCTCGACTGCCGTCCTTGAAAAAGGATCCTGGGCCAGACAGGCATCCAGAATGGCATCCGAAATATTGTCGCAAAGCTTATCCAGATGTCCTTCCGAGACAGATTCAGACGTGAAAAGATTCTTGATTTCGCTCATAATTGTTCTCCCCTTTCAAGATAATAAGCCTTGATGGCCTTGGAAAGCTGGTCTGGACAGGACGTCGGCTTGCTCCTGCATGTCGTACCAGATAATTTTTCAGCTACATCCTTGGCCTTCATGCCGATGATAAGCCTGCGGATACCGGAAAGATTTCCAGGGCATCCTCCGACAACCTCGAAGTCTTCGATGACATCGGTGTCATGATTGATTTTGAGAACCATCCTGGTAGAGCAGGTTCCCTCAGGCTGGAATGTGAAAGTGTCTGTCATTTCAATAAATACCTCTCTGATAAAAGAAAAAGAAAAAAAGGGTTCGACAATGAACCCCAAGAAAACTTTTCGGTTCATTGATCTAGGCTTTAGCACGTTACGATAGTACGTTGCTGCCGGTTTATAGGGCCTAGTCCCTAGCCGGTCTCTTGATGAACGAGATAAAGTATACTTGTCTTCATAGGCATAGTCAATGAAAATGATTGAAAATTCCAAAGGCAAAAACAAAAGACAATTTTCCTATAGCCTTATATATTATGTAAGTGGCTGACCTTTTCATGAATGAATCAAATGGGCATGAAAACGACTTTGCCGTCAAACACGGGGTTAACATCGACAATATCATTGACCACATAAAGAAGGTTGTTTCCTATGGAAAAGTGGAATATTCAGTCATCAAAACCAGAGATGGAAAACCAGGTTTTGAAAGAATGTACCTATACAAGGAAAAATATTATATGATCAGTGCGATAGGGCTGAATGGTTATATCCTAAACTCTCATTGAAATTATACGCTTGGCAATAGGAAAGGCTAAAACCATAAGGAAAAAGAAGAATATGAGCCGGAAAGTGGAAAAAAAGAGTCTTTTCTCTGCATCCGGCTCTTTTAATTTTCTTCCTAAAAGCGTATAATTATACGCTGTAAGGAGGTGTTCAAAATGATCAGGACAGGTGCAATAGAGATTCCGGAGGACCCGAGGTTCAAGACCTTCGCAAACGGGTACGTCTACTTCAAGGAGAAGACATCGTGGGACAAAGATAAGAGGCATTCCACGGATGACAGGAGATGCGTGGGAAAAGTCAGCAAGGAAAAGGAAGGATTCTTCCATCCGAACGCCATCTACTATTCGCTTTTCCCGGATTCCGAGATAAAGGAGGAGCCCGGCGAAATCGACGACTACCTCCATTTCGGATCCTATCTTGCCTTGAGGGAATCCGCCGACAGATGCGGTGCACTCAGTGCGCTGAAGGCTGCATTTCCGAAGAAATGGGAGGACATCCTTGCCTATTCCGTCTTCATGGTGGACAGCGAGAAGGCAAGGTCGCAGAGATATGAAAAGTGGGGTTTCTCCAACTATGCGGGAATCGGACATGTCCTTTCCAGTGAGGACACAAGCAGGATGTTCGCTTCCGTCGGCTATTCCGACATCGAAGTCTTCATGACGGAATTCAGAAAGAAATACAGGGAATCGGGGATATCGGACAGAAGACTTGTGATAGCCTTCGACTCGACGAACATCAACACGAACAGCAAAGGGATAGAGACCGCCGAGTTTGGCCATCCGAAGAAGAATGAGAAGCTCCCGGTGGCATCGACTGCGATGGGAGTGGATGAATCGACGGGGATACCCGTCTATTATGAGGACTTCATCGGTTCGCTCCTTGACAAGACACAGCTTGAGGCGACAAGGAAGAAAATCAGGGAAATCGGCTTCAGAAAAGTGTTCCTCGTCTTTGATAGGGGATACTATAAGTCCGAGGAAATCAGGGAAATCGCCAAAAGCAACTCCTTTGCAATCATGGTGCCTGACAATGTCACGACCTCGTTCGACTACATCAGGGAGAACGGCATGGCAATCAGGGACAGGGAAACCTATTTCATAAAAAGCGAGAATGCCTACGGCATCCAACTCGAATCGGATGCCTTTCTCGGAATGCATTCCTATACCTATATATTCTATGACGGGGCGGAAGCCGAAACGGAAAAGGATACGATACATTCGAAGATACTTGCCGCCGAGGAACTCCTGAAAAGGAAGAAATACGACAGGGCGGAAGCCGAAGGATATTCGGAGTATCTGACCGTAACAAGGGGAAGGGGAGGAAAGAACATCGTTACGGAAAAGACGGAGAAAATCCAGCAGGAGATTGACTTCGCCGGTTTCTTCATGGCAGTATCCAACGAAAAGATGACGCCGGAAGAAATGCTGTCAAGGCTCAGGAAGAGGGACAGGGCAGAGAAGGTGTTCTGCCAAATGAAGAGCTTCACAGACAGTGAGAAATGCTACTGCCACGGGACGGAAACGTATATCGGAAGGAACTTCGTCCTTTTCTTCGCACTTGTCATGAGACTGGCGTTCCGTTTCTTCGAGAGGGACAGCTTCGGAAAGGAAAACTATACCTCGAACGATACGACTGCAACCGTGCTTGGGTATGCCTCCAAACTGATCGCATACAAAACCAAGAGGAACGGCTGGCAAAGGAAATATGCACTGACCAGCAAGATGAAATCAGTCTTTAGGAATCTGGGGTACGACGAAAAGAAAATAGACGCCTTTTTAAGGACGGAAGTCAAAAGCGTATAATTTCAGTGGGAGTTTAGGTTATATCGTAAGTGCATATCCCGTTGACTTAAGAAATGCTCAAAAGCTAATAAAGGATAACAGAAAATGAAAAAAACAGTTGAATTGCAGTTGGACTTCATGCAGGGACCGATTTGGATAAGCAACACCCGGACGGGGGAACCTTTGACCGGTATCGATATCGTAGACACCGATGAAAAGATACGTGAACTGAACAAGAAGATATCGGAAATGTATGACGAATATTATGAGTTCGATTCTCACGATATGCCTTGTTATTTCAATGAGGAAAAAGAGAAGAAGGAAAAATACATCATGCTGTCTCTTCTTAAGCAGCTGAATGACCGTCTTGCCGAGATCAATGATGGATCCTTTGTCGTGAAAGACTATATCACGGATTATTACAAGAATCTTTAGACGTTCCTTGGCAAGATTCGAAAAGGAACAGCTGTTCCCCTATATTCTTTTGAATTTACTAATCCGAAAAAATGAAAAGCGTCGCTTCAGGAAAAGCAACGCTTCAGCAACGATATATGCTATATATCGCAACCCACAATTGTATTTATAGCATATCTCTCCGGAAAGTCAATCTTTTTGTATTTTACAAGGAGGTTTTTCTTACATATGTGTAAATACAATAATCAGTTCTCACTTGATGAGACTTTAAAAAAGTCTCTCAACCTCAACTATCTCACCTATACCAACAAATCCTACGGAGTCGGAAAGTACGACATGATGCATCTTGTCACTCC
>JBNMLQ010000139.1:0-3505 GCA_050874925.1 Candidatus Enterosoma sp. | reverse complement strand
CCATGCTCTTCGGCATAATCACATATCTCCTTCTGCCTTTGGGTCAATTCCATTATCATATAAAAAGTCTTCCTCCGTTTGACTGGAGGAAGTATAAACCATGATGGGGTAAATATCCAAAGACCCTAATTGACGCTTACGCGAAAGCACATCTTCTTCATCCGCTTCCGAGACAGACCCTTATAAGTCCGGATGGTCGACAGCCATCGTCGATTTCATGTTACAGCATCTTGGAAACCAGATTGTTCCATATGTCAATCTCGGAAAAAGCGTCTCTGCGAACTGGGTCGTCAGCCTTTCCAACTACGGATATGCGGACATCGAATCCATTTCCGGCTGGAAGATAGACATTCTGACAGAAGCCCAGACAGCCTTTGAGGCCGATGGATGGACGACCAACATCGACCGTGACAAATTTACCGCCAGCAAGGAAGGAACAGGTCTTTCGGTCACGATTTCACCGGATACCGAAAACACCTACACCATCATGAAGATTGATTATGATGAGCCCTATGACACCAGCACTGCCACAGACTGGGATGATGATGCAAAACTAATCATCAATTCCAACCTTGGCACCCAGAGCATCCCCTATGTCTATCTCGGATCGAAGTATTCCTATGTCACGACAAGAAGTTCCAGCTATACCTACTTCTATATCTATGGTGGAAAGTGGAACAGCCAGGTCATCAGCGATGCCAACACAACTTTGACCGGACTTGGATGGAAGACCACAGCCGAAACAGATAAGCTGGTTGCCACACTCACCAATGCCGACGGATGGGATTTCACCCTCACGATTTCAAACTATAGTTCTGGCAAGAAAGCCCGTATGGAAGTCGAGTGGGTCGAACCCTTCAACGAAACAGGAGCCAAAGGTTGGTCTGATGACATCAAGGATTATTTCACCAATGAGTTCGACGGCCACAATGTCCCGGATGTCTACATGGGCACGGACAACGTCACCTCTTCCTATGCGTCGGCATCCTATAAGCTCACCCTGACAGGAGGCCTTTTCAGAAGCCAATATCTAACTTTGGCAAAGCAGAAGTTTGAATCGGATGCCGGTGAAGACGGCAAGAGCTATTGGACCATCACCGACGGAACAGACAGCTATGGAGCAAACTTCACCGCGACAAGAGCATATGACGATGGATGCCAAATGAGCGTCTTAGTCAACGGAAGCAGCACGACAGCTTCCTCCAACAAGTGCCACATGGTCATCTCCTATGTCCCTGCCCTAAAGTATGACAAGTCCCTTTACAACAAATGGAGCGAAGATGTCACGACTTTACTTGGCAAAGCCATCGGAAACGTAGGAGAACCGATTACACCGCTTGACGGACATGACCTTCCCTACGTCTACCTCAATACCAACAAAGAGGTCCCGACCTGGAGCGATGACTATCGAAGGCTTCAGATCAAGGGTGGAACCTGGAATCCTAACATCGTCACCGAGGCCAAGGCAATCTATCAGGCTGCAGGATGGACCCTCACCCCTACGACAAACAGCAACGGCGAATGCCTTCTTGCCACCAAGACCTTCATGCATGACGATGGTGTCAACGGATGCAAGCTCACCGTCAAGATCGATGCCTGTTCCGGCTATTCTGCCACAGTCTATATGTATGTCTACATCGAAGAGCTCTATAATTCCTCGCTTTATACAGCCTGGGATTCCGATATTCTTGGTGATTTCACAAGCAAGCTCGGTGGAATCGACTTCCCGGTCATCAACATGGGAAGCAGACTGGTATTCAATTCCTTCTCCGGCAATACGGAGACACTCAAAGGCGGTGTCTTCAACGACCAGATGTACACCGACATCAGGAATACTTTCTTAAACGACACCAAGAACACCTGGACCATCACCAAGGAATTCAATACGACGGCAAGCACTCCGACCATGATTTTGACGACATCCAACGAAAAGGGTGTCTACACCGTCAATGTCAAAAAATATAATCTCTCTTCCTATGTCAATGCGATGTGCCAGATAACCATCGCCTATCAAGCACCGTTCAACGTTCCAAGCGATGGCTCCTATTCCAGCGATGTCATCACATCCTTGACGACCAACTATGGTGCCGACGTTGCTTCCGATATCCCCTATGTCTATCTTGGAGGAGTAGCCGGAAAGGAAACCAAGACCTATACCTCCGGATATCGTGCGACCAAGATCACCGGCGGAACATGGGATGATCGTGTCATCGACAATGCCAAAACTGTCCTCACTTCGGCAGGATACGTATTGAAAGACAAGACCGTCAACTACGCTAGCGCCATCGAAGGTGTCAAGACAAGAAGTGATGGTTCCCATATCCGTGTCACCGTCTTCAAAAACAGCACCTCGGCTTCTGCCTCTGCCGTCATGAATGTCATCTATGATCTCAAGAGCACCCTTCCCGACACCGCCGGAACAGACTGGAGCGAAGACGAGAAGACTTCCATGAAGAAGAGCCTCGACGGAAATGTCGTTCCGTTCTTATTCATGGGCGGTACCAAGACCACACTCACCGAAAAGAAGGATGCCGACACCTACTACACCTGGAAGAAATATGCCTCCGGCACAGATTGCAAGCCGCAGTTCCTCTATGACTACGAAGAAAAACTGAAGGCCGATGGATGGAGTGTTACCTTCATGTACTTCGTCAACACAAGCCAGTATTGTGATCTCTATGCCGAGAAGAATATCACCGGTGGAACCTTGAGAATCAAGATTCAGTTGCTCGCAGCCGCCATCAATTTCACGGCTGCCTATGACAAAGACTATGTTGCCGATCCTACCTATGAAAGGGGGGAAGCCAATACCACACAGCTCAAGACCTACTATGGCATCGACATTCCGAGCATGTATCTTGGTGAAAACACCAATTACACCTATACCAATGCAACAAAAAAGACCGTCATCAAGGGAAGTGGAAAGGTGACGGCAACCTTCCGAAAGGATATCGAAGATGCCTTCAAGAACGATACGAAGAACACCTGGACTCTGACCTATATGGCACCGACGACTACCAGCATGAACGGAAAGGTCCTTGTCGCCTCCACAATAAACAGTGAAGGGAAATATGTCTCCTGCCAGTTCTATGAATATAGTGCTGCCAAAGCGGATACAAGCGTCGACATCACCTACTACTATCCTGAAATGGACATCAACATCGAAGCCTGATACGACTCCAAATTCCCGGGGAAACCCCTTCCCCGGGATAGGAGTTTTCTTAAAATAGGCTTAAAATCCATCGCATTTGCTCGATAAGCACCGTCTGATTTTTATATAAAAGAAAGCGCTACCACAAATGCTTGTGCTTTTCGTATTTGCTATTTTTTAATGAATTTATTAGCAAAATCAAAAGAAATCATAATTTTTTATATGATTTTTGCTATCCCTTTATCTTCCATTCAATTAGGATAATGAAGATAAAAAAGATAAACTAAATGTATATGTTTATCTAGGGGGGATAGCCCAATGAAAAAATTAACGAAACTACTCACTTTATCCTTG
>JBNMLQ010000138.1:0-3516 GCA_050874925.1 Candidatus Enterosoma sp. | reverse complement strand
TGCCGACACCTTCGTCAAAGACTACTTTTCTTCCATGCCGGATGATGAGGAGACCAAGAAGGTCAAGAAGGAGCTCTGTGAGAAATATAGCTACCTCGATGACTCTGACAGCTGGGAACCCTTCAAGGGGCATAATTCCTTCCGTCAGCAGATCTATTGGGAATCCTTTGTCTATAATGAACAGTTCTATACCAAAGGTTATTTCCCTCAGACAGGTGTCAAACCTGCCAAGGTCTGCGATGTCGATCCTGAAAAGACGCTTCCTCTTCCAAAGGAAGCAGAAGACTATCTTGATGAGATCCTCTCTATCTGTAAGAAGTATCCACATATCAACTTCCTTTTCGGTCAGATGCCAAGGTATCTCTCCGATAAGATTGCTTCCTTTGACATGTATCAGATCCATTCTCCTTTGGAAGCCACCTACATGGTAAGAAGTGCCAGAAAGAAGGTGGAGGAAAACGGATATGTCTTTTTGGACTATTCCAGCAATGAATTCCTCTCTGAGACCCTTCATCTCAATCCCAAGAAGGACCAGTATGATGCCGAACATCTCAATCATCGTGGAGCCAAGAAGTTCACCAAGTATTTCACCGACTATCTGATGGAGAACTATTTCGGCAACCAAAGACCTGTCCATGACCATGAGGTCGAGGAAGACTTTGAAAAGACCTATAAGGAATATAAGAAGATATCAAAAAAAGCTGAGAAGAAGCTGAAGATGAACGACGAAGAAAACGAAGAATGAAGTGAAGTGTGAAGTAAAACTTCACAGTCACTTCACACTGAACTTCACAGAGTGTGAAGTAGATTCAAAGGACTGCCGTGATTTAATTTTTATCAGTATCTAGTATCCGGGGAATCCCCCGTCTGAGGCTTACGATCCAGGGGATTTGATGTCTTCCCCCATAAGATGGCCGGAAATCTGGTTCTTTCATCCGGATTACCCCGGCTGGAGCTGGTAACTCTTACTTTCCTGGATGCAGTGGGATTATATGTGAAACCACCATATAAGGATAGTGTGGAGAACTTGGAATATTACCATGAAACCTTCTTCATTGGCATGTCAATAATTGGCGGTTAATATAAAAATGTATAATATTTTCTGAATTTTGTTTGGTGTAGGTGCCTTCAAGGTGTTAACATAAGGTCACTAGCGAAACTACCTTGCCTCTTCCGTATCTTTTTCAAAACCTGCGGGGGGGGGGTAATGTCATAGTTATATCCATATGTAATATAGGATCTGGGTGATTGTGCCTAGGTCTTTTTTTGGATAGAAACCAGAGGTGGTAGAGCAATGACGAAACAAAAGCAAGATGTTATAGATGATGATTCAACCTGTGGAAACGGGGATGGATTGTTATGCTCTTTTTATTTGTTTTTAAGATGTAAGAAGAAATGATAGATGTCATAGGAATAAAGGAGAAACCAAAATGGCAAAGAAGAAACTGATCAGTCTTATTACGATGTCGATGCTGTTGCTTACAGGTTGTGGAGAGGATTCCTCATCCATACCTGATTCCGTGGATGACAGGGATACCCGTATCATAGAAGTCTATGATGCCTATAAGGCTAATGGCGGAACTTTGGACTATGATACCTGGCTATCTTCCATCAAGGGAGAAAAGGGTGACAAGGGAGACACCGGTGATAAAGGAGAAAAAGGTGATAAAGGAGATACCGGAGAAACAGGAAAAGGTATCTCTTCCGTCATCCAGAGCGGAGTTGCTGGTAATGAAGTTACCTATACCATCATCTACACGGATGGAACTACATCCACATTTACTGTGAAGAACGGAGAGGACGGACATTCTCCTAAGATCACCATCGATCCCGATGGATATTGGTGCGTGGATGGAACATCCCTTGGTATCAAGGCAAAAGGAGACAAGGGAGAAGATGGAAAAGGTATCAGTGGCATCACTTCAGGATATGATGAGAATGGGAACACTCTTATTACCATTGTTTTTACGGATGGAACCCATCAGGTAGTTACGTTGAAAAAGGGTGACAAAGGCGAAAAAGGAGACAGGGGTGACACTGGAGCTCAAGGTGAGAAAGGCGATACCGGAGTCCAGGGTGCTGATGGTCAGTCCATCATCACAGGCAAGGGAATACCTTCTGTTGAAATTGGGAAGGATGGTGATTCTTATGTGGATACGGATACTTGGGATTACTATATCAAGAAAGATGGAACCTGGACACTAACTGGAAACATCAAGGGAAGCAAGGGAGATACAGGAGCTAAAGGAGATAAAGGCGAGGCTGGTGAAACAGGTGCTCAAGGTCCGAAGGGAGACAAGGGTGATGATGCCATCACCTATGTGCCTGTCATCTTCAACAACTGGGATGGAACGAAGCTCTATGAGTTCTACTTCGAGAAAGGAACGGATGCCGTCTATGAAGGAGAAACTCCTACCCATCCTGATACCACGGAAGGTGGAAAGACCTTCAAGTGGACGTTCAAGGGATGGGATAAGGATCTTACTAATATCCAGAAACCTACCATCTTCACTGCTGTCTTCCAGGGACCTGTATCCTGTAAGTTCGTCAATTATGATGGAACTGAGCTTTATTCTACAAAGATAAGTTCTGGAGAGAATGTCACCTATGAAGGAGATACACCTACAAAACCTAGTGAGACAAGCGGAGATCAGACCATTGACTGGACTTTCTCTGGATGGGATAAATCCCTGTATGGTGTGACTGAGGATACTGTCTTTACAGCTCAGTACAATGCTCCCAATGCCATCAAGTGTACTTTTAAGGATGAAGATGGAACTGTCCTTGGAATCCAGTATGTCGGATTGAATGCCAAGGTTGTCTATGAAGGGGAAACTCCCAAGAAGAATGAAGTCAACCATGGTGATGGGACCATCACCAGGTATGAATTCGAAGGTTGGGATAAGTCTACCAAAAACGTGACTGAAGATACCATCTTTACTGCTCAATATTCCGAGACTCTCTATTATGAATGCAAGTTCTATGATTATGACGGAACATTGCTTTATACGACATCTACCTTCTCAGGTGGAACGGTAGAATATAAGGGGAAGACTCCTACAAGACCACAGGAAGCTAATGGCACGACGATTTCGGAATTCTCTTTTGATGGCTGGGATGTGCCCTTAAGTGATATCATAAGCGTAACTGAATTCAGACCCACTTTCTCTATCAAAGAATATACAGGCTACAAAGTTACTTTTATAGATTCCTTGAATCCTAATAATAGTTATTCCCATTATTATGAAGAGAATACTTATGCCAAGTATCCTTATGCCAACTATTGGAGTTATGATAACAAGGATGTCACTCTCTTTGTGGGATGGGATAAGGATATTTCTTCAGTAACCCAGGAAATAACGACCAATGCCGTCTATAAGACGATTTTGAGGAGCCAAAATGGCGAGTATCCTCAGGACAAGGTTACCAATGAGACATTGATCACTGCCTTGGATGGTATTACTGAGACGGATAGTCAGGGATACTATGTATATCAAGGAGAGAGGTATGCTAGGA
>JBNMLQ010000137.1:0-3626 GCA_050874925.1 Candidatus Enterosoma sp. | reverse complement strand
TCAGGACAAGTCCCATGATGGAAAGGTCCGGATTGCTGTTTCTCTGGACTCCGGCGATGCTGGAAAGAAGCTGGGCCAAGGCATCCAAGGCAAAGAACTCGCACTGTACTGGGACAAGGACGCTCATGGCGGCATTCAAGGCATTCAATGAGAGGAAACCCAAGGATGGAGGGCAGTCGATCAAGATGAAGTCAAAGAGGGAAGCCTCCTTCTCCTGAAGACATCTCTTCAGGATGGTGAGGTCAGCCTTTCCGTCTTTGCTCATCAGAGTGCTCTCGACCATGGCAAGGGTGAGGTTGCTAGGAATGATGGAGATGTTTCCGAAACCTGTCTTCCTGATGGCATGACGTAAGTCCGTCTTACCCAAAAGAAGCTCGGAGGTCGTCTTCTTGCAGATGCTCGGATCGATACCTAAAGCCATGGAGCAGTTGCCCTGCGGGTCCATGTCGATGAGAAGGATGCGTTTGTTATATCTTGACAAGGCGGCGGCAAGGTTATATGCCGTGGTCGTTTTCCCGACCCCGCCTTTTTGGTTCGTGATGGCTATGATTTGTTGCATATCGAGCTATTTTATCATAAAGAGAGGCCTCCGAAGAGCGAAATTCGCCAAACAGAGGCAAAAATCAACAAGAAAAAGCCTTTATGGCTTGCCGAAAGCACCTTTTTTCTTGAAATGCAACCATCAAACAACTATATTATTATGAGTCTATTTGTGTGTACTATCTATTCAACGAGGAGGACCCCATATGATGAAAGGGAAACGTGGCGTAGCTCTTGCGATGTCTCTTATCGCAATTTCGCTGACCGCCTGTGGTGAAGACTACACCTATCCAGATGCCAACTGGGTAGACAATCAGATCGTCACGGTAGGTGGAAAACTTTATACGTACGACGATATCTATAAGATTTTCAAAGAACAGAACGGCAAGACTTCTGCACAGTCTTATTTCAACCTGGCCAAATCCATTCTGGCCCAGGCTGTCACGACCAGAAGCCAAGGTCTTCTTTCCATCGTCGACAACAAGATGGAAAATCTCCATGATACATGGAAGACCAATGCAAGGACCAACAACACTTCCTATAAGGAAGAACAGGAAAAGACCTTCGACAGCGAAGGCGTCGAAGATGAAGAAGAACTGAGGGAAAAGTATATCTCCCAGCAGCAGATTTCCCAGAACCAGACCTCCTTCGAAACCGTCAAGACTTCCACGAACAATGTCAACGAGGAATACTATCTTTCCGAAGATCTGACCAAGCAGTATGTCGAGAACAAGGCTCCGTACCATGTCTCCCACATCCTGATCAAGGTCGATGCAGCAAGCGGCGGAGAAGGCTATTACAATGGCCAGATTTCTTCCGATGACGCAAAACAGATCTACAACGTCACCAGGATGCTTGCCAACGGCACCTCTTTTGGTTCCGTCGCCCAGATTGCCTCCGATGATGGAAGCAATACCCAGTATGGTGAACTTTATACCAAGGACGACATGGTCGCCATGCAGAAGGACACTTCCTATGTCAACGAGTTCAAGCTCGGTGTCTATGCCTATGATACCTTCCTGAATCCGAAGACCAAGAGTGGAAGCTCCGAAACGGGCAATGCCTCCAACAAGACGGTTGCCACCTCTCTCAGAGTTCCTGGCAACGGCGAAGGATATAACAGCGAGAGCGAAGTCGCCGATGACATCAGCAAGACCTTGGTCGGACAGGGCAAGGCTTTCGGCATCCCGCTTTCCGTCTGCTATGAAATGAACAGCGTCGCCGATTGGGAATCCAATCCGCATGACGGAAGTTCCATCAAGACTTCCAACGGCAAGTCCATCACGGCCAGACAGTATCCTAGGAACGTCCTTTTCAACAGCTTCTTCAACTATCATGGCGTATCCTTCATCTATGATGACCGTGATGAATTCGATGGTAGATTCCTTGCCGAAGTCAACGACATCATGGTCGCCAAGGGAAATGAACCTGACATTTTTACTTCCATCAAAGATTTCAAAGACAAGGCTTCTAAATATGACCTTAAATACAAAAAGGGTGAATATGAAGCTATCAAGGCACAGCTTAAAAATCTCGTGCCTTCCGCTTTTGTCGATTATGCTGGCGAACTTGTCAATTATAAGGAAGAACTCAATGGCAAGAAGGCCGAAATCAGCCTTAACAACACCCTCAACGGAAAGAAGGTCCTTTCCGATGGAAAGGGCAACCCGCTCATCGTTGCCAGAGCCGGTACTTCCGGTGATTCCGGCTATCAGGGAATCCATTTCATCTCCGTCAACAACGATCCTTTCACCGATGATAACAACGGCGATGTAACCAACAAGTACAAATACTACAGAGCCAACGTACCGGATGATTCCAAGAAGGATGGAAATAGTACCATCGCTGCCTATAGTTCTGACTATGACACCAATCCTTCCTTCATCAACTTCGTCAATGCAGACAGCAACTCCACGACGACCTATAACAACCGTAGAGGTACCGTCGAGAGTGTCATCAAGAAGTCTTTCGACAGCGAGGACATCACCCTCTGGAGATATAACCTTGCTGACTTCAAGTCCAAGACCCAAAAAGACTTCATGGACTATCTGCCTGATGAAGCAAAGGATGCAATCAACAAGTACATCATCCTGACGGAAAAGTCCAGCACGGATTCTGCCAATGAGACGCTTGACAGCAGCTGGGAAACCTACATCAACACCATCAACATCCAGACAGAATATGCCAAGGAAAGAATGGTTCCGCTCAAGGGCATTGCCTATTTTGAGGCCGGTGAATTCACACCAGAAATGGAGGAAGCCTGCTATGTTGCGTAACAAAAAGAAATGGACGACCGCATTGGCTGCATTGTCTCTTTTGACACTTGTCGCCTGCGATACCGATGAAATCAAGTATCCTAGCAATTACAATGAGAAACTTCCGACAGAGGATTTCTATAAGCTCCCTGAGAACCAGGTTGCCAAGACCGCCCAGGATACCCTCAAGCAGTATTATCAGAGCCTTGCCAACGATGATGCCATCTATGAGAAGACTCTCAGCAAGATTTTTGAAATCCTTGCCGACCATGTCCATGACATCGATAACAATGGTACTGACGGAAGCGAAGTCTATCATGTCGTCAACGATTTCAACAAGAAGTCTGTTGCCGATGGCAATCTTCCCAGCATGGGAGCAGACAAGAATGCCAACCTTCAGACCCGTGCTGAAGATACCATGCTTTCCACTGCCAAAGGTGGTTCTTACAAGAAGAACAACATGTGGGATGAGGCAAAGTATGCCAAGTATCTCAACGAGAACTACTATTATCTCTCCGAAGTTGAATATGCCAATGGCAATCCTTCCCTGAAGTTCACCCTCCAGGACAAGGACCTCAAGAATCAGCTTGTCTTCAACAACATGACCTATTCCGATGTCTATTCTCTTGACAATGCAACACAGAAAAAAGGATATCAGAAATACATGGAAAACGAACTCTTCCAGGACAACAAGATCAACTATCTGACCAGCGAATACATCATCAAGAAGTCTCCGAACTCCATTGCCAACTCCAACGCCAGAAAGGTTCAGGTCATCTCCATCGCCGACAGAAGCGATGAACCTGGCGATGCCAAGAAGCTTCTTGACGC
>JBNMLQ010000136.1:0-3671 GCA_050874925.1 Candidatus Enterosoma sp. | reverse complement strand
TTTTGTTGGCTTTGGATGATGGAATTGACGCTTACTGACTTTTAGATAAAATGGCTGAAAGATATTGATAAATCGGATGGCTTTATATTTTACTTGACTCAAAGTTAATCCAAAAATGGACTAAGTTTGAGGTAGAGACATGATAAAAAGAGATTATTATTTGAACCGTATCATCGCAAATATGTGGAATGGTGAGGTTAAGGTGATAACAGGAATCAGACGGTGCGGAAAGTCCGTTCTCCTCTTTCATCTGTTTCATGATTATTTGGTGAGCGAGAGAAATGTCAGCGAAGATGAAATCATAAAGCTCGAACTTGATCAAAGAAGGAATTTCAAATTCCGTAATCCTATCAGCCTATGCGAGTATGTCGAATCCATTGTCCTTCAGGACAGAGCAAAAAAATATTACCTGTTTATTGATGAGGTTCAGCTTACGCAAAAGGTGATGGACGTCGACAATGGAAATATCGAAGTCACGATTTATGATATGCTCAATGAACTCAAGGCTTATGATAATCTGGATGTCTATGTCACGGGAAGCAATTCGCATGCTTTGTCTAAGGATATTGTGACGGAGTTCAGGGGAAGAGCGACACAGATCCATATCTTTCCTTTGTCCTTTGATGAATATTATTCTTCTGTCGGCGGGGATGAGAGAAAGGCACTCGATGAATATATGCTGTATGGTGGGCTTCCACGTCTTTTGACGATTCAAGATGTCAGGGATAAGAAGAACTATCTTTCTTCATTGTATCAGGAACTCTATATCAAGGATATCGTTGAAAGATACCATATCGAACGGGAAGATATACTGAATGACATATTGGATTTTCTGGCATCCCAGATAAGTTCCTTGACGAATCCGACAAATATTGCCAATTCCATAGCCAGTAAGAAGAATGATAAAGTCAACTCCGCTTTGATTTCATCATATATCGGGTATATTGAAGATTCATTCTTGATAAACACAGCCAGAAGATATGATGTAAAAGGAAAGAGTTATTTCATTATCCCAATAAATATTACTATGTCGATGTCGGATTGAGAAACAGCAGACTGGATTACAGGCAGTTTGATGTCGGACATATCATGGAGAACATCATTTATAATGAACTCCTGAAACGAGGATATTCCGTCGATGTCGGTGTCGTGTATGACAGAAATGAAGGCCGTAAAGTTCAAAAGGAAATAGACTTCATCGTCAATGACAATGATAGGAGGATTTATATTCAGTCGGCTTTTCGCATGGACGACGAAAAGAAGATGGATGCTGAACTATCTTCTCTGAAGCTTGCCAAGGACTTCTTTAAAAAGATTGTGATAAGGATGGATATCCCCCTTAGCTTTTATGATGATAGCGGAATCCTTCATTGCAACCTCATTGATTTCCTTTTGAACAGGGTAGAACTGTTTTGACGATATAAGACGATAAAAACCAAGGAATTGTATCCTACCCAATCGTCAGACCTCTATGTAAATGATAGCAGGTAGGGATATTTCGATTGCTTTTAGACAACGGATGCCTTTATCCTGTTGTCTTTTTTAGCGTACCAGAATAGGAGGTATAGTCAATTTATTGACGCTTCTCCTTGAATGGTTACGCCGACTCATGTTGATGAAAGAGACTGAATCACTATAATTGTAAGCGTAACGATAGTCAATTAATTGCATTAAGTCGTTAGGTAGAAAAGGGATGTCTAAGGCTCTGTGAAGAAAAAATGAGACTTCATGGAACATAAACTGGCATTGACATCCCATGATGTCATCAATGAAGTCAAATGATGTCTTCTTATTGAACAGGGAGGAAAAGACAATGAGAATCTACGATCTGAAATATCAGGCCAAGGCACCTGAGGGAATCGAAAAGAGGAAAGCCTACATCATCGGAGGAGGAATCGCCGGACTTTCGGCAGCCGTCTATCTTGTGGATGATATCCACATGCCGGGAGTGAACATCTCGATTTTGGAATCATCCGGTGATTTCGGCGGATCGATGGACGGCAAATCCAACGGCGAAAATGGTTATCTTTGCCGCGGTGAAAGAGAACTGGAACCCAATATGGAGTGTCCGTGGAACATCTGCTCCAAGGTTCCTTCCGAGAGGAATCCGGGAAGGACCATCCTGGACGATGTCTGGGATTTCAACTATGAGCATCCTCTTCATACGGACTATCGTTTGGTTGAAGAAGGAAAGGTCGTCGACTGCCATGACTTTACGATGGATGAGGACTGCATGAAGGCGATGATGTATGTCTTGTTCTGCGATGAAAAGGAACTGGAAGGAAAAAGGATCGACGAGGTGTTTCCGAATAGCTTCTTTGATTCCAATCTGTGGCATACCTTCCATAACATGCTCTCCTTCAAGCCTTCGCACAGTGCTATAGAAGCCAAGAGGTATTTCCGTCGCTTCACTCATTTCATGCCGGAAAGCGACTACCTTCACGGAATCCTTCATACTGACCTGAACGAATATGATAGCATCATCCATCCTATCATCACATGGCTGACTGGAAAAGGCGTGCACTTCGAGGCAAGACACAAGGTAGAGGAAATCCTCATGGATGAGGACAACAATACCGTCACGGGAATCCGGTATCAATATGAAAAGGAAGATAAGATACTCGAAGTCCGCAAAGAGGGCATGGTCTTCTTTACCAATGGTTCCATGAGCCAGAATTCTGCCTTCGGTGACAATAAGACGGTCGCCATCACAAACAGGGATATGAAGGACAGGGGCTTGTTCACCGTTTGGGAGAGACTTGCCAAGAGGGATCCCAAATTCGGTCATCCTGAAGTCTTTATCAGCGACATCGATACGACAAAATGGATATCCTTCTTCCCGACGATCAAAAATGATAAGGAATTCTATGCCAGGATTGAAAAGGCCTCTTCCAGACCTATCGGCGAGACAGGAATCATCTCGTTTCCGAAGTCGAACTGGGATCTCTCCTTTATCCCTTACCATGCACCATACTTTCCAAATCAGCCCAAGGATGTCCAGGTAGGATGGGGATATGGATTGTATGCAGATAAAATCGGAAATTATGTCAAGAAGCCGATGTGTGAATGCAATGGCGATGAAATCCTCACCGAATTGCTCTTCCATCTGGGCATGCTGGATATCAAGGACGAACTTTTGGAACATACCTATGTCTCTACCTGCATGATGCCTTATATCACATCCCAGTTCATGCCAAGGAAGAAGGAAGACCGTCCTGAAGTCGTTCCTCATGGATGTACGAATCTGGCCTTCATCGGACAATATGTCGAAACACCAAGCGATGCCGTGTTTACGGTTGAGACATCCTGCAGGACGGGAATGTATGCTGCTTATGCTCTTAGCGGTGTCGAAAAGAAGCCGGTTGAAGTAGCTCCGACATTCTATGACCTTCGCTATATCAAGGGACAGCTTCTGAAGATCATGAATAAGAAGGGGGATATCACCACCAAAGACCTACCTAAGATCAATCCGCTGAAGATGAAGCAGACGGAGAAGGAAATCGTCACTTTGATCAACAACATCGAACCTTATCCGACGCTCTTCCCAGGAAAAGAAAAGATCCGATAGAAGATAGATGGTGCCTGTCTCACTTAGAAGATGGCTTTGCGAAAAGTGATCTTTACGTTGGAAGTGTGCAGGCACCTCCTTTTGGTTTGAATCTCCATACGCC
>JBNMLQ010000135.1:0-3689 GCA_050874925.1 Candidatus Enterosoma sp. | reverse complement strand
TATGATACTTTTAGCGGATTTAGGGAATCGTTCCCTGGCTCTTTCTCTTTATGAAAACAAGAGGGAGCTTGCCTCGTTCAAGACGTTGTCGGACAAATTCAAGAGTGCTGACGAATACTCGGAAACCCTGAGGATGTTTTTGCATTCACAGAATCTGGAAGCCAAGGACATCTCAGGCGCCATCCTCGAAAGCGTCGTTCCATCTCTCACTAAGAGAGTGGAAAAGGCTATCGATCAGGTGCTTGGGAAGAAGACGATGCTTCTGAACAGAAAACTGAAGACCTCCCTGGCCATCCGCATGGACAATCCTAGCGAAGTCGGTTCAAACCTGATCAGTGCGGCTATCGGTGCGGTAAGCGACTATGACGAGGATTGCCTTGTCATCTGCATGTCCAGCTGTCTTAGCTTCAGCCTCGTGACCAAAGACAGGCAGTTCCTGGGTGGAAGCCTGTTTCCGGGAATGAGGGAGTCTGTCTCCCATATGACGGAGAACAATGCCCAGCTGATGGAAATTGACCTCGTCAGGCCCAAAGGGTTGATTGCCAAGTCCACCAAGGAATGCATCAATTCCGGTGTCGTAAAAGGCTATATGCTTCTCATTGAGTCTATGTCCGACCAGATGGAGAAGGAATACGGAAAACCGCTAAAAAGAATCGTCACAGGTCCTGACAGCAGCATCATCAAGGACTATATGCCTCATGGCTATACGTTCAACAGCCACCTGCTGATGGATGGTCTCTATGAAATCTATAAAAAGAATGAAAATCAATAGAAAGAGGTAAAACACTATGCGCAGAAAAAACAGTCGAAACGTCAGAAGACTGACAGGTATCAGTCTTCTTCTTGCCTTGGCCATCGCCCTTGGCTTTTTGGCAAACTATGTTCAATTCGGTCCGTTCTCCATCACATTGTCTTTGATTCCAATCGTCGTCTCTTCGATTCTCTATGGGCCGATTGCCGGTCTTGTCACCGGACTCTTCGTCGGTGCAGTCACCATCATCGCTCCTGCCACCCTTTCCATGATCACTGCCCTTCAGTCTGTCAGCAGCCTTCCCGGCTATGCCGTCGTCCTTGAGACCATTCTGGTCTGCCTTGTCAAGATGGGTCTTGCCGGTCTTGTTCCCGGACTTGTCTTCAAGGCAATCGGAAAGAAGCACTTCAACATCGGTGTCATCCTTTCTTCCTTGCTTGCTCCTATCTGCAACACCGGCACATTCGCTTTCTTCATGTCGACCATGATGAGAAACGATCTGAATGCGGCTTTCAATGCAAGCGGCGCCAATTTCGCCTATTTCCTCTTCGTCGGTATGATCGGTGTCAATTTCCTTGTGGAGTTTGCCATCAATGCTGCCATTGCACCAGCTCTTATCTATGTCTGCAAATATGCCTTTAAGAACGTCAATCTTGGTACGGATGTCCTCGGTAAGAAAGACGACGATATGAAGGCTCAGGCCTGAGACCCGTGTGGGTCTCTTTTTTAGTTGTATTATTGCCAAATATCATAAAAATCATTAAGATATTGCTAATACAACCCAGGAGGATATTTCTATGAAAAGAAAAATGTTTGTCGTTCTTGCTATGTTGCCTCTTCTGATGACTGGATGCACTGGTTCAGGTTCATCTGCTTCCAGCAGTGGAAAGGATGCGCCGGTTTCCAGCAGCCAGCCTGTTTCGCAGAATCCATCTACGGCAGAACCGGAGGAAAGCAGCAGCCAGCCTGTTGAAGATACGACCCTTCCAGGCCTGAAGAAGATGATGAAGTATATGGCTGAACAGCCAGATATCTCGATGACATCGACAAATTCCAATATTTCCATCGATTTCAAGGGAAAGCAAACCATCAAGTCCGCCTCTTCCGAAGAAACACAGGATGAGGTCACTCCGATGTATCTCAAGGCTGATCTGACCAAATTCAATACCCAGATTGCCGTCATCGGTCTGGATGAGACCGATGCAAAAGACTTCAAAGCTTCTCTCTCGACGAAGGGGAATATCTCCGCAACCTATAATTTCACTTCTTCGGATACTGCTGACAACAAGACGGTTGCAGCTACGAACGCCTCTCTTTCAGCTTATATCAAGAACGGAACCGCCTATGCGGACTTGAGCGATGAAGCGCTTTCAAAACTTATTTTGGCGTTGATGGGACAAAGCAATCCGACGATTAAGAGCTTAGGCAAAGTTAAGTATACAAATCTTCTTCCAGCCGGTCCTGGTATCGCCGTTGATATGGACAAGGAAGATAAATTCGTTGAAGAATTCTATGCCCAGTACAAGGGAAACAGCGGATTGAATACTTTTGTGAACCTTCATTCGGACGAAGACTATTCCTATATCGATTTCACAGCCACGACAGCTCTTCTCAAGACGCTTCCCCTTGTCTATACGATCATCGCCCAAGGACAGCTTGACCAGACCGATCCTGATTATGCTGACAAGGTTGCCGAAATCAACTCAACTGCCGAAGAGATGACCAAGCTCGTTAATAAGACGACCATCAAGAAATTCAGCATCTCGATTGCCTATACGGATAATGGCATCCATCATATCAGCAATGATATCGATATGAGCATCAAGGATTACACCTATACTACGGATACGGATTCTTCCACTTCGACTGGTGATGACGATCCTAATGTCGGAGGCTATATGAAAGAAGATCCCCAGGAATGGACGATTGAAAATCTGAGGCTTGCCTTCAACAGCAAATATACTTTCAAGTACGGAACCTCTGTCAAGGTTTCAGATCCTGGTGCTGATAAAGACTACGGTGATATCAGCAACATCATCGGTGGCGGAATCAATCTTTAATCGATATCTTTCGAAAACAAAAAGCCTCTTCGTGTTTATGGGGAGGCACTTTTTGGTATGATGGGCATGTCATTGCTCTAGGGTGAAAGTCCCGATAGGTGTAGCTGTCGACGAACTATATAGCGACTCACAAAGCTGAGAGTGGTGACGGAGCGTGAAAAGAAGTGATAGCGAAATCGTAACCCCACGGACAGGAACGTGATACCAAGGCGCTGTGGATGGGCTAGTTGGCCATAAGCAACGAACCCAAAAGACAGACGTAACTCCATGGCGTAAATCACGGGGGTAGACGAGGAAAGAGCAGTGACTTATCCCATGAGACCTCACGCAGGGCAACACCTGGAAAAACGAAGTGCGAGGAGTCAGCAGAGGTCATAGTACCTAAAAAACAGGGAAGGACCGAACAATCCGATTTGTCGATTTGAATGTATGTCCCATGCGATAATCCGACAGGGCATCTTGGTCGAGGCGTATCCTTGGAGGAGGCGATAAGAAACGTAGGAAGATTCACATGGAAGCGGAAAGCCTTCTTCGTCAAAGCTGACGCCTTTCTCTTTCAGATAGACCATCAGCTGGTCGGCGAATACGTAATCATTTATAGCCATTTTAAATTCCTCCATAAAATATATGGTGCTAAATATAGGTCTGTTGAACCTTAGTTATTTGAAAAGCTAGCACTACATCCGGAAGTATATGAAAAGATGGGATATTTCTCGCATTCATGCCTGATTCCCGTCTTTTTCTTTTGGTTTGTGATATACTTATGTAGTGCTAACAAGCACTACATAAGTGAGGCGATTATGGCTTTTATTCGAACGCAGAACATAAAGAGAAACAGTGAGGGAACCATCCTCTCCGGCTCGGCTTCCGTTGCCAAG
>JBNMLQ010000134.1:0-3698 GCA_050874925.1 Candidatus Enterosoma sp. | reverse complement strand
ATCAATACACTCTACAAAGAGAGCATCTATGTCGGCTACCGTTATTTCGAGAAGAACCAGATTGCCGTCAAATACCCCTTTGGCTTCGGTTTAAGCTATACCACCTTTGCCTATCTCGATACCAAGGTCGAAGAAGGCGGTGTCAGACTCAAAGTCAAGAATACCGGCAATGCCAAGGGAAAGGAAGTCGTTGAAGTCTACATCGGAAAGAAGGACTCCAAGATCTTCAGGCCGGTCAAGGAACTCAAGGGATTCTACAAGACCAGGCTTTTGGAACCTGGCGAAGAAGAGGAAGTCTTCATTCCGTTTGACGAATACACCTTCCGCTATTTCAACACCAAGACGAACCGCTTCGAAATCGAAGGCGGCCAGTATGAAGTCTATGTCGGTGCTTCCAGTGCCGATATCCGCTTTGAAGGGACAATCGTCAAGGAAGGCACGACAGACGTCTTACCTTATGATGAAGCAAAGCTCCCTTCCTATTATTCAGGCAAGGTCAAAAAGGTCAGCGACGACGAATTCAAGGTTCTCTATGAGAACGAGATTCCAGACGGCAGACTCCATTTCGTCAACAAGAAGAAGACGAGAATCGCCTTGGACAAGAACAACCTGTTCTGCGACCTCAAGTATGCAAGAGGTTGGACGGGAAGACTTGTCTATCACGGACTTCATATGCTCATCAGCTTCGGAACCAAACATAACCGCAAGCTCAGGAATACCATCGTCATGGGTCCATGGAGTTTCCCGATGAGGGCCATCTCAAGAATGATGAACATGTCCATGCATAAGGCCGAGGGTCTCATCATGATGTTCGACGGACACTTCTTCAAAGGCTTGCATCAGTTCCTCCATTCCGGAAAGTATTCTCCAAAGTATCCCAAGGATTCCCACTATCGCAAACCCGTGAAAAATTAGTCTTTCTTTTCACAAATGGACAACCTATAATGGTTGAAGTTCATTTTTAGACGAGGTCAGCATGAAATTAATATCTTTTTGTATCCCTTCCTATAACTCTCAGGATTATATGAGACACTGCATCGATTCCCTCCTCATCGGAGGGGAAGATGTCGAAATCATCATCGTCAACGATGGAAGCAAGGATGACACCGGCAAGATTGCCATGGAATACCAGGAGAAATACCCGACTATCGTGAAAGCCGTCAACAAGGAAAACGGCGGCCACGGAAGCGGTGTCAACAAAGGTGTGGAGCTTGCCACGGGACTGTATTTCAAAGTCGTCGACAGCGATGACTGGGCCGATGAAAAGGGATATAAGATCCTCCTTGACAACATCCGTGACAGGATCAAGGAAGGTAACCTTCCCGATCTATATCTCATGGACTTCCTATACAACAGGCCAAGTGCCCATGATTCCTATCGAAGGAAATGGGATTTCCAGTTCAAGGCCTACCAAGTCAACCACTGGGACAAGGTCAAGGATTTCGGTACCGGAAAGATGTTCTTGATGCATGCTCTCTTCTACAAGACGGACGTTCTCAGGAAAAGCGGAATGAAGCTTCCTGAGCATACCTTCTATGTTGACAACATCTTTGCCTATACGCCTCTTCCCTATGTCAGGACCATCTATTACATCCCTGAGATTTTCTACATTTACTTCATCGGCAGGGAAGGCCAGTCTGTCGCTTTGCCAAACATGGTCAAGCGATATCAACAGCAGATTCGCGTCATGAAGGAAATGTTCAACGCCCATACCTACCAAGACATCAAGAACATGCAAAAAGGGCTTAGACATTATATGCTTCATGCCTTGAATTCCATGATGATCGTCACCATGATGTTCACGTGTGGTGAAAATACGCCTGAAAGAAAACAGGACCTGAAGAACTTCTGGGCATACTGCAAAGGCAAGGACAAAGATCTGTATGATGCCCTCCGCCACCGCGGATACTCCTTGGTCTTCAACCACATCCCCTTCGGATTGAGAGGTAAGCTCTTGCTTCTTGGCTACAAAAGGGAATGCAGACGTCACAAATTAGGATGAACGAGTCCCTCTTCGGAGGGACTTTTCTTTGCCTTTTTACTTAGTCATTACTCATAAGCCCGGTTTTTAGGGTGTTTTGGGTCCTTTTTCGGCATAGTTTTCCGGTGACCCCCAAAAACGGCGGTTTTCGGGTCGGCCCATCGACACACCGGTACGCAAAAGCTGCCTCCCGGCATGTTTCCCGGAGGCTCTTTTTTCGTTATTTGCTTTTTTAAGATTGCGTCACTTCGTCTCTGCCGTCTTCTTCCTTGCTCCCCTCATGGCTGCCTTGACCCTGTTTCCGAACTCGTGTCCCATCATGAGGGGAAGCGTCTTCTTCATCAGTGTCACAGGCCTGTCCTCATAGACGATCCTTGCCTGCTGGGGCGTCCTTCCTTTCAAGGATGCCACGATCCTATACAGCCCGTACACCACGTTGTTCATGGTCACCATGTTCCTGAGTGCCTTCCTCTCCCTCACCCGGATGAGGTCCTGGCCTAGCTGGACGTCCTTGAACCTGTGGAGGTCGTTCTCTATCAGCCACCTCTTCGTGATGGCCTCGACGATTTCTTCGCTGTCGGTAAGGCTGGTAAGGAAGTACTGAACCTCAGGCTCCTTTCCGTCCCTTCCCTTCCTCTTTCCCGATACCATGGCCACGATCGTCCTTGCACCTGCCCATTCAGGGGATATGTATCCCTCCGGAAGCAGGATGAGGTCGTATGTGCTGCCGTCCTGCTCCAGCCTGGAGTCCGGTTTTTGTTCGGAAAACAGCCTCAGGGTCACTTCCTTCAGGGCAGGCTGGTTGTCCTTGACCTTCATCAGGTAGTCTCCCTTTTTGGATATGATGATCTCTGCCGTCTTCGTCTGGCAGTGGAGGGCATCCATCGTGACGATCGTATCCTCCAGGTCCATCTTCCTGAGGTACTGCTGGAAGACGGGAATCTCGTTCGTCTTGCTGTCGACGATCGTCGAGCCGATGACGATTCCCGTCCCGGCCTCATATACGTTGAGGATGTTGATGGCCTGGTCTGCGGTGCAGTCCGGATGGTCTATCCTCGTCCCGCGCACGAACTGCCCGTCGCCGGAGATGATCTTTTTGCCCTTGATTTCATATGTTTTCGTCACTTTTTCGAAGAAAGAGCGCATTTTCCCGATGGTCATTTCCTTGAATTCGGAGTTGTCTATCATGGCGAATGCACGCATGAAGGTATCGTTGGAGGGATGCTGCCCCTTCTTAAGCAGGCCCATCCTGACGAACAGCCCTGGCTTCAGCAGTATGTACTGCTCCACTCCGTAGAAGGAGGTGAACTTGCCCATCAGGGCAAGGACGAAGCATATACCCACAAGGTTCTCTATGGGATAGATGACGTATTCCTTCCTCCTGAGGTCGGTCAGCGAGCTGAAGAGGTGCAGGAACTCCTTCACCTTCTTCCTGAGCCTTATCTGGCTCCCTCCCTTTATGATGCTGCCGCATTTCGACGAAAGCACCTCGAGTTGGTTCTGTGTCTTCATCTGTAGTTTCCTCCGTACTTTGCAAGAAGCTCCTTTATGTCGTCGGGATATCCAGGAAACCTCGGGTCTGACTTTGGCACGGTCTCCGTGGCAAGCCTTGCCCTGAGGAAGGCCAGGTCCCCGACATCGCTGATGTCGCCTGAGACGATCCTCTGGACGGAAGCGACTGCCTTTTCAAGCCTTTCGGACGGCAGGGACAGGGTCT
>JBNMLQ010000133.1:0-3755 GCA_050874925.1 Candidatus Enterosoma sp. | reverse complement strand
TCTGACGGAACCATTGAAATACAAGGCGTCAAGACAATTCGGCAGGAATGCCGATGTCTATGAGAAGACTCAGAATGAATTCGAGCCTTTCTCTCTTGACAGCCTGACCAGGAGCAATATGACAAGTTCCATCATCGCTTCCTTCCTTCATGAGAAGCGAGACTATATCGAGAATGCTGACAAGGAGGCCTATAAGAGGGGCTTTGAAATCATGCACTCGCTTCCTGATATCAACGAAGATATCAAGGACAAGGAATTCAATAGGATGATCGATGATTGTCAGAAGGTCATCGATGGTGTCAATCATGTCTCCCATCTGAATTATGAAATCGTCAGGCTTCCTGACCTTCGTCTCAAGGATGTAAAGGAAGAATGGGTTCTTCTCTGCGACAATGAATTCTGTCGGTTTATCGACCAGTCTACGCGATATTATTTTGTCCTGAAGCCGATTTCGAATGACAGGCATGCTTCAGCGGATAAGTTCCTTTATGTCTATGCCGCTGCCCTTATGGATATCGCAAGTCAGGAATCTCCTTATTTTTTCCATGTCATTTTGAAATTCGGAGAATCCCAAAGGGAGTTCGATGTGGATAAGGAGACGGCCATCCACACACTCAATACGATTCACCGACACATGATGAATCACGACAATCGCTGCTATCCGATAGCCTTCTTTGAAAAGAAAGACTCCAAGATTGATAACCTGGATTCATTCTACAATGAATTGAACGGGGAACATTCGCCTTGGAATTTCTTTGATTATGCAAAATTGTTTGATGCAAGCAAACTAGGATATACAAGATACCAGTTTAAGGATGAGGTTTCCTTAGAAAAAGAGCGGATTTCAGATGAAATTCTTTTCTTGAATTATGAAAAGATGGAGGTAAATGACGATGGAGGTGAATAAGTTTGATTTGAATAGCTTCAGCCCGTTGAAGAACTATGTCATCGAGGCATCGGCAGGTACAGGAAAGACCTATAACATCATTCAGATCGTCGATAAACTCGTCAATCTATACCATTATGACCTAAGCTCCATCCTGATTGTCACCTATACGGAAAAGGCAGCCGGAGAACTCAAGAACCGTATCCGAAACAAAATCCATGGAGTGGATATCAATCAGGCATCCATCTATACCATCCACTCTTTCTGTATGAACACTATCAAGGAATTCGGTATCTCCGCAGGTGTCCCTTTGGGGTTATCCACCATTTCAGACGAACCGTTGGTTGCTTTTGCCAATCAATATTTCAGGCAGGGAAAAATTCTTGATGAAATCACATCCTTTGTCGATGCCGATGAAAAATATGATGTCGATAAGTGTGTCAGGGTGTTTTTGGATGCTCTGTCTAGATATTATCTCGATTTTGATTATCAGGAAGACAAGGATATCATTTCCTTGGAGCAAAACGAAGATACCAGATTTGAAACCTGGTGCTATAAGCTATTCAGGGATAGCCGTAAGGCTGAGGTCATCCAGGATCTTTTTGTCATTCCAGGAAACGAAGAATTAAAAAGAAACTATGAGGTGGCCAAGACCATCATCAATAAACAAGGCGTCTCTTTTTCCCAGGAACTTGATGGATGCTATCAGCAAGGATTCCATTATGACGGTGTTCATTTCAAATCCACCAAGAATTTGAGCGAAGAACAAAAAGAGGCTTTCGCTTTCTTTTCTCATATCAAGAAGATTTTGAAGGACATCAAGCTTAACAAATATCTCTGCAAGGTCTATCTGAAGGATTTCTACATCCAATGGCAGGAAGAAAAAAGGAAGAACAAGGAACAAAGTTTCGACGACATGATCCGTACCGTCAGGGAATCCACGCTTCACAATCCCCGCTTCTTAAAGAAGCTCAGAGACAAATACAGGTTTGCCATCATCGATGAGTTCCAGGATACCAATCAGAAGCAGTTCGATATCTTTTCTGAAATATTCATGAAGGATGACCAACACCATATCATCGTCGTCGGGGATCCGAAGCAATCCATCTATTCTTTCCAGGGTGCGGATGTCAATGTCTATTACAAGGCTGTCAGCATGATTTCCTCGATGCCTAACGGAGAAAAATGTCTTCTTGCAAAGAACTACCGTTCTACGGCGAATATGGTCTCTTCCTGCAACCATCTCTTCCAATTCTATGATTTCCATGGCACTGAATTTGTCGATAGCGAATACTGCACGAAAGATGTGGACGGAGATGAACATGAAGCCCTTTTTGATGGAAAAGAGGCCAAAGCCTTTTGGATCGCAGATAAGAACATCGGGCTTGACAGCAGAAGCTTTGCCATAATTGCCGTCAAGAAAATCATCGATTGCTGCTCAATGAATCCAAAGACGAAGCAGACTCGACTGCGCATCAGGGGAAAAGGAGAAAAAGAGTTCAGGAACGTAACTTTCCGCGATTTTGCTGTCCTGGCAAGGACATCCAAGGAGATGAAAGATATCTCCAATGCTTTGAAGAATGCCGGCATCCCCTATCTCAGGAACAAGGATCCCAATCTCTTCACCGGCAAGGAATGTGCGGATTGGATTGCCCTTTTTGAAGCTTTGGAGTGCAAGGATTTTACCGGCAGGAATATCAATTATTATAAAAAGTCTCTGTTTACCAGCTTCTTTGCAATCCCTCTTTCCAAGATTGAGGTCATCAACGAAAACGATGCCTTTTCTCCCCAGCGCAGGAAAATCGATAGATGGCGTGATATTGCCCATGAAGAGAAATGGGAAGACCTCATCGATGACATCCTGGTTTCTTCTGAAATCAGCAAGAACCTGCAGGGCCTAAGCAATATGCAGTCCTTTGGTATCTTCAGGCAGATTGGAAGCGTCGCCATAGAATACCTTTCCCAGGGACATGATCTTTCTGATCTGATTCGTTATCTGAAGAACCTCCAGGAAGGAAAGGGGGAGGATGCTTCCGCCACCATCGAAAGGTCGACGAACTTTGATTGTGTTCAGATCATGACGATGCATGCCTCCAAAGGACTTCAGTTCCCGGTTGTCATCGCCGTCGGAGGCTTTGTCGAGCCCAATCGCCAAGGCAACGTATTTACGTTCCATGGTCCGGATAAGCATCAGTATCTGATCTTCGAGAAAAGGGCAGAATGTCAGATAGACGAGATGGAAGAATGGAAACGTCTCTTCTATGTTGCCTATACGAGAGCTCAGTTTGTGATGATCCTTCCTCTTTATGAGAAATTCGGTCAACCCTTCCTTTATGAGACGCTCAAGAACCTGATAAACCAGCATAAAGAAGATTATCTGTCCATTGTCGATGATGATAGGAAATATGACCAGCTTCAGAAAGAGACCAGTCTTATTCTTCAGGCCAAAGAAAAACCGCAGGATGATTCACCGACACAACAGATTGCCACGTTGAAGCAGATGATTTTGGATGGACCGAATAAGAAGACCTTTACCCATTCCTATTCTTCTCTTTCCCATCCCAAAGATGAGGATGATGAAGACGACGAAGACCTTCATGGCCTATCAAGGTTTGATAAGTACGGAGTCTCTGTCAAGACTCTAACGGCAAAGGAGGAACCCATGGAATTTCCTACGGATTATCCAAAAGGTGCCCTGATAGGAACCATCCTTCATGCCATCTTTGAAAAACTGAGATTCCATAGCTATGATTTACACCTCCAGGAACAGATTCAGTCAAGGTTCGAGGAAAACGGACTTGAAATGAAGGAAGACTGGCTTGAACCGACAAAGACCATGGTTGAAAATGTCATGAATGCCGTCTTCCCC
>JBNMLQ010000132.1:0-3807 GCA_050874925.1 Candidatus Enterosoma sp. | reverse complement strand
TACTTGTTGAATGCCTTCAACGTCGGATAAGATTTCGTCTTATAGTCTACTTTACTGAAGTCCCAGACATTTTCGCTCCAGCCAAGAGTCTCATTGAAGAAGGCTGCATCGAGCTGATAGCTCTTGACCTCCTTGACACCAGACCTGCTATCCGTTCCAGTCATATATAGTTTGGAGAGGTTATAGCAGTTATCAAAAAGACTGTCATAATCCCTGGCTGAATAAATCAAAGCGATTCGGTTTGTGTAATAACTTCTGTCAGGGCCTAGGTTGACGCTGTTGGAAACGGCGAAGTCATGGATGTTGCTTTGTATAAACCTCATCTTTTCGTTATATCCGATAAGTGCACCGATGGAAGCCTTCATATTGGCATCAATCTTACCGACGTTATAGCAGTTCTGCATCTTCCCTTCGAAGTTGCCGACAATGCCTCCGACATATCCGTCACCCTTGATGGTTGCTTCGTTATAGCTGTTTCGGATATAGGAATTCTCACCGAGCGTTCCGGCAATACCACCGATATAGGTCTGATCCCATACATAGCCATCTCCCTTTCCAGTCTTATTGTCAAGTCGGAAGGACGAGTACTTGTCAACCATGCAGTTGCTGATGATGGAACCTTCAGATTTACCGATGATGCCTCCTAAGACACCATTATAAGTGTCGTTATCAGCAAGGTTCCTCATGGTGATGCTAAAGTATGCATTGTTCAGTTTCAGATTGGTAACAACCATGTTGCCACTGTTGAACAGAGCATAGTTGATGTTCTTGTTTCTTGCCGTTCCACGGTAACCATAATTCTGGATTTCATGGCCGTTTCCGTCAAAGACACCATCAAAGGTTCTTTCGGAATATTCCTTATGGTCATAGTACTTGCTAAGGTCAAGGTTATTGTCAAGGACATAGATATCATTTCCGGTGATGTTCCTGAAGTCCGCATCCGTCTTGACATGCTTCGTCTCAGGATTGACAAGATACATGGCAGAAGCCGTCTTTGTCTGATTGAGATTGTCATGATACGGATTGCCTGTGGAATCCTCTATGTCAGAAGAATATTCGATGTTGGTGATTTTCTTCGTCACAAATCCTGACTTATCACCGTTTTCAACCTTGAAGCGGGCTTTGGCTCCGTTTTCAAGCATCTCGACATCCTTGACTTCCTTTCCGTCGACAGTCAAAGAATCAATCTTATATCCGGTAGGATTGTAAAGGTCAAGAAGGACATATGTTTCCCTTGTGTTGGTGAAGTAATCGATGACATTGTTGTTCTTATCGACAAAATCAGCATTCTTGATATAGCAGTTACCGAAGACCATGATGTCTTTGACGACATTTTTGTCATTCTTCATGGTGATGGTATACAACTGATTATCGGTAGTATCCGTGACTTTCACCTTGTCGAGCGTAATATCGATGCATCCGCCTTCCTTCTTGGTGAGTTCGTCCGTATTGACCTTCATACGAATGAAACCATTCGTATCTCCTGTCTCTTCGAAATCAGTCACTTCAATGCCGTTGATGAAGGCACTGACGATTTTCAGTTTGTCATAATCGACATTGCTTTCGAATTTCACTTCTGCATAGACTTCATCTCCGTCACGGATTTCTTCGCTATTAGTCAATTGGAAATCTGTGATATCAAAAGACGGAGTCGTCTTAACAGACTGAGCAGTGCTATCTACAAACGGAGTCGTCTCATCCTTCGTATTCATGGAATATTGATAGGTGACCTGAAGACGATAATTCGTTAAAGATGTGAGATTGTCAAACTCATATTCCCTTCCCAATGTAGAGGCGATGACCTTTTCTTCCTGAGTATCGGAATCCTTGCCATAAAGTTCAACTTTGATTTCGGATACCTGACCATAGAATTCCTCATTGACGGCAATTTTTCCCTTGATGGAACTCTCATTGACAGATGGATTGACAATGGAGACGGAAGGCTTGCTCATCTGTTTTGTCTTGATTAGAACAATCTTCTCCTCATGATAGAGACCATCATCCTGATTGCCTCTTTTATCCTTCAGATTATAGTGATATTCAAGCTTGACCGAATAGACTTCATCTGAATACAGATTGTCAAAAGAGCCTTCCAGAAGTCCGTCAAGGACATAACCGAGAACCTTGTTGTCCCTATCCAGCAAAGCAATAGAATCCATTCCGAAGGTCGTCATATCCGCATTGTTCTCTGTGACATCAATCTGATAACCAATGGAAGTCTTGTCAGAGGTGACGTTGAGTTTGACGGTAGGAGCAATGTAGGCCTTGGTCTTTACGCCAATATCGGATGTGGCATTCTTTTTACCCATTCCGTCATTAAGATCATAGGAATAGCTGACCTTGATGGTATATTGAGTGTCAGCAGAAAGACCTTCGATGGTATCGGAAATTTTTGTCTTATCCAATTCCCTGATTTCCGTATCACCGGAAACAAGCTTGACAGATTCCATCTGAAGGATGTTGTCTGCGTCTGTGACAGTCAAATTATAATCAAGGGTCTCATAAGAAACAGTCGCTTTTCCAAAAACAAGCGGTGCGCTCATGGAAAGCGTCTTGATGTCATATTTGACAGAATGTGTCTTTTCCAGATAGACATAGTTCAGGACTAGAGAATAGTCATGGTTGGAAAGAAGCTCCGTGAAGGTATTGGTCTCAGTAAGGGCAGTTCCGAGAATAGAGTCTTTTTCTGTCTCGCCGTCAAAGAGAGAGACTTTGGATATGCTGATTTTCTCATCAATGCTCTTAATGCTGAAAGAAACGGCATTCTTGGTTGCCGTGACATTTTCAAAGGAGAAAGGTCCCTGCGTGGTAAAGCTATCCGTATATGCCCAACCATATCGGTTGCCCTTTCCATCAAGAAGGTCGTATGGAACGGCAATTCCAATTTGGTATGTGCTTGCCAACTGAAGATCATCAAACTCAACTGTCGAATTTTGAAGATTGATTTCCTTGGGCTCACCTAACTGCTTCAATCCATCAGAAAGATAAACCAACACCTTGTCTTCACTTGTAAGAGCATCAAGATTGCTGAACTTGAACGTAAAGGATGCGCTCGTCGTACCAATCGTTTTATTCACAACAGTTGCACTTGGAGCAACGGAATACGATGCAGCAACCTTGGTCTTCTTACTATCCGTGACATTCAAGACACCTAAGCTATTGTCGTTCTTGACATAGACAGCACTATCCAGGGAAAGATCAAAGATACCAGGAGTATCTGGAGCCTTGATTTCAAGAATGATGCCTTCGTCATCCTTATTCAAAGCCTGACCTTCGAATTTCACACCATTGACTGTAAGAGAGGAGAAGGTCACTTTGTCAGGATTGGAAAAGCAAACGAGCACCTTCATCGTCATAGACGGATTCACGAAGAATTCCGCATTTCCCTCACTCTTGGTAGCATCTGGAAGTCTGACAAAATCGGAGATGGCAAATTCCTTGTGTTGATCTGAAGTCTTCTTGGCTTCAAAGCTGAGTCCGTTGAGAATCCTTATTCCGATGAATGTCGGAGCAACAATTTCAGCCGATGTTGAAACAGGCCCTGAGTCATCTTTCCTGGAACTTCCTGTGTCAGTTCCCTTAAGAGTAGAATCCAATTTGGCAGAATCTCCATTTTCGGAAGTGCCGGAGCCTGGAGCAAACGGACCATTATCCTGTCCTCCTCCGGCAGCCGTTCCTCTTTGACATCCAACCATGACAAAACTCATGATTGTTGCAAGAGCAACGACACTGAACTTCCTTTTCTTTGTTTCCATAATCAAATACCTCTTTTTGATTTATGCATATTATATATATAAAATCCATTAT
>JBNMLQ010000131.1:0-3889 GCA_050874925.1 Candidatus Enterosoma sp. | reverse complement strand
TCAATGAAGAAGCCTTGGATGAAGCCAAGGAAATCAAGAAAGTCCAGGAAACTGCCGAAAGTCTTTCTGCCACCAAGGATGTCTCTGTCCTTGTCCTTCCTGGCATCGACGAATGGGATGCCAATCCATGGCCTGAAGATGAGCAGGAAGAGACAAATTCTGCTGAGGATGACCGCATTAAGAAGATTGCTGAAAGCCTTGATTCTTCAAGCGTTGCTCCGATACTTCCTGAAGAACCTAAGAATGAAGAAAAACCTCTTGAAGACCTGACAGCCGTTGCTGCTCCGGAAGAAGAAAACGTTCCTGTTGAAGAAAAGCCTATCGAAGAAGTCGAAGAAGAACCTTCCAAGGTCGTCTTCATCAATGATTCCTTCAAGGATGGTCTCCGTCCTCAGGAAGAAGACAATGTCAAGGAAGAGATCGTTCCTGAAGACAGGACCGATAAGAAGGAAATCGTCTGCAACAACGAACATAAGACGATCCTTACCAAGCCTGTCAGCGATGAAGATACCTGGGATATCGGTGAATATCATGAAGAGCCAAAGACAATCGTTGCTGAAAATGTCGTTGTAGAAGAAAAGTCTGTCGAAGAAGTCAAGGAAGAACCTTCCAAAGTCGTCTTCATCAATGATTCCTTCAAGGATGGTCTCCGCCCTCAGGAAGAAGCTAACGTCAAGGAAGAGATCGTTCCTGAAGACAGGACCGATAAGAAGGAAATCGTTTGCAACAACGAACATAAGACGATCCTTACCAAGCCTGTCAGCGATGAAGATACCTGGGATATCGGTGAATACCATGAAGAACCTAAGCCTGTCGTCACAGAAAAACCTGCCGAACCTCAGAAACCTCAGCCGAGAGTCAGTCAGATCGGCTTGATGAAGTTCGATCCATCCAAGAGAAAGAATGGCCCTGCCGCTCCTATCGGCGTCATCAATCCTGTCAAGAAGGATGAGCCTGTCGTCGAAGAAAAACCTGTCGAAGAGAAGAAGGTTGCCGCTCCGATTGCCGGTCCGCTTCATTCCATCGAAAAATCCAAGCACGGCAAGATTGAAGCTGTCAAGGCAAGACATGTCTCCTTCGAGCTGAAGAACTACCAGGTCAAGACCTATGAAGGTGATTTGACGGCTGAACAGGCGTTCAACATGGGTGTCACCAAGGTCCAGCCTACGGTCAACCCTGTCTTCGCCAATCAGGAAAAGGGTTCTGCCTGGAAAGAGAAGAAGAGACTCGAAGATATCCGTCAGAATGGATATGGCGATGTCGTTCAGGTTGAAAAGCTCACTGGAAAGACAAAGCCTTCTGCTGCTCCATCTGCTTCATCCAAGAAGCCGATGTCCATCCGTGACATGCTGAAGGCCAAGAAGAATCAGCAGGTTGAATCTTCCAACCCTGTCGAAGAAGAAAAGAAAATCAACAAGCCGATCACTCCGGTTGCCTTCAAGCCGCTTGACAAGAAGGAAGAACCTGCCGAAGAAGTCAAGAAGGAAGTATCTCCTCTTGATCAGGTGCCTTCCACTCCTTTCCATCCGATTGCTCCTCTTCCGAAGAAGGAAAGAAAACGTCCTGAAATCAAGCCGATTGCTCCTATCAACGTCAAAAAGGATAAGTAAAGATGATGGCTGCGACTCAGTCGCAGCCATTTCTTTAAATGATAACAACGATTATGGAACTTTCTGTTTATCATGCATGAAGGTTAGATTGTTGATGAAAGGAAGAGGTTTTGAAGTCCTTGTGACCGCAATCTTATTTTATGAAATAAGAAAGACGATATTTTAATGAAACAACTTTGTATGATCAAATTCTTGTGCAAAAGGGATCGCCTTTATCTTGAAACCAGGAACCCTATGGAAATTGATAAAAAAGCTTGCATGTCCTCTACAGGGGTGGTAGAATCTTAAAGCGCTAAATTGAGGCGTGGTGCAGCTTGGTAGCACGCTTGCTTCGGGAGCAAGAGGTCACGGGTTCGAATCCCGTCGCTTCAACCATCGAGATTTAGCTAGACCCAGGACAATGTCCTGGGTCTTTTGTCAGTATGAAGTTTTTTCTTTCTTTGAAAAGAATGGCAAACATTATTTCAGGATTGCAGTTGTTTCGTATAGAAATGGCATGAAGTTTAAAATCATATTTGTTGCAGGAATTTATGAGAATCGGTATAATTCCTGTTGTCTTTTCATAAAGGAGAAAATTGAACTATGAAAGATTATTCTATGGTCGATCTGATTGGCAACACTCCGCTTGTCCGTCTTAAGAACATCGGGGCTGCCTATAACCTGAATTCTAAGATTTATGCCAAGCTTGAAAGGTGTAACCCTACTGGATCCATCAAGGACAGAGCCGTCAAGGAAATGATTCTTGATGCCATGGAGAAGAAGCTTATCGACAAGGACACCGTCCTCATCGAACCTACCAGCGGCAATACCGGAATCGGTTTTGCTGCCATCGGCGCTACTCTCAATATGAAGGTTGTTCTCTTCATGCCGAGCAACTGCTCCATCGAAAGAGTCAAGATGATGAAGGCTTTCGGTGCCGACATCCGTCTTGTCAGCGAGGGTGGTATGGCTGGCTGCATCGCTGCTGCAAAACAGCTTCATTCTGAAATCAAGAATTCCTTTATTCCTTTCCAATTCGAAAACAAGGCCAATTCCATGGCCCATTATAAGACGACCGGTCCTGAAATCTTCGAGCAGACGGAAGGAACCGTCGATATCTTCATCTCTGCCTTCGGTACTGGCGGAACTTTGACCGGTACAGCCAAGTATCTCAAGGAAAAGAAGCCTAGCGTCCTTGCCTTTGGTGTCGAACCGGCAACCTCTGCTGTCGTCACGACCGGCAAGAGGGGACCTCATAAGATTCAGGGCATCGGTGCCGGATTCATTCCGGAAGTCCTTGAACTTGACGTTGTTGACAAGGTCCTCACTGCCACGGATGACGAGGCCTATGAGTTTGCCAGAGAACTTGCTAGGAAAGAAGGGCTCTTTGTCGGCATTTCCAGCGGTGCCAATGTTGCCACTGCCGTCAAGCTTGCCAAGGAATATGAGAACAAGGTCATCGTCACCGTCCTTCCGGACAATGGTGAAAGATATCTTTCCGTTCCTGGATTGTTTGACTGAACTTTCCAAATACAATAAAATAGAATCCCATGTTGTTCTTGGATGAATTGGAAAAACAGTATCAGCGTGAAGAAGGGCTGGTCAGGATCGATGAAATCCTGATATCCTCTTTCATATGCAATATCAAAAAGCTGTTGATGCTTGATTATGAGATTCCTGATTATACCAAGGATGACATGCTGAACCTCTATCTGAAGTCGAGAAGAAAATTAGATAAGATTTTTACGGATATGAAAGTGGAAGACAAGGAGAAGAAGGTCGATACCTTCTTCTCCTTCCTCCCTGAGATAAGAAGAACATTGAACACTTCCATCCAGGCTATCCTCGATGGAGATCCGGCAAGTGACTCCAAACAGGAAATCGTCATCGAATATCCTGGTTTTGAAGCAATCCTATATTATCGTGTCGCTCATGAATTCTATGTCCTCGGTCTCAAGGCCTTGGCTAGATATATCTCGGAGATGGCTCATCATCATACAGGCATCGACATCAATCCGGGAGCTACCATCGGGGATTATTTCTTCATCGACCATGGAACGGGTATCGTCATCGGTGAGACGGCTGTCTTAGGTGACTATATCAAGCTGTATCAAGGTGTCACCTTAGGCGCTCTTTCTCTCAGGAAGGGAAGAGACCTTGTCGGAAAGAAGAGGCATCCTACCGTGGAAGACCATGACACCATCTATTCCAATGCAGCCATCTTTGGAGGTGAAACAATCATTGGCCATGGATCGACCATCGGAGGAGATGTCTAACTTACTCATTCCGTCGATCCTGAC
>JBNMLQ010000130.1:0-3917 GCA_050874925.1 Candidatus Enterosoma sp. | reverse complement strand
CTTCGCATGTCGTGATGACATTGATTCCTCTGGTCACGCATTTCTCGACCATAGGATAGATGTCCTTGACAAAGGAGAAGAGGGTGACGATGGCAACATTGGCATCCACGCTATCCAAGACCTTGTCAGCGTCATCGCTGATGACGACTCCCGTCTTGAAACCAAGCCCTGCGAAATCTCCGACATCCATACCGACGACAGCCGGATTCACATCGATGGCTCCGACGATTTCTGCGCCATGTTCATAGGCATAACGAATGGTATACTTTGCCATCTTACCACATCCATACTGAACAACTCTGATTTTACTCATATTGGTTTCAGGTCCTTTCAAAACCTATTGATGGCTCTATTCTAAACTCTATCGTAAGTTGAGAGTCAACATCAGAGATTGAATTTTACCGGAACCTGCAGACGCAAGAACATTCCTCTTTGATTCTTCTTAAAGACGTTGAATTCCGTCATGACTTCACAAAGATAGTCATTTGTAATGATATAGTTATTCTTCCTACAAAAATCCAGCAGCTTCAGAAGGCATTCCTTTTCCGCATCAAAGGATGCAGCATATATCGTAGCAAACATGCTTGCTTCGATCTTGGTCATCGGAAGGCTGTCAATCTTATATTCGGAAAAAATAAAAATCTGATCAGCCTTGTCCATTTGATTTAAAAAATCTTCTTTCTTGATGGAAGTTCCGATATTGTAGGAATAAACCTGTTCTAATTTCAATTCGATAAGATGGTTTCTTAACAAAAGCAAGTCTTTTTCGTAATCAGATATTCCTGTCTGATAAAAATTATGCTGGCATGGAATTCCATAGAAATATCGTTGGGATATATATTCAAGGGAACAGACTCCAGTCCTTGGAGACTGCCTATATCGTTCTATCTTATTGATGGAGTCATCGACAAAGTGCAGTCTTGTCTTAAGCTTCCTGATTTCCTGATAAATCTGTTCCTTCTTCCGAGACAGGATTTCCTCGATCTCATCAAGGTTCTCCTTTGCAAGCACATTCTGGATTTCCTTCAGGCTCATACCCAGGTCTTTCATATAGGCAATCAAATCCAATGTAGAGTTCTGTTCAATCGTATAATAACGATACTTTGTGTCTTCATCGATATAGGCCGGTTTCAAAAGATTCATGTCATCATAGAGTCGTAAAGTAGCAATGGAAATATGGTTTATGTCAGCCATTTTGCCGATAGAAAGCAAGTCTTGTTTCATAATGAGCTCCTTGAAAGTCTAATCTAAGTATAGACTTTATATCATGAAAGCAAAAGAAAAACAATTTCTTGAAACACGAAGTTTCAAAATGGTAGCCTTTCGGCTACCATGTCATCAGAATCGGAAAAGCCAGCAAAAGAAAGAAGATGAAATAGATGGAAAAATCATATAAGAATCCGTTCTTTGTCTTTCTCCTTTCCTCCTCAGTCATCCACATAGGGAAGACTCGGATCCGTATAGAAGCAATGTTCATAAAGGAAGGTCTTGAGGTTTTCCTTATCATCCGTCTCAAGATACTTGATGAGAAGAGTCAGGAACTCCTCATCCTTTTCGGGACGGATGCTGAAGATACCCTGACCATGTCTGAGCAGGAACTGATTGGCGAATACATTGGCAGTTCTCTTGTTTCCATCCAAGAATACGTACGTCTTCAACAGATAGCAATATAAGTCAAGTCCGCGTTCCACATATGTCTTCTTCTCTTCGACGATGTCACGGATATGATAGTTGACATCATAGGGATCAGGAACCGGAGGAACATACTCCGTACCGGAGATGGTGACGATATCCCTTCTCACCCTTCCGCCTTCCAGAGAGACACCTCTTCCATTGATGATCCTGTTGATGTCGCATAGCGTCTCAAGATCGCTTGGAAGGTTCAGATACTGATCCGTCTTGAGAAGCTTGTAGGCTGTTGCCAGGTTCTTCAGCTTCTTCAATCCCAATGGACGAGGCCCTTTGGGTTCAACTCCATCAAGGATGAAGGCTCTCGCTTCGACAAACGATATCCTCACTCCTTCCAGATAGGCGGAATTGTAGACCAAATCCACCAGATTCTGCATGACTAAGTTGCATTTCTGCTCGGCACTCATCTCCAACTGGTCTTTGAACTGTGTTACCATTTCCGGTATTCTCCTTTCTGTAACGCCATCGATTCCTGCCAGTGAATCTATTGCTTATATTATAAACGATATGCAAGCGCTTACAAATAGAAAAAGCAATTTGTTTTCTTTTTCTTTTTGATATCGAAAAAACACCCCACCACAAGGCAAGGTGTCCTTTCATCATTTATGGAGCTGCTTTCTGATCTGCTTGGTTTTCTCTATCAGTTTCGGATAGATATGTTCGACAAACCAAGGTTCGCTGGATGCCTTCAGGACATCATCCAAGGCAAACCATCTTAAGGAGCTGTTCTCATCCTCCTTGATATGAAGAGCTTCATTCATATCCGCAACAAGAAGGTATGTCACATTGAAGTGAAGATGACTGGAAACATAGTGCCCTCTTTTGACATGTCCGTTGACACATAGGGATTCGATGGAGAATATCTTGGAATCATAGGGCCTTATATGAGTCAGTCCGCTTTCTTCCCTGGCTTCCTTCAAGGCAACTTTGAGAAGTTCCTTGTCACCGTCTGCATGTCCGCCCAGCCACGACCAGGACTGATAGATTCTATGGAAACAAAAGAGTGTCTTCTCCATGGTAGGATCGACGATGAAGCACGAAGCTGTCATATGAGCGATGGTGTTTTCCCTTGCGAAGGCATCCGGATTGCTTTTCAAGAACCATAGCATCAGTTCCTTATCCTTCTTTTCCTGCTCATTGTAGGGTGAATATTCTTCAATTTCCCTGATGATATCCATTTTCATTTATCCTCCATGAGGGATATGACATCCGCCTGATTGAGAAAGCCGTCTGCCGTCCTGTTCATCTTATTGACACGGTTAGAGAACTCTTCCTTCTTCTTGGATAGGCTGTCGATGCTTCTGGCAAAGCTATCCCAGTCAGTGGCAAACCTTCCGCATTCTTCCCTGAGCTTGCGAATCTCAAGAAGGACATTCCTGATGTTGGATGCAACTTCACAGTTGACCTGCAGCATCCGGATATTGGCAAGGATCGGCTGAAGCGTCGATGGGGAGGTCAAAATGACGTCGTTCTTCCTGGCATAGCAGACAATCTGTTCATAGAAGTCGTCATGACACTGCAGAAACGAATAGATGCCATCGCTCGGGATGAACATGATGGCGTAGGGTGAAGTCTCTCCTTCTAGGATATAGTCGTCCCTGATCTTTTCAATCTGCTTTTTCAAGGCTGCCTTGAATTCCTTTTTCAGCTGAAGTTCCTCTTCTTCACCCGTCTTGTCAAACAGTTTCTCATAACTCACAAAAGAGAATTTAGAATCGATGCAAACCATCGTTTCCTCTCCCGGAAGATAGATGACGGCATCCGGTTTCTTGTCATTGGCAATCTTATGCTGAAGGTCATAGAGGTCATGGGAATCCCCAAAGACCTCATAAAGGATGCTCTCCAAGGCCACTTCGCCAAACCTGCCTCTCTTCTGGGAATTCGTCAGCACTCCATTGAGAGAGGAAACCTCATCCTTCAGGGAATCCAGGTTTCTCTGTGCTTCCTGGATCTGCCCGAGAGTCCTGTTGACCTCCTTCATCTGGTCTGCATTGGAACTGAAGCCCTTCTGAAGGGAAGATGTCACCTTTTCATCAATCTTGTCCAGCCTGGTATTGACGATGGATAATAAGGCTGCATAGCTGTCCTGGATGCTCTTTGAGGAGCTCTCCTTGAATTCCAAAAGAGAACGCATCTGTTCTTCCTTGAATCTTTGGAAAGCTTCCCTGCTATCCAGCTGATGATCCTGAAACGAAGCAGACATCTTCTCAAGACGTCCTTCCATCCTG
>JBNMLQ010000129.1:0-3981 GCA_050874925.1 Candidatus Enterosoma sp. | reverse complement strand
GAAGTGCTCCGTTCCTTTGACGACATCCTTTCCATGCTTTCCTTCGAGGAAGGCCTGAATGAAACAAAGGAAGTCCTTCGTATCAGCAAGGAAGACATCAAGTCGAATGCTCCTTTCATGAACATGGCCATCAACTATCTGATGGCAAACGGCTTCTATCTGATGAACATCGAAAAAATCGTCGATCCATCACCGAGAGTCGATGATGACGATTATCCTTTCTATATCCATGAGGATAAGATTCCTATCGACCTTCGGGCGATGAAGGAAACCTCTCATAAGCTGATCATGGACTTTGTCGACGATCCCTTCCTCGTCACAAGGGCTGCCTATAAGAAATACTATGCAAAGCTCGATTCCATGAGCCTTGAAGAAAAAGCAGCATACGCCTTTTGCAAAGTGAATCCCATGGATATCGACAGGGTCGAACTGAATCTGAAGATGGCCTTGAGAAGATATTTCTATGCTTTGGCAAGAATTGTTCTTGGCCGTTTCTTTACTGAAAGGTTCGGACCTCAAAGCGGACTTGGTCACACTGTCCTTGACCATGACTTCCAGGCAGACCAGATGAAATATAGGATGGTTTATCTTGGAACGCACCATGACATGTATGCGAAGTCTTATCGTACTTTCGTCTTGGAAGATGACGAAGTAAAGGAAATCAATCTTCCAAGAGACTATGTCTTGGATGTATCTGAAAAGGCAAAGCTGGCTCATGCCTTTGATATCACCCAGCAATATTTCAAAAGACATTCTGAATACGCCTTCCTTCCGAGTGTCTTCCTCAAGATTCTCGGCCTTCCCTATCCTGCCTTTGAAAGGGCAAGGTATTTTGATTTTGAAAACGGAGATGCCAGATCCTTTTTAAGCCTGTTTTCGTTTGAACATGGTGTCAATTATGAACATGTCGGTCTTCTTCTTCCTATTGCCAGGACAGATGGATCGACGATGGAAAGGGATGATTCTGATTATGCGGTTCCTTTTTTGCTTAGAAAGATGGAGGAACACCACTTCTTCCTTTCTGACTTTTCATGCATCGTCACAGGCAGTGACAATGACTTCCTCTTCCATTTTTCATCGAAGAAGGAAATAAAGTATGCTTCCGTTGTTCAAGGCAAGAGTTCCCTTTTTGAGGAATCTCTTTCCAAGATGGAAGATTATGCGGCAAAGAACAACCCGATGTTTCAAGGTCATCCTTATCTATCCCTTGTCAGGAAATTCATCCTCCAACAGGAAAAAGGTGGCATCCTTCTTCCTGTCAGGGATTATTTTTCCTTCCTTAACGAAGGCTATTCTTCCAGGGAAAGCATTGCCAAGGTCTATGAGAATTATCCTTCCGTGGATATTGCTGCCTTGCGCTTTTTGGTTTGCCTTGGTACGGATGTCACGCTTTCCAAAAAGGCAGAGGACCATGTCAGTGGCATAAGCTATCGTTCTGACAGGTATTTTTCCTATTGCCATGAAGTCTTCTATGATCCTTATCTGAAGTATCCTATCGTCCATAAAGGAAGATTCTTCTATATCTATGAAGATGAGGATGGTTCTTTCCATATGGAAAAGAGGGATTTGGAGGCACTTAAGGAACTTCAAAAGATTTATAAGAAGCATTTTCCTGCTTCGGAAGCCTTCCCGTTTCCTGTCCATTATATGGGAGAGGAATTGATGTGTTTTGCCCTGCCGAAGGACTCCACGGAATTCCGTTTTCTTGGCCTGCCGGATGTCTTTTCCCAAAACGAACATCCAAAGACGCTGAAGGAATGTCTGAAGCATATATCCTTTGAAGAAGGAATTTCTCTTTATGATGAGCCGAGGCATTTTAAGATGTTATCTGAAGACGAGAGTCTTTCCTCCCTCTTTGTCTTCCAGGAAGGATTCAGAAACGATGTCTACCTGACGTTGAAGTCCTCTCTTGAATGTCCGACCTATATCCTTACTGCTCATAATCAGAGGGATTATATGCAGTATCTTGACTATGACTTCCTTGCCATGGAAATGGATGGAAAGCTGGGCCCGAGTCTTCCCGACGGCAAGAAGAATTCTTATTATCATATCTATAAGATGGAGTTCAAAAATGCCCTCCTTTCCTGCATCATCGATGGCTCGACGACTTTCGAAGATGATGAGATGGATGTTCCTCTCAGCTTTGCCGGGCAGATGCTTTGTGCTCTTTATCATGTCTATGATCAGAAACTGTTCCGTCGGAAGGAAGTCGTGTCCTATATTTCTTCTTTCGAATATCAGGGTGTCTATGTTTCTCCGGGAAGTTCCTTCTATGCCTTTTGCGATACAAAGGATGGGAAGTTTGGTATTCTGAAGGAACATGTCGATGATTTCTATGCCTTGTTTGAGATACTTAGGAGCAAGACCATTCACATTTACGATTTGAAGATCCGCTGCAGGGATGTCGTCTATCGTCTAGGTGTTCCTGTTGCCATGAGGAAACCCTTCTATGAGTATCTCTTTGAAAGAAAGATGGATCTGAAGAAGGAAGACATTCCCGTCTATGAAGGAAAACTTCCTTTTTTGGAGGATGAGCTTCCGGATTTTGTAAATCTGTTCTCGGTAGAGAAACAAAATTATACCGGTCTATATGATAAAAGCAAAAACCGTCGCAGACTTCTCTCACAGGGGTTTTATATCTATCCGAATACTAATTTCTTCGATGAAAAATACAATGAAATCGAATCCTTCTTTGGCAACAGCGGAGCTGCCATGTTTTCACTTCTTCAGCAAGAATGTTCCGTCTTCAAAGAGCCGACTGGAATTGTCAAGGAAACGATGCTTCCGAATGAAGCGACAATGCATGTCTATATCAAAAGCTTTTTGGAAAAATATGATAACAGTACTGCCTTTTCCAAGGATAACCTGATGATGGTGATGGCCTTTTTGATCTATACCTATCATACGGATGATGGTTTCTTCATCCGCTTCATCAATACCTATCAAGGACATCAGGGAAATCTCAGCGATACCTTCTTCGATTCCATGGTTGCAGGATTCCATAAGCATTATCCCATGAATGGAAGACAGGATGGTTTTATCCTTTTGACATTCACCATTCTCTTTTCCCTATATTTGGAGCGGAAGATGATGGTATATCAGATTGCAAGAAGCTGATATCTCTTTGAAAGGTTTATTATGGTATCTTTTGAATATTACAGGAAGTTTGAAGAAGAATGCATGGGCTATCACAAGCGTTTCACAAAGATGCACCTTAAGGAGGAAATGACAGGTTTGTACCTGACAAGATTCTTTATGAGAAGGAATGGAAATGCAAACACCATCCTTATCTAGGAAGTTATGACACTTTCTTATATCCGTTCGATCATTTCAAGAAGCCGAAGAAACCCAAGATTCTTGATACTCCGCCAAAGAACGGTGAATATTGGAAGTATCTCTTTTCCAAAGGGAAACTGAAATATGTCTCCAATGCCATGACAGCAAAGAGTATGCCACCTGCCATGTCATTGTTCCGGAAGGATTCGTGACCATAGATAAGAAAAATGAAAATGATTTCCGTTTGTAAGTGCTTCTTCTTGACTCTTGATCATGAAAAGAGGTTCATTCAGGTCAGTAATGAGATATAACAAGTCGAGTCACATGTCTTTGTTGAACTTCTGTGCTGGCAAATAAATGAATTTGTCCTGGATGACAAGGGATTTGATAGGTTTGAATTTGCACAATTTCATTATTTACGTAGTCGGTATGATTATGATGCCAAAGGCATTCCTCTCTGTTATCAAGAGGATTCCAAGTTTATCAGCTATAAGAAACTTTTGACCAATGTTCTGGAAGCTCATTATTGTGTGTCCGAGGAGGAAGAGAAGGCATATAAGAAGTTCATGGTCGATGATTATTTTAGTTTTATTAAGCTTGGCTACAAGGAAGTGGAGGACATAGATGAAAGGGACGAATTGCTTGCAAAATATCGGTAACGACTTCTCATAATCTGGAATCATCATATGATTTGAAGGTTCCGCT
>JBNMLQ010000128.1:0-3984 GCA_050874925.1 Candidatus Enterosoma sp. | reverse complement strand
CGGTGATACCAACCTCGGTGGCGATGACTGGGATAACCATATCATGGATTGGTTGATTTCCGAAATCTCCAAGGAATGCGGAATCACCATCTCCAGAACCAACCCGGCTGACAGACCGACTCTTCAGCGTCTCAGAGATGAGGCTGAAAAGGCCAAGATTAACCTTTCCGCTCAGACTGAGACCATTATCTCCTTGCCGTACATCGGCTTCAAGGATGGTGCTCCGGTCAACTTCGAAACCACGCTCACCAGAGCCAAATTCCAGGATCTCACTGCCGATTTGATCGACCGCTGCAGAACTCCGTTCGAAAAAGCCCTCAGTGATGCCAAGCTTTCCGTCGCTGACTTGAGCGATATCATCCTTGTCGGTGGTTCTACCCGTATGCCGGCTGTCGTCGACCTCGTCACCCGTCTCAACAACGGCAAGAAGCCGAACCAGTCCGTCAACCCGGATGAAGCCGTCTCCGTCGGTGCCGCCATTCAGGGCGGTGTCATCAGAGGCGATGTCAAGGACGTCGTCCTTCTCGATGTCACTCCGCTCACCTTGGGTCTTGAGACCCTCGGTGGCGTCATGACTCCTCTCATTCCTAGAAACACCACCATTCCGACGACCAGAAGCCAGATCTTCTCCACGGCTGAAGACAATCAGCCCGGTGTCGAAATCCAAGTCTTCCAGGGTGAACGTCCGATGGCTCAGGACAACAAGTTCTTGGGCAGATTCAAGCTCGAAGGCATCCGTCCGGCAAGACGTGGTGAACCGAGAATTCAGGTCACCTTCTCCATCGATGTCAACGGCATCGTCTCCGTCTCTGCCAAGGACCTTGACACCAATCAGGAACAGCACATCACCATCTCCAACTCTTCCGGTCTGAGCAAGGAAGAAATCGACCGTATGGTCAAGGAAGCCGATGCTCACAAGGCCGAAGATGACAAGAGAAAGCAGGATGCCGATACCAGAAACGAAGCCGAACAGCTCATCAACTCCATCGACAGACAGGTCAATGACAAGGACCATCCGATTGATGAGAATACCAAGCAGCAGGCTCTCAAGATCAGAGATGAAATCAAGGCTGATCTCGACAAGAACGACCTCGAGGCCGTCAGAGCCAAGATTGCCCAGCTCCAGCAGGCTGCCAACCAGGTCTATCAGGCTCAGGCCAACAACCAGGCCAACGCTTCCAGCGCCAATGCCGGTGGCAACACGCAGAACACTGCAGACAGCAATGATCCGCATGTCGTCGATGCCACTTTCACTGAAAAGAAAGACAACTGATCGAATTAAGCCCGGGTTCATCCGGGCTTAATTCTTACATAAGGAGGATTTTCCAAAATGGCAGATCAAAAACGTGATTACTATGAAGTTCTCGGTGTCAGCAAGACTGCCACGCAGGATGAGATCAAAAGTGCCTACCGTAAGCTTGCCAAGCAATATCATCCTGATCTGAACAAATCTCCGGATGCTCCGGCAAAGTTCAAGGAAGTCCAGGAAGCCTATGAAGTCTTAGGCGACCAGCAGAAGCGTGCCCAATACGACCAGTTCGGCTTTGCCGCCTTCGACAACAACGGAGCCAATGGATTCCAGCAGGGATTCAACGGGTTCCAGCAAGGTGACTTCTCTGACTTCGGAGATATCGGAGACATCTTCTCTTCCTTCTTCGGAGGCGGAGGAAGAAGTTCCGGTAGAAGAGGCAGCGTCCCTCGCCGTGGTGAAGACAGGCTTGTCCAGGTCAAGATCAACTTTGACCAGGCCGTCAGGGGTACCAAAGTCGATATTCCTTTGTCCTATGTCGCGACCTGTCCGGACTGCCATGGAACAGGTGCCAAGACGCCTAGCGACTTGGAAACCTGTCATACCTGCGGTGGCAGAGGCAGGGTCAGGATGCGCAGACAGACGCTCTTCGGCATGATGGAGAGCGAAGAAGAATGTCCGGATTGCCACGGACTTGGCAAGACCATCAAGAGAAAATGCGATCATTGCCATGGTTCCGGAAGAGTCCAGGTCAATGAAACCATCACCGTCAACATCCCGCGCGGTGTCGATACGGATGATAAGATTCGTGTCCCTGGCAAAGGTGAACCCGGTGTCAACGGAGGTGAAAACGGCGACCTCATCATCCAGATTCAGGTCTCCAGCTCCCAGACATTCGTCAGAAAAGGCAACGATGTCTATGTCAACATCCCGATTTCCTATACCGATGCCTTGTTAGGTGCCACAGTGACCGTACCGACGGTCACAGGAGACTGTGACCTCGTCATCCCGCCCTGCACAGACCCCAACACCATCCTGAAAATGTCCGGTAAGGGTATCACGACCACCAACGGCAAGACCGGCAACCAATATGTCACCATCAACGTCAAGTTCCCGAAATCCCTGACCAAGGAACAGCAGGACCTTGTCAGAAAGCTCGATGAGATCGAGAATAACAAAGGTGGCATCTTCTCTTGGTTCAAGAGAAAGAAGTAATCCAAACAAAAGACCGTCAGAACAGATTCCTATCTGGAAACTGCCTGGCGGTCCTTTTTATTTGGCTTCAGGAATCCTGCCCTGTCGATACGCTTCAATCAGTTCCTTCAGATCGGCAATCTGTCTGGAAAGCATTTTCCCTTTGTCGGTATCCTTGACAAGGATACGCTTGTCAAACTTCTCGACAATCTTCACTTTGGACAGGTTGTCGGCTCCTTTGACGAAGTTCTTATGCTGGACGAGGGCGATGTGATGGGAATTGGATATCAACGTATATCCGGCGATGCCCGTCTTGGAATGGAACGACTTGGCAAGGCCACCGTCGATCTTGAAGAGCCTTCCTTCCGCCTTGATCGGAGATTCTCCTTTGTTGACCAATACCGGAACATGTCCGTTGATGATGTGACCATGTTCCTTGTCGGCATCGAATTCTTCCAGGATCATCTCGACGACATCCTTTCTCTTGGCCAGTTCATAATAGGGATTGTAATCCTCATGATATAAGGAAGTATCATCGCTGAAGGTTCTTTCATAAGTCGTAATCTGGTCTTTGCCAAACAGGGGAGACTTCGGTCCGCACCACATATACCATAGGAAGTCCGTTTCATATTCCTTCTTTGGATCATCCATAGGAAGCATGCAGGCATGTCTGATCCTTCTTTCGCAGTAATCGAGATATTCCTTTCCTGAGAAAGTGCCATCCGGCGTCTCGACTTCCATGAAGGTTCCATCGGCATTCATCGGAATGCATGCATGGTAAAGGAGGTTGCCGTTATAGACAGTATACATGCTTCCTTTCTTCAATAAGAAGCGGATGTGTCTCTGAAGCCTCTCGGAATGCGTGAAGCTATATTGAAGAGTCTTCATCAAAGAGAGTTCTTCATCATTCAAGGCACGGATATCATCTTTTACGAATGTTGGAAGGTTGCTATCTTCCAGTGGGAATGTTTTCCCCTGAATGGTAAATGTCTTATTTTCAATATCCAATCCATCCAGGAGAAGTCTTGTTCCGAGATGGTATTCCGGATGTCTCTTGATGAGCTGGCCTTCCAGCTTGAACATGATGATGGTGATGACCTTGCACATCTTGCTAGCCAGATCCGGAGAGACGGAATCAGAGACGTTGGCATCGAGAAGATGCGGTCTGAATCTGAGACATGGGTCATCCTTATATAGTTCTTCCGCATACATCGAAAGAGGCCTGAGGTTGATGCCATATCCGGATTCAAGAACGTCAAAGGAATTATAGAGCGTCGCGATATGTAGGACATTGGCGATACAGGCCATGTTTCCATTTGCGGCACCGATCCATGTGGCATCATGGTTTCCCCATTGGATGTCGATCTCCGGAAACATCATCAGTTCATCCATAATCTTATCTGCCCGAGGTCCTCTGTCGAAGATGTCACCTACGATATGAAGATGGTCGATGCAAAGGGTCTGAATCAGCCTGGCCAGCTCGATGATATATTTGTCGGCAAAGCCGATTTCGATGATGTTGTTGACGACAGCCTCATGAT
>JBNMLQ010000127.1:0-4010 GCA_050874925.1 Candidatus Enterosoma sp. | reverse complement strand
GAAGAGACTATGATACGCTTCTTCTTTTTCTTGGCATCGCCTTCAGCAACAACTGCTATGTTCCGGTAAGTTCTGATACGCCAAAGGAACGCTTGGAAGATATCATCCGAATCGGAGATATCACCTATGGTTTTGACAGCCCCTTCTTGAAAGGTGACCTGGATTCAAAGGAAGCATTGTCTTCTTCTATATCCCAAGAGGACGTCAAGGAGATGGAAGAAGGACATTCTTTGGATAACCCTCTGTATCTGATGTTCACTTCCGGTTCTACCGGAAAGCCAAAGGGTGTAAAGAAGTCCCACGGGAACGTTCTTTCCTTTGTGGAAGACTTCAGAAAGACTTTTCCTTTCATCCCTGAGAATCTTAAGCTTTGCAACCAGACTCCGTTCTATTTCGATGCTTCGGCCAAGGACATCTATCTGACCCTGGCTTTGAAGTCGACTCTGTATATTCCCTGCAAGGAGACGTTTGCCCTTCCCAACAAGTCGGTGGAATATCTGTCTGACAATCATATCGACATGATCATGTGGGTGCCTTCGGCTCTCATCATGATTGCCAGAATCCGTGTCTTGAAGTTCATGAAGCCTCAATCCCTGAAGTATGTCTTCTTCATCGGCGAGGTGTTCCCACCAAAGTACTTCAACATGTGGTATGAAGCTCTTCCTGATGTGAGATACTTCAACTGGTATGGTTCGACGGAGATTGCCGGAGCCTGTCTCTATCATGAGATCACCTCCCCTTTGAAGGAAGATGAACCCATGAAGACGGGTAAACCTCTTTATGGAAACGAGGTGAAGCTGGAGGATGGAGAAATCTGTGTCTCTTCTCCTCAGGTCGCTCTCGGTTACATCAAGGATGAAGAGAGGAACAGGTCTACCTTCCGCCTTGAAGACGGAAAGATATTCCTTCATACCGGTGACTATGCAGAATATGACAGGGACGGTGATATCGTCTTCCGTTCGAGGAAGGACTTCCAGATCAAGCATATGGGATACAGAATCGAACTCCAGGACATCGAGACGAGCGTCAATTCACTTTCCGACATCGATTCCTGCTGCTGCCTATATGATTCCAAGAAGGACAGGATCGTCTTATTTGCTACGTTGAATGATGAGAAGTCTATCGGCGATATCTTGAACGAATGCAAGAAGATATTGCCTAGTTATATGATGCCTGGCAAGGTCATCCTTTTGAAGAGCATGCCCTTGAATGCCAATGGCAAGATCGACCGCGTCAAACTGAAAGAAACCATGGAGAACCAAAATGTCTGAAATCAAAACCAAAATCCTTGAAATCCTATCCGATATGCATCCGGAAGTCACGGACTTCTGTTCCATCAAGGAACTCGTCCACTCTGGAACATTGAATTCCTTGGATATCGTCACCCTTGTCGGAGAACTCTCCGATGAATTCGATATCGAGATTTCACCCAAGGAAATCTGCTACGAGAACTTCGATACCGTCGACGGACTTGTGAAGATGGTGGAAAGACTCTCCGACTGATATGAAGCTTCCGCCGTTCGAGTTTTCTGGATATACCTCCTTTTACTTTATCTTCTTTTTCCTTATCACCGTCCTTGCCTATTGGCTGACACCGAAGAAATACAGATACATCTCTCTTCTTGTCTGCTCCCTAGCCTTCTATTGCATGATCAGCTGGAAGTCTGTCTTTTTCATGGCGGCAAGCATCGTCTCGATGTACTTCTTTGCCAGAGCCATCTCTCATAGCCAGAAGAAGCAGAAAGACTATCTTTCTGAGCATAAGAAGGAGATGACCTTGGAAGAGAAGAAGGCCTATAAGAACAAGATGAAGAAGATTCAGAAGACCTATCTTGTCCTAGGCATCGTCTTCAACCTTCTCATCCTAGGTGTCATGAAGTATCTGGACTTCTTCATATCCAATCTCAACGGCATCATCCATTGGTTCTCTAAGGATACGAGCATTCCTATGTTGAAGCTCTTCCTTCCTCTGGGAATCTCCTTTTATATCTTCCAGGCCATCGGTTATCTTGCCGATGTCTATTGGAAGAAGATCGACTGTGAGACGAACTTTTTGAAATTCGCCTTGTTTTTATGTTATTTCCCCAAGGTCATGCAGGGCCCCATCGTCCGTTATGAGGAGATGAAGGAGACTCTTTTTGGAGAACATGACTTTGACTATGTCACCTTTACGGACGGACTCAAGAGGACGGCCTATGGATATATGAAGAAGCTTGTCATCGCTGACACCCTCTTCGTCTTCGTGAAGTTCGGCTTTGGCAATCCTTCTTCCCTGTCTGGCTTTGAAGCCCTCCTTGTCGTCTTCTTCTATTTCATCCAGGATTATTGTGACTTCTCCGGATATATGGATATCTCCATCGGCATCAGCAACTGCATGGGCATCACATTGCCGGAAAACTTCAACCATCCTTATTTTGCCATCGGTATCGATGATTACTGGAGAAGATGGCATTCCACCCTGGGCACTTGGTTCAAGGACTATGTCTTCTATCCTCTCTCCATTTCGAAATTCTCCCTTTCCTTAGGAAAGGCAGCCAAGAAGGTCATGCCGGAATTCGGTAAGAAGGTTCCTGCCATCTTCGGTCTTCTTGTCGTATGGTTTGTCACCGGATTATGGCATGGGGCAAGCTGGAACTATGTCCTATGGGGACTCTATTATGGATCCATCATCATCCTTTCGGTCATCTTCCAGCCTCTCATCAACCGCTTCTATGAGAAGACAAAGTGCAGGAACAACATCTTCTGGGTCATCTTCCAACATGTCAGGACCATCTTCCTCCTTGCCATCGGAAAGATCATCTTCATGTCTCCTTCTTTAGGGGATGCATGGACCATCTTTTGCAAATGCTTTAGCTTCTATGGTGACTATTTTGATATCACCAATCTGAACAACCAGTTAGGCTATATTTCGATGATCGCAGCCTTGGCCTGTTCTATCCCGGTCCTTGTCATCGATATCATCCAGGAAAAGAATCCACAGACGACCTTCTTGGATAAGTTTGATAGCAAACCCCTTGCCTTGCAGTGGGCTCTTCTTGTCTTGATGGGCGTGTGTATCATCTGGTTTGGCTTCTATGGGTCGGGGCTTCCACACTTCGACTTCGGCTATATCCAGTTCTAGGAGGAAGAAAGATGAAACTGAAAACAAAACATTTCGTCCGCTTCTTCTCCTTTGTCCTGATATTCTCTCTTGTCATCGCCTTGATTTCTTATTTCCTGTTCTTTGAACTCGGTCCGAGCACGACTAGCTATGGAACCTTCTATCTTGAAAGCAGGAATTCCTTGGACCTTGTCATGGTCGGATCCTCTACCGTCAGGGATGGATTCATCCCGATGGAAGCCTATCACCAAGCCGGCATCACTTCCCATTCCATCGATTCCTCTCCGACGCATCTCGAGGTCATCGAAATCGCCATCGATGAGATTGCCAGGACCCAGAATCCGAAGGTCGTCTATATCGATTTGAACGGACTCAACAACCAGACCAAGGAGAATGCCGACACCTTCGTCAAAGACTACTTCTCTTCCATGCCGGATGATGAGGAGACCAAGAAGGTCAAGAAAGAACTTTGCGAGAAATATAGCTACCTCAATGACTCTAACAGCTGGGAACCCTTCAAGGGGCATAATTCCTTCCGTCGGCAGATCTATTGGGAATCCTTTGTCTATAATGAACAGTTCTATACCAAAGGCTATTTCCCTCAGACGGGTGTCAAGCCTGCCAAGGTATGCGATGTCGATCCTGACAAGACGATTCCTCTTCCCAAGGAGGCAGAGGACTACCTTGATGAGATTCTGTCTATTTGCAAGAAATATCCTCATATCAACTTCCTCTTCGGGCAGATGCTGAGGTATCTCTCCGATAAGATTGCTTCCTTTGACATGTATCAGATCCACTCTCCCTTGGAAGCAACCTACATGGTAAGAAGTGCCAGAAAGAAGGTGGAGGAAAACGGATATGTCTTTTTGGACTATTCCAGCAATGAATTCCTCTCTGAGACCCTTCATCT
>JBNMLQ010000126.1:0-4110 GCA_050874925.1 Candidatus Enterosoma sp. | reverse complement strand
GGAGCATGGGACGCTGCCAATCGGCGGCTGCGATGGCCAGGCGGACACACCCGATCCCATTCCGAACTCGGAAGTTAAGCGCCCTGGCGGCGAAAATACCCTCGCGGGGAAGATAGCTGCAGCCGCTTTTTGCGTGGGACGGTTTTCCTACTTTGTTTCAGGTAGTATTGGGATTTTGGTTCCTTTCATTAAAATGGATTCAGATTTCTTTATAAAAATGATTGATATCCGTTTGACTGAAGAGTATAATTAACAATGTTGTATGGCCTCCAATAGCCTACAACCGCTATGAAGTGGTTATAAATATCATGTTTATGTATGATTACCACAAGTGCGAGTACTTAGTACTATCATTTTTAAAGGAAGGAGGCAAATCACATGTACGCTATTATTTTAACTGGCGGCAAGCAGATCAAGGCTGAAGTAGGTGCAACCATTTACACTGAAAAGATTGAAGGCGAAAAGGACACTGCTGTAACTTTTGACAAAGTTCTTTTCGTTGATGGAGATCAGGTCCTTGTTGGTAAGCCGTTTGTTGAAGGTGCTACTGTCAAGGCAAGCATTGTCAAACAGGGACGTGAAAAGAAAATCCATGTTCTTCGTTACAAAGCTAAGAGCAATCTTAGAGTCCGTCGTGGACATAGACAGCCATATACTGCTTTGAAAGTTGAATCTATCGACCTTAAGTAATGATTAAAATCTCATTCGAGGTTGAAAATGATCGTCTGACCCATTTGACCATTCGTGGCCATGGTGGGTTGGAATACGGAAAAGATGTCATATGTGCTGGTGTATCAGCTTGTCTGGTTGGCGCATTGAACGCTTTGAACCATAGCGAATGTTATTCGATTCATATCTGCTCAGGAAATTCTGAATTAAAGGAAATCCAAGAAGCGGATTTGCATGATAAGATTGTTCTGGAGACTCTTATTGTGCAACTTCAGACAATTGCTGATTCTTATCCACGTAATGTGGAAATCGTAGATGTCTCTAGGAAAGAAGGTAAAAAATGAAACTGAATTTAGTATTAGACATTCAGCTCTTTGCATCCCATAAGGGTGTCACTTCCACAAAGAACGGCCGTGATTCTAATTCGAAAAGATTAGGTGCCAAACTTTGTGACGGTCAGTGGGCTCATTCCGGTTCCATCATTTATCGCCAGAGAGGAACGAAGATTCATCCTGGTAATAATGTCAAGAGAGCTGGCGATGACACACTCTTTGCTACCATTGATGGGTATGTCAAGTATGAGAGACTTGATCGCCGCAGATTGAAAGTCTCTGTCTATCCGACAAAACCTGAAGTCGCTGGTAAGTAACTTATCTTTTTGTTGTATTAGGCTTCGGGATAACCGAAGCCTTTCTTTTTCGGAGGCTTCATATGCATGATAAAGTCAAAGTAGTTCTTGCCTCTGGCAAGGGCGGCGACGGAGCTATTGCGTTTCGTCGTGAAAAAAGTGTAGAAAAAGGCGGACCTTATGGTGGAAACGGCGGTAAGGGCGGATCCATTTTTTTGATTGCTGACAACGGAGTAGAGTCTCTTCAGGAATATCGCTTTGGAAAAGTCGTTAAAGCTGAACCTGGTGAAAATGGTAAGACAAAACTTCAATATGGCAAGGATGCAAAGGATATCTATCTTCGTGTTCCCTGCGGTACCGTCGTTGAAGATGAGGAAGGAAGGCAATTGGCTGACTTGATTCATCATGGCGATACTTATCTTGCTGTCAAGGGCGGAAGAGGCGGAAGGGGAAATGCTACTTTCAAATCCCCTACGAGAAGAACCCCTAACATTGCCGAAAATGGTATGCCAGGAGAAGAAAAGACTTTTTATTTTGAATTGAAGCTTTTGGCTGATGTTGGTTTGGTTGGCTATCCGAATGTAGGAAAATCAACATTGCTTTCCGCAGTCACCAGAGCGAATGCTCAAGTAGGCAATTATGAATTCACCACGCTAGAGCCACAATTAGGTGTCTGTTTTGTCGAACCTGACAAGTCTTTTGTTTTGGCGGATCTTCCGGGATTGATTGATGGTGCAAGCTCAGGGAAGGGACTTGGCTATACTTTCTTGAGACATATTGAAAGATGCCGTGTTCTTCTTCATATCATCGATGTGACAAGGGATGCGAATCCTTATCAGGATTTTGTTGCCATCAATAATGAACTTTATTCTTATTCTGATAAGATGAAGAAGAAAAAGATGATTGTAGCTCTGAATAAAACGGATGTTCCCGGGTTTGAGGCTGTAACCAAGGAATTGAAAGACAAACTGACCGATGAAGGGTATGACGTATTTTGCATTTCCGCCAAGGAAAGCAAAAATCTCAAGTCTTTGATGCGGAAACTCTACAAAATCGTAAGTGATAGCAAAAAGGCTGAACGAGAGAATGCCGAAGAAAAGGACGACGAAGAAGTTGTTTATTCGGCGAAGAACATGGATCGAGGAAAAAAACCTATATATCAGATTGTCAAGAGGGAAGACGGGTATTTTGAGATCCTGGGTGAACGTGTTGTCCGTACCAAGAGGTTGATAAATCTCAAGACAGACGAAGGCGTCGACAGGCTTCTTGCCTATCTTGATTCTATTGAAATCGACAAGGCCTTGCAGGAGGCTGGTGCAAAAAACGGCGATACGGTGTTGCTTGACGATTATGAATTTGAATATTTTGACTGAGAAGCGTTTATTTTCTTTGCTTTGAGACAATATATATCAGGAGGGGACTATGTATTACTATTTACACGGAATCATTACATTACACACTTCTGACTCTTTGGTTGTTGAGTGCGGTGGCGTCGGCTATGACGTCATGGTTGCTCATCCTGAAGATTTTCCGATTGGAGAGACGATGTTTGTCTATGTCTCCCTTGTCTCGAATGAGAACGAATCCTATTTTGTCGGTTTCCAGACTTTACAGGAAAAAAAGATGTATCTTGCTTTGACGAGTGTCAAAGGAATCGGACCGAAGACCGCTTTGACATGTCTTTCTTCAACGAGTGTTGAAAGGCTTGCTGATGCGATAGAAAATCAGGATTCCTCTTTCTTGATGAGACTTCCAGGCATCGGCAAAAAATCAGCAAGTCAGCTTATCCTTGACTTAAAAGGGAAACTGCTTCTATTGGATGCTTCCAGCAAGACGCTAAACAAAGAAATGGACACTGCCAGGGAGGGACTGAAGTCCCTTGGCTTCAAAGAAGCTGAAATCAATGAGGCACTGAACCAAATTTCGGAAAACGACCTCACTGCCGATCAATATCTGAAGAAGGCTTTGCTTCTTCTTAACGGAAAATAAGCATGGAAGATAATCAGACCAAGGATATCGTTGCCCGTGAGCTTAATGAGAAGGGCGATGACGTCGACACATCGTTGCGACCGAAGTCTTTGAAAGACTATATCGGCCAGGATGAAATCAAAAAATCTCTGAATATTTCGATACTTGCCGCAAAAAAACGTAACGAGACTATTGATCATATCTTGTTTTTCGGACCTCCAGGACTTGGCAAGACGACTCTTGCGAGCTGTGTTGCCAATGAAATGGATGCGGATATCAAATTTACCAATGGTTCCTCATTGGTCCGTACAGGTGATTTGGCTGCCATCCTTTCCAGCCTCAATCCGGGTGACGTCCTTTTTATTGATGAAATCCATAGAATGCCCATACAGGTCCAGGAAGTTCTCTATGGTGCGATGGAAGACTTTTCCCTCTCCATCATTGTCGGTAAAGGATCGGATGCCAGGACTTTGACCATTCCACTGCCACCCTTCACCTTGATCGGTGCCACGACGGATGCCGGAGGTCTTTCGGCACCTTTAAGAGATCGATTCGGCATTTTGCTTCAGCTGCGGTATTATTCTCCGGAAGAACTTCTTGAAATCATTCAGAGGACAAGCCGTGCATTGCATTTCCCCATCACTTTGGAAGCCTGCTATCAGATTGCTCTCAGGGGCCGGGGAACGCCAAGAATCGCAAACAGATTGTTTCGACGTGTCCGCGATTATGCGACTTATTTAGGCAAGGCGGTCATTGACATCGACTGTGCGTTGCAGGCCATGTCCTTTTTGTCTATCGATGACCTTGGTTTGGATGATACCGATCGAAAGATTCTGGAATGCTTG